>JBPYFB010000140.1:0-17838 GCA_051986465.1 Rugosimonospora sp.
CCGGCTAGCCATACGTCGCCGCGCTGCCCGGGTACCGCCTTGAAGCGCACGTTCCCCTCCGCCGGCAGTCCACTTGAGACGGTGCTGGCGAAGCTCGCGCCGCCGTCGGTGCTGACATAGAACGTACCGGCGGAGAACGCGTAGAACGTGCGCGGGTCGACCCGGTCGGACTCCACGGTCGCCCCGGCCGGTACCCCCGCCGAGGCGAGCCAGGTCGCGCCCGAGTCGGTGGAGTAGCTGACCGGTACCGCGTCCGGCGCCCAGACGATCCGGGAACCGTCGGCGCTCACCGCGACCGTACCGCCGTTCGAGACGCCGGCCGGCTCGTTGCCGGCCGGTTGCCAACTGGTACCGCCGTCGTTGGAGACGCCGAAGTGCGGGCTGCCCGCGCTGTTGTTGCCGACCCGCGCGATGACGGCCGGCGCCAGTTCGGCGTAGTCCATGCTGGTCGTCGTCGAGATGGTCGGGTTGGCGTACATTGTGGACGAACGATCGAAGTCGGTGTGTACGAACCCGCCGACGTCGCCCACTGCCGACAGCAGGTGCGCGCCCTCGGGCGGGCTGATCAGGTCGAGCACGGCGCACTCCTCCAGCCCCCGTACGGAGACGGAGATGTGCACGGTGCCACCGGTGTCCCAGTCGGTCAGGTTGTGCGCGCCGTAGATGGTCGCGCCCGTCCCGTACAGGAAATGGTTGGAGTCGAATGGATCGATCTCCACCGACTCGGTCATCCAGCCCAGCTTCGGCGCCTGCTCCGGCAGTGCCGGAGTGCTGTTCCAGGTCAGCCACGGCGCCGCGGCGAAGTCGATGTCGTACCGGTTGATGCGGTTGGGCCAGTCGCCGTAGTCCCACGCGCGCGTCCAGGTGGCGCCCGCGTCGGTGGTGCGGAAGAAGATGACATCGGGCCACCACGAGATCTGGGTCGCCACCATGAGGGTGCCCGGGTGCTGCCGGTCGATGGTCAGGCCGCTGTAGCCGAAGTAGTCGCCGCTGTCGGTGGAGGGTACCGGGCTGATCAGGGTCCAGGTGTCGGTTGTCGTATCGAGCTTCCACACGTCGCCCTTGCCGCCGTCGTACGGACCGGCGGTGTCACTGGTGGCGAGGTAGAGGGTCCCGCTGGTGTCGTCGAAGACCGCCTTGTGCGGCAGGTACCCGGTCGGCTGCCCCGGTACCCGCGCCCAGGTGGCACCGGAGTCGGTGGAGCGGTACAGGATGTTGTCCTTGTCGGCGACGCCCACGTAGATCGCGCCGGTCCGCTTGTCGAAGACCGTCCACAGTACACCGAGGTTGTCGCTGTTGTACCCGCCAGTGTCGGTGGGGTCGGGGACGAAGTTTCCCGCGTTGGGGAAGCTGTCCACGCGCGCCCAGGTGGCACCGGAGTCCTTGCTGCGCCACAGGCCGTACCCGCCGCGCGCCCCGAAGTACAGGATGTTGTTGTGTACCGGGTCGATGGCCAGCCGTTCGCCGATGCCGCGCCCCGGCATGTTGCCGCCCAGCCGGAACGGCAGCGGGCTGACCCGCCAGGTCTTCCCACGGTCGCGGGAGCGCAGGATGGCTCCGTTGTTGGGATCCCAGCTCGGGATCGTGTAGGTGCCCACGGCCAGGTACAGCCGGTCCGGGTCGACCGCGTCGGTGGCGAGGCTGATCACGCCGGTGTATCCCCAGTGGTCCCAATCCACCCAGTCGAGCAGCGGTATCCACCGCTCGTGCCGCCCGTCCCAGCGGTACGCGCCGCCGATGTCCGTGCGCGCGTAGACCAGGCCGGGCTCGGCGCGGTTGAAGATGATGCCGGGGACGAAGCCACCGCCGACGATCTCGGCGTTGCGCCAGCTGTAACGGGCCGACTGCGCGGCGCCGGAGGCGATCGGAGCCGCGAGCGCGGCGGCTCCAGCCGTCAGGAGGCCGCGGCGGGAGAGGTGTGGTCCGGGCATGAGGCCGATTGCACACCCGCGTCATCCCGCTCGTCAATAGTTTGACGACCCAACGAAGTAACTTCCGCCGGTACTGTCGCGGTTCGCACCGCCGTCCGCGTGGCCGCCCGCCGGGTCGCGAGGATCGAGCCGGCGAGCACCAGCGCGAAGCCGACCCCGATGCCGGCCGTGAAGTGCTCGCCGAGCAGCAGCACGCCGAGGGCGACCGCGACCGCCGGGTTCACGTACGTGATGACCGTCGCGCGCACCGGCCCCACCTCGTCGATGAGCGCGAAGAAGAGGAGGAACGCGACGGTCGTGCAGAGCACGGCGAGCACCAGTACCGCGCCGGCGACCCGGGCGGGCGGCCAGTGCCTCGGCAACTGAATCAGGCCGGCGGGCAGGTACCCGAGGCCGGTCAGGGCCAGCGAGGCGGCGACCACGCCGAGGCGCGGCGCGTCCGACAGGTACCGGGACAGTACGAACGGTCCGACCGCGTACCCGATCGCCACCACGAGGATCGCGAGCAGGGCGGGTACGTCGCTCACGGTCAGGTCCAGGCCGACCAGGCAGCCCACGCCGGCGAGGCCGATCAGCAGGCCGAGCAGCCGGCGCGGGCCCAGCCGCTCGCCACCGGTGAAGAAGCCCAGCAGCGCGCCGACCAGCGGGACGGCGGCGATCAGCAGACCAGTCAGCGAGCTGGAGAGGCGCTGCTCGGCGCTGGAGAGCAGCAGCCACGGTACGGCCAGCTCGGCGATCGTGTAGACGAGCAGCGGGCGCCAGTGGCGCAGCAGCGGGCGCAGCTGGCCACGCGCCGCGGCGACCGGTACCAGCAGCAGCGCGGCGAGCGCGGTGCGCCAGAAGACGAGCGAGGCCGGGGTCAGCGTGGTCACCGCGACCTTGATCATGAGGTACGGGACGCCCCAGATGACGCCCATCGCGATGAACAGTAGCCACCCGCGCCGCGACATCCGGACCCTCCCGCACTCCGTAATGGACCGGACCGATTATGGCTCCCGCTCCTTACATCGGCGCAACTTCATTGAAGTTGCGGGGATAAGTCACACCCAACCCCGCAACTTCAATGAAGTTGCGGGGATCTTGGGAGGTGCGGGTCAGCCGGCGGAGGTGCGGGTCAGCCGACGGAGACGGGGGTCTGGGTGGCGGGCTGGGGCGCGGCGTCCTCGGCCGGCTCCACCGCGAGGTGCGGCAGCCACCGGTCGATCCACCGGGGCAGCCACCAGTTGGCCCGGCCGAACAGGTGCATCAGCGCGGGTACCAGCACGGTGCGCAGCACGAACGCGTCGATGAAGACCGCGCTGGCCAGGCCGATACCGAACTCCGCGATCACCCGCTGGCCCATGAACACGAACGCGAGGAACACGCAGATCATGATCGTGGCGGCGGCGGTGATGACCCGGCCCGTCGAGGCCTGGCCGACCCGCACCGCGTACCGGTTGTCCCGGGTGTGTACCCACTCCTCGTGCATGCGGCTGACCAGGAAGACCTGGTAGTCCATGGACAGTCCAAAGAGGACGGCCAGCATGATGGCGGGCAGGAACGCCTCGACCGGACCCGCGTTGCCGAGGCCGAGCGCGTCGCTGCCCCAGCCCCACTGGAAGAACGCCACCACGACGCCGAACGAGGCGCCCGCCGCGAGCAGGTTCATCACCGCCGCGGTCAGCGGCACAACGATGCTGCGGAAGGCGATCAGCAGCAGGATGAAGCCCATACCCACGATCACCCCGATGAACAGGGGGATCTTCCCGGCCAGTACCTTCGCGAAGTCATCGATGATCGCGGTCTGCCCGCCCACGTACACCTTGAGGGTGGTGCCCCGCTCGGCCTGCGGGATGACGTCGTGCCGCAACCGGTCGATCAGCTTCTCGGTCTTGACGTCCTGCGGCGACGTGGTCGGCACCACCTGGATGATGCCGATCGCCGCACCGGGCTGGGTCGGCAGCGCGAACGCGGTCTTGACCCCGGGTGCGGTGCGCACCTGTTGGGCCAGCCCGGCCAGCGCCTGCTGGTCGGCGGCGGAGTGCACCTCGCCGACGAGCTGCAGCGGGCCGTTGAAGCCGGGGCCGAACGCGCCGGCGAGCAGGTCGTACGCCTTACGCGTGGTGGTGCTGGCCGGGTCGTTGCCCTGGTCGGCGGTGCCGAGGTGCAGCTTGAGCACCGGCAGGGTGAGGAGCACCATGATGGCGAGCGCGACCGGGGCGAGCAGCTTCGGGCGCCGCTGCAGGAAGCCGGCCCAGCGCGGCCAGAAGCCCCGGGTGTGCACGTCGTGCGGCCCCTCCTCGGCGAGCCGGCGCCGCTCCCGGCGGCTGAGCACGCGCATGCCCATGATGCGCAGCAGGGCGGGCAGCAGGGTGATCGCCGCGACGATGTTGACCAGCACCATGAGGGCCGCGGCGACGCCCAGGCCGTTGAGGAAGCCAAGGCCGAGCGCGTACAGGCCGAGCATGGCGGCGCAGACGGTGAGGCCGGCGAAGATGACCGCCCGGCCGGACGTGTTCAGCGCGCGGACCACCGATTCCTCGGGATTCAATCCCGCCTTGAGCCCGTTGCGGTGCCGGGTGACCACGAACAGTGCGTAGTCGACGCCGACGCCGAGGCCGATCAGCGCCGCGAAGGTCGGCGCGAGCTGCGGAATGGTGGTCGCGTGGCTGAGCAGGTCGATCGCGAAGCTGGCGCCGACCAGCGAGATGAGCGCGGTGATCAGCGGCAGCGCCATCGACAGCAGCGAGCCGAACGCGATGAACAGCACGATGCCGGCGGCGACCACGCCGACGAACTCGGTGAAGCTGAGCGAGGCCTGGTTGGACACCTGGATCGCGTTGCCGCCCAGCTCCACCTGGAGCGCGTCGGTACGCGCCGAGGTCGCGATGTCGACGATGTTCTGGATGTCGGCCTTCGGTACCCGCCGGCCCAAGGTGGTGAGGTGGACCGACGCGTACGCGGTCTGCCCGTCGGCGCTGATCTGGGCCGCACCCTGCGGGGTGTACGGGCTGGTGACCGCGGCAACCCGGGGCGCGTGCGCCACCTTGTCCAGCATCGCGGTGATCGGCTGCGCCACCGCCGGGTCCTTGACCGAACCCTGGCGCACGTGCCAGACGATGGTGTCCGACTCGCCGGCCTGGGTCGGGAACGCGGCCTGGAGCAGGCTCAGCGCCTTCGTCGACTCCGTGCCGGGTAGTGCGAAGCTGTCCTTGAACCCGGTGCCCATCTGGTTGCTGACGAAGCCCAGGCCGACGAGCGCGGCCAGCCACAGCAGGAGCACAGCGAAGCGATGCCGGAAGCACCAGCGCGCGAGCGCGGCCATCGATCCCCCCGAGTAATTAATCGAACGACCGGTATTGGCACGAGTAGGGTATCGCGCGCATCCTGGCAATGAGCTGAGCGGGGGTACCCGCAGGGGAGGTGCGCCGGGTGGCACGGACGGTCGGGAGCGCGGCGGACCAGACCCGCGAGCGCATCCTGCGTACCGCCTCGGAGCTGTTCGTGGAGCGCGGGTACGCGGGCACCTCGGTCCGCGACATCAGCGAGCGGCTCGGCATGACCAAGGGCTCCCTGTACTACCACTTCGCCTCCAAGGACGACCTGCTCGTCGCGCTCATCGCGCCGCTGTTCGCGGCGGTCGAGGAGTTCGTCGCCGCCGCGCGCGCCCGCGGAGAGGTCACCCCCGCCCTGGTCCGCAGCCTCGTCGACGTGCTCGACCAGCACGCGCCGATGCTGCGCTCGTTCCTCGGCGACCCGTCGCTGGAGCGGATCAAGATGCAGCGCGGCTCGCTGCCCGCCGCCTTCTTCGAGCTGCAGGAGATCCTCGGGGGCGGGCAGGACAGCGCGGCGATGCTGCGAGCCCGCTGCGCGCTCGGCGTCATCCACGCCGGCGTGCTCGCACCGCGGCTGGAGGACTGCCCGCCGGACGGTACCCGTCCGGCGATGCGCCACGGCCCGCTGTCCGAGGCGGAGAAGGCGTTCGTGACCGACGCGGCAATGGCCGTACTGCGTCAATGAGGCGGCGCCCGATTCTTGGCGGATTCGGCATCGTATCCGGTGCTATTCCTGCCAAGAATCCCTTGGGAATTGGGCCGGGGTTGAGATTTTGGCGAAGGGGGTAGGCAATCCGCGACTGGGAGGTTTCGATGCTCGCGGCATTGCTGCTCTGTGGAATCGTGGCCGCACCGGTATCGTCGGCGGCGCTGTTCGCGCCAATGCGCCGGCCATATCGCGCGGCCGGTGCCTGGCCGGCGACCCGGCGGCTGGTACTCGCGCTGGTCGGTACCGCCGTGCTGGGTGCGCTCGTCGGCGGCGTGCTGCGGCTGCTGCACGTGGCGCCGGGCAACATCGTGACGGCGCTGGCCGGACTCGTTGTCGCGAGTCTGGTCTGGTTGCCCGCGACCAGGCGCTGGAATGCCCGCGCCCACTTGTGCTGGGCCACCGCCGTGTTCCTTTTCGTGGTGTACCTCACGTTCATTCTCAACTGGACGTTCGCCAGCAACCTCGGCGTGTGGAGTACCGCCGGTGGCGTGCTGCTGTGGCTGTTCGAGGTCTTCGCCGCGGTCCTCGCCTGTGCGTACCTGTGGGAGCTGTGTGACGCGCTCGGCACCGAGCACTGGCGGCGGCGGATCAGTCCGCGGACGCCCACCCCGGACCCTGGCGGCCACCCGCCGTTCGTGAGCCTGCACGTACCGGCGCACAACGAGCCGCCGGAGATGGTCATCGAGACCCTGCGCTCACTGTCGCGTATCGACTACCCGCGGTACGAGGTCGTCGCGATCGATGACAATACCGACGACGAGAGCCTGTGGCGGCCGGTGGAGCGGTGGTGCCAGGAGCACGGGGTGAAGTTCGCGCACCTCGACGACTGGCCCGGGTACAAGTCCGGGGCGCTGAACTACGCGCTGGGCGAGCTGACCGACCCGAACGCCGAGGTGATCGGCGTGGTGGACTCCGACTACCAGATCGATCCCGGTTTCCTGGCCCGGTGCGCGCCGCTGTTCACCGACGCGCACGTCAGCTTCATCCAGGCGCCGCAGGACTACCGGGACTGGCGGCAGGACCCGTACTACCGGCGCCTCTACTACTCGTACAAGTACTTCTTCGCCGTCTCGCAGCCCTCCCGCAACGAGCACAACGGCGCCATCTTCGCCGGCACGATGGGGCTGATCCGGCGATCGGAGCTGGAGCGGGTGGGCGGCTGGGACGAGTGGTGCATCACCGAGGACGCGGAGCTGTCCCTGCGGCTGCTGCGCGCGGGCGGTGCCGGCCTGCACGTGGACCAGTCGTGGGGGCACGGCGTCATGCCGCTGACCTTCGAGGCGCTCAAGAGCCAGCGGTACCGGTGGTGCTTCGGCGGTATCCAGATCCTGCGCATGCACTGGCGCTCGCTGCTGTCCGGACGGTCCACAGAGGACAACCAGATGACCCTGGCGCAGCGGTGGGCGTACCTCTCGGGCGGGCTGCAGTGGTACGGCGACCTGCTGGGGCTGGCGTTCTACGTGTTCCTGCTGGCCGGGGCGATCAACCTGGCCACCGGGGGAGGGCAACTGTTCCGGAAGCTGACCTTGTTTCTCGTGGCGACCGTACCGGTGCTCGTGGTGCTGGGACTGGTACGGGCGGTCGCGCTGCTGCGTCGCGGTACCGGCGCCACCTGGCGGGACGCGCTGGGCGCCTTCTTCGTGTGGCAGTCGACATCGCTGGTGGTCGCGCGCGCCTCGGTGCAGGGATTGTTCGCACGCAAGGCGGAGTTCCTGCGTACCCCGAAGACGAGCGAGAGCGGCGGGTGGTGGGACGCGCTGCGGGGCAACTGGGCGGAGACACTGCTGGCGCTGCTCGGGACGCTGGGCTTCGTCGCCGGCCTGACCCGGTTCGACACGTACAGCGGCCCGTTGCTCGCGGCGCTGCTCGTCGTCCCGACGCTGGGCCTGGCCGCGGCACCGTGGAACAGCCTCGCCGCCCGGCGGGCCGCGCTGCCCGAGCCGTTGCGCGCCCGCCGCCGCAGTGAGTGGCTGCGCGAGCGGGGCGCGCTGGTACGGGGTGCGGCGGTCGGCGGTACCGGTGCGGTACTCGTGGGGATGGCGATCCTGCTCGCCCTGCTGCTGGCGCCCAGCCCGCGCATGGTCAACCCACCCGGGCTGCTGCACCGGGGCCCGGGCGCCGGTGCCCCGGCCAGTCCGGCTCCGACGCCCACGCAGACCGGTACCGGTAGCCCGGTTCCGTCCACGACCGGGCCCACCACCGGCGGCGCCAGCCCGACGCCGACCGCACCGTCGACAGCGCCGAACACGACAGGGACGGCGCCGAGCATCGGGGCGAGCTGATCAGGCGTTGGTGGACTGCCAGTTGAGCCGGGTCAGCAGTTGCCGAGCGTCGTCGGCGAACTGCGTGTCGACGCTGATCGCGTACTGGCCCGCGGCGAGCGAACTGCGCGAGGTGAAGTCGCGGCGCCCGCCGGTCATCGCGTGCGCGACGGCGCCGAAGATCGCGCCCCAGATCGCGCCGATGATCAGGCCGGCGAACAGCACCCGCCACCAGGCGGAGACGCTGAACAGGCCGAACAGCAAGCCGATCAGCAAACCGAACCACGCGCCGCTGCCGGCGCCCGCCAGCGCGGCGCGCGCCGTCGTCACCCGCCCCAGCACATTCTCGACCAGGCGCAGGTCGGTACCGATAATTGCGGTCTGCTCGACCGGGAACTGGTTGTCGGACAGGAAGTCCACGGCCCGCTGGGCGGACAGGTAGTCCGGGTAGGTGGCGACCGTCACGGCGGGGCGGCCCATGCCGGGTACCCCGGCCTCGAACTGGCCGTTGGAGATCGGTGGAATCGACACGGGAACGACCCTCTCTCTGCTAATCGGGGTGCGCTGTGTGTTCCCGTATCGGCCCCGCGGTAATCGAATGGCGCACGATGTCGAATTTGGCGCGCTAGCGTATCGGCGCCGCCGTGCTCTGGCGCACCACGAGCGTCGTGGCGAGTTCGATGCGGGTCGGCCCGGCGTACCCGCCACGGCTGCGCGGCCGCGGCGCCGTCGCCTGGCCGGTGAGGTCGAGCACGAGCTTGGTCGCCGCGGCCGCCATCTCCACGAGCGGCTGGCGGATCGTGGTCAGCGGCGGCCCCACCCAGGCCGCCACCGGCAGGTCGTCGAAGCCGACCACGCTGAGCTCCTCGGGAATGCGCAGCCGCGCCTCGCGGGCCGCCTCGTACACGCCGAACGCCTGCAGGTCGTTGGCGGCGACGATGGCGGTCGGCGGGTCGGGCCGGCGCAGCAGTTCCCGGCCCTGCGCGAGGCCGTCGGCGACGTGGAAGTCGCCGTACCGGACGAGCCCCGGGTCGATGGCGATGCCGGCCGCGTCCATCGCGGCCCGGTACCCGTCCAGCCGGGCCCGGCTGCACAGGATGCGCTCCGGCCCGCTGATCACGGCGATCCGCCGGTGCCCGAGGTCGAGCAGGTGCCGGGTTGCCGCGACCCCGCCACTCCAGTTGGTCGCGCCGACCGAGGGCGTGTCGTGCAGCGACTGGCCGGTGGGGTCGACGACCACCAGCGGGATGCGCCTGGTCTTCAGTTGGACCTGCTGCGAGTCGCTCAGTTCCGAGAAGACGGCGATGACACCGGTCGGCCGGCGCTCCAGCAACCCCTCGATCCAGCCCCGGGCGGTGGTGTGCCGACCGTCCATTTCGGACAGTACGACGCCGAGGTCGTTCGCCCTCGCCACCTGCTCCACGCCTCGGATGATCTCCATCGCCCAGGCGCTCTCCAGCTCCCGGAAGACCAGCTCGAGCAGGCGGGACGGGTTGGCGACCTTGTCGGGCCGCTGGTACCCGTGCTCTCGGATGATGGCCTCGATCCGATCGCGGGTCGTCTGCGCCACGTCCGCCCGGCCGTTGATGACCTTTGAAACAGTCGGTACAGACACGCCGGCCTGCTCGGCGATCCGGGCGATCGTGATGGAGCGTCGACCCCGGGGCCGGCCGCGGGCGGGCTCGGTCGTCGTGGACATACGGCGCAGTGTACGGCAATTTGCCGCTGATATTACCGATACTTAGCCGAAACTTTCGGAGGCGCTGTTCCATAGGTCGGAGACGCTCATCTATGGGCAGGTCACCGCTGCGTAACGAGATCTTGACGGCCCGGACATCTGGCTGGCTAGGGTCAGCAGGGTGAGCGGACTGGGCTGGTTCAACGCGCTTCCCGAGGGGGAGGCGGTGCGCGAACTGGCCGCCTGCTGCGCGGCGCCCGGATGGGCCGGTACCGTCGCCGCGGGGCGCCCATACTCCACTGTGGAGCGCCTGACCGCGGCGGCCCGCACCGCGCTCGCGGACCTGGACTGGACGCGGGTGGCCGCGGCGCTCGCCGCGCATCCGCGCATCGGCGAGCGCTCGGCCGGTGCCGGCCGGGACGCGGCCTGGTCGCGGCGGGAACAGGCCGGCGTCGCGGGCGCGGATGCGGACGTGCGGATCGCGCTAGCGGCGGCGAACCGGGCGTACGAGGAGCGGTTCGACCGGGTCTTCCTGATTTTCGCGACCGGGCGCACGCCGGACGAGATGCTGGCGGCGGCGCGCGAGCGGCTGGGCAACGACGAGGAGACGGAGCGCCGGGTGGTCCGCGCGGAGTTGGCCAAGATAACCGAGCTTCGGGTACGGCGACTGGTGGGCGCCGGATGACGGTATCGACGCACGTGCTCGACATCGCCCGGGGCGAACCGGCCGCGGGCGTACCGGTGCGGCTGGAGCAGGCCGACGCGGCGGGTTTCTCGGTCATCGGCGCGGCGGGCACCGACGCCGACGGCCGGCTGCGCTTCCCGCAACCGCTGCCGGCGGGCCGGTACCGGCTGCTCTTCGACACCGCCGCGTACCTCGGACCGGACGCGTTCTTCCCGGAGGTATGCGTGGTCTTCGCGGCGACCGATCCGGCGCGGCACCTGCACGTACCGTTGCTGCTGAGCCCGTTCGGCTACTCGACCTACCGGGGGAGCTGAGCGGATGGCCATCGTCCTCGGGCCCAACCAGTACGGCAAGGCGGAGACGCGGCTCGTACACGTCCAGCGCGACGGCGCGCGGCACGAACTGACCGACCTCAACGTGACCACGACCCTCGCCGGCGACCTCGCCGCGGTACACCTGCGCGGCGACAACGCGAACGTGCTGCCGACCGACAGCCAGAAGAACACGGTGTACGCGTTCGCCCGCGAGTACGGGATCGGCCAGATCGAGGCGTTCGGCTTGCGGCTGGCCCGGCACTTCGTGGACTCGCAGCCGGCGATCCACCGAGCCCGTGTCCACATCGAACAGTACCCGTGGCAGCGCGTCGGCGGGCACTCCTTCGAGCGGGCCGGTGCGGAGACCCGTACCGCGACGGTCAGCTACGACGGTCGACACTCCACTGTGGTCAGTGGGCTGTCCGGGCTGACGCTGCTCAACTCCACCGGCTCGGAGTTCCACGGGTACCTGAAGGACCGGTACACGACGCTCCCCGAGACGCGGGACCGGATCCTCGCCACCGCAGTGGAGGCGCGGTGGCGGTACGCCGGTACGGACCTGGACTGGGGCGGGTACCACGAGCAGGCGCGGCGGCGGCTGGTGCAGGCGTTCGCCGACACGCACAGCCTTTCCCTGCAGCAGACGCTGTTCACGATGGGGCAGCAGGTGCTGGCGGAGCGGCCGGAGATCGTCGAGGTGCGCCTAGCGATGCCGAACAAGCACCACTTCCTGGTCGACCTGAGCCCGTTCGGGCTGGACAACCCGGATCAGGTCTACCTCGCGGCGGATCGCCCGTACGGGCTCATCGAGGGTACGGTGTGCCGCGACGACGCGCCCGAACCCGGCCTCGCGTGGTGGTGAGCGGGTGGAGTTCCGACAACCGTCCACATGGGACGACGCGCTCGCGGCCAAGGCGGAGTACCCAGACGCGGTACCGATCGCCGGTGGCACCGACGTCATGGTGGAGCTCAACTTCGACCGGCGCCGGCCGCCGGCCCTGCTCGACCTGACCCGGGTACCGTCCCTTCTGGACTGGACCGTGGACGGCGCGATGGTACGGGTCGGCGCGGGCGTCACCTACCGCCGGATCATCGACGAGCTCGGCGCGCTGCTGCCCGGACTCGCGATCGCCGCCCGCACCGTGGGCTCGCCACAGATCCGCAACCGGGGCACGGTCGGCGGGAACCTCGGCTCCGCCTCGCCGGCCGGGGACGCCCACCCGCCGCTGCTCGCCGCAGGCGCGCTCGTCGAGCTGGCCTCGGTGCGCGGCACCCGGCTGGTACCCGTCGCGGAGTTCTTCACCGGACCCAAGCGCAGCGTGCTCGCGTCGGACGAGCTGATCGCGGCGATTGTGGTACCGGCCGCCGCCGGGCCGGAACAGTTCGCGAAGGTCGGTACCCGCAACGCGATGGTCATCGCGGTCTGCTCCTTTGCGCTGCGCCTCGACGCAGCGGCGCGCGGCGCCGGTACCGGAATCGGCTCGGCCGGGCCGACGCCGCTGCGCGCCCCCGACGCCGAATCCCTCCTCGCCGAGCAGTTGCCCTGGGCGTCGCGGGGGCCGCTGCCGCCGGAGTTGTCGCGGCGCTTCGGCGAGCTGGTCGCCTCGGCCGCGCGCCCCATCGACGACGTGCGGGGGACCGCCGCGTACCGGCGCCACGCGCTGTCCGTGCTCGGCCGCCGGACGCTGGCGTGGGCCTGGAAGGAGTACCAGTGCGGGTGACGTTGACCGTGAACGGCGAGGCGCGCCAGGCCGACGACGTCTGGCCGGGGGAGAGCCTGCTGTACGTGCTGCGCGAGCGGCTCGGCCTGCCCGGCACGAAGAACGCCTGCGAGCAGGGGGAGTGCGGCTCCTGCACGGTGTACCTCGACGGGCTGCCGGCCTGCGCCTGCCTGGTCGCCGCCGGGCAGGCCATCGACAGGTCCGTGGTGACCGTGGAGGGTGTGGTCGCGTCGGAGCGGTCAAGCGAAGCCAGCGACGCCGTGGGTGTTCTAGCCGATCGGGTACGGCAGGCGTTTCTTACCGCGGGCGCCGTACAGTGCGGCTTCTGCACACCGGGGCTGATCGTGGCCGTACACGACCTGCTCTCGCGCGCGCCGGACCCGAGCGACCAGGACATCCGCGAGGCGCTCGCCGGCAACCTGTGCCGGTGCACGGGGTACGAGAAGATCCTGGAGGCGGTCCGGATGGCTGCGTCGTGACGACCGTCATTGAGAACTGTGCGGTGGCCACTGTGGACGGTGCCGGCACCGAGTATGCGTCCGGCCACATCGCGATCGACGCGGACCGGATCTCGTCCGTGGGGCCGGGCCGGTTCGCGGGCGCCGCGGACCGGCGGATCGACGGTACCGGCTGCCTGGCCACGCCGGGGCTCGTCAACACCCACCACCACCTGTACCAGTGGGCGAGCCGGGGACTGGCCCAGCAGTGCGACCTGTTCGGCTGGCTCACCGAGCTGTACCCGGTCTGGGCGCGCATCGACGAGGACATCGCGGGTGCCTGCGCGGCCGCCGGCCTCGGCTGGCTCGCGCTGTCCGGCTGCACCACCAGCACCGACCACCACTACGTGTACCCGCGCGGGGGCGGTGACCCGTTCGGCGCCACGGTCGCGGCAGCCGCCGAGGTGGGGCTGCGCTTCCACCCGGCACGCGGCTCGATGGACCTGGGCCGCTCGGCTGGCGGGCTGCCACCAGACTCCATTGTGGAGAGTACCGACGCCGCGCTCGCCGCGACCGCCGACGCGATCGCGCGCTTCCACGACCCGGCGCCCGGTGCGATGGTCCGGGTGGCGGTCGCCCCCTGCTCGCCGTTCTCGGTCAGCGACACGCTGATGGCGGAGGCGGCGGCGCTCGCCCGGCTGTCGGGGGTACGCCTGCACACGCACCTTGCGGAGACCGTCGAGGAGGCGGCGTACTGCGCCGAGACGTACGGCTGCACGCCGGTCGAGTACGCCGAGCGCCTCGGGTACCTCGGCCCGGACGTGTGGCTGGCGCACGGCGTCCACCTCGACGGCGGGGCGGTGGCCCGGCTGGCCGGCACCGGTACCGGCATCGCACACTGCCCCAGCTCCAACGCGCGGCTGGGCGCCGGCATCGCGCCGGTACGCGACCTGCTCGACGCGGGCGCGCCGGTCGGCCTCGGGGTGGACGGCGCCGCGTCGCAGGAGGGCGGCCAGCTCGGCGCGGAACTGCGCCAGGCGCTGCTGGTGGCCCGATTGCGGGGCGGGCCGGCGGCACTGACCGCCCGGGAGGCGCTGGCGCTGGGTACCATCGGCGGCGCGCGCTGCCTCGGCCGCGCCGACGAACTCGGCTCGCTGGAGCCGGGCAAGCTCGCCGACGTGGCGCTGTGGCGGCTGTCCGGGCTGGGCCACGAGGGCATCGCCGATCCGGTGGCGGCGCTGGTGTTCGGCGCACAGCCGCCGATCGAACTGCTCCTGGTCGGCGGCCGCCCCATCGTCGCCCAGGATTCCCTCCTGACCATCCCCACCCCCGACCTGGCCCGCCGCCTCCGCACGGCGGTCGCGCCGTGACCCCCGCGGGCCGCGCCGTGAGGCGCGCCGCCAAGATCCCCGCAACTTCATTGAAGTTGCGGGGTCCGGGGGGCCCGGATGCCGCAACTTCAATGAAGTTGCGGCCGGGAGTCGATGATCAGGGTGGCGTCGGGACAAGTGCGAGCCGTCCCGACGGGCGGCTGAAGGTATCCGGCGAGTTCGCGTTCTCCTCTGACCTGTGGGCGGACGACATGCTCTGGGGCGCCACGCTGCGCTCGCCGTACCCGCGCGCCCGGATCCGCCACCTGGACATCCGCGAGGCCCTCGCGCTGCCCGGCGTGTACGCGGTGCTCACCCACGAGGACGTGCCCGGCGCCCTCCACTATGGACTGGAGATCCGGGACCAGCCCGTGCTCGCCGTCGACGAGGTGCGCTACCAGGGCGAGCCGGTGGCGATCGTCGCCGCCGACCATCCGGAGACGGCGCGCCGGGCGGCGGCCCGGATCGGCGTCGACTACGAGGTGCTCGAACCGGTCGTGGACGCGGAGGCCGCCATCCAGCCGGGCGCCCGGACGGCGGGGTCCCATGTGGACACCAACCTGCTGCGGCACGTACCGGTCCGCAAGGGCGACCCGTACCCGCGCGCCGAGGTCGTGGTCACCGGCGAGTACCGGGTCGGCATGCAGGACCAGGCGTTCCTCGGCCCAGAATCGGGCCTGGCCATCCCGGCCGAGGACGGCGGCGTGGACCTGTACGTCGCGACCCAGTGGCTGCACGTGGACCGCGCGCAGGTCGCCGCGTGCCTCGGCCTCGCGGAACCGCTGGTGCGGCTGACCCTCGCCGGGGTCGGCGGCGCGTTCGGCGCGCGCGAGGACCTTTCCATGCAGGTACACGCGTGCCTGCTCGCGCTGCGCACCAGGCGCCCGGTGAAGATGGTGTACTCCCGGGAGGAGTCGTTCTACGGCCACGTGCACCGCCACCCGGCGACCCTCCACTATGAACACGGCGCGACCCGGGACGGGCGGCTCGTCTACGTCAAGGCGCGCATCGTGCTCGACGGCGGTGCGTACGCCTCCAGTTCGTCGGCGGTCGCGGCGAACGCGGCCACGCTGGGGATCGGCCCGTACGTCGTGCCCAACGTCGCGATGGACACCTACGTCGCGTACACGAACAACCCGCCGTGCGGTGCGATGCGCGGCTTCGGCGCGGTACAGGCGTGCTTCGCGTACGAGTCGCAGATGGACCGGCTGGCCGCCGCCGTGGGGCTGGACCCGGTCGAGGTGCGCACCCGCAACGCACTGTCCACAGGGGACAGCATGCCCACCGGCCAGCTGGTGGAGGGGGCGGCGCCAGTCGCCGAGCTGGTGCGCCGGGTGGCCGCTGCCCCGCCAGCACCGGTCCGAAGCGGCGATCCGCGTGAGCTGCCCGGCGGGGTGGCCAACACGACGCACGGGGAGGGCGTGGTGCGCGGCGTCGGGTACGCGGTCGGCATCAAGAACGTGGGCTTCTCGGAGGGCTTCGACGACTATGCGACCGCGCGGGTACTCCTGTCGGTCGTGGGCGGCGAGCCGGCGGTACAGGTACACACCGCCGCCGCCGAGGTGGGCCAGGGATTGGTGACCGTGCTGCAGCAGATCGCCCGTACCGAGCTGGGCGTGGCGCGGGTGAGCATCGCGGCGGCGGATACGAGCGTGGGCAGCGCCGGTTCCACCTCCGCCTCCCGGCAGACGTACCTGACCGGCGGCGCGGTACGCGCCGCCTGCCAGGCGGTACGGGCGAAGCTTGCGGCGCGCGCCGGCTCGGCGGTCTTCGACGTCGCCGCCGTACTGGGTGACGACGTCATCGAGGAGACCGTGGAGTGGCGGCACCGCCCCACGCATCCGCTGGATCCCGAGACGGGGCAGGGCGACGCGCACCTGCAGTACGCCTTCGCCGCCCATCGCGCCACCGTGGACGTCGATACCGAGCTGGGTCTGGTGAAGGTGGTGCAGATCGCGACCGCGCAGGACGTCGGGAAGGCGATGAACCCACTCGCGGTGGTCGGCCAGATACAGGGCGGTACCGCGCAGGGGCTGGGGCTCGCGGTGATGGAGGAGATTCAGGTACGGGACGGGCTGGTACGCAATCCGTCCTTCACCGACTACCTCATCCCCACCATCCTGGACATGCCACCGATGCACGTGGACGTGCTGGAGCTCGGCGATCCGTATGCGCCGTACGGGTTGCGCGGCGTGGGCGAGCCGCCCACGATATCCGCCACGCCCGCGATCGTGGCCGCGATCCGGGCGGCGACCGGCCGGGCATTGACCCGCGTCCCGGTGCGCCCGGAGGACATCACGGGGGATACTGAGGCGTGACTGAGATCCTGACTGACCAGGCGTACGAATTCGTGTCCGGCCTCGCGCGGCGCTTCGGGGCGCGCCGCGACGAGTTGCTGGCCCGGCGCGCGACCCGGCGGGAGGAGATCGCCCGCACCGGGCGGCTGGACTTCCTGCCGGAAACCGCCGAGGCCCGCGCGGCGCAATGGTCGGTGCCGCCCGCGCCGGCCGACCTGACCGACCGGCGAGTGGAGATCACTGGCCCGACCGAGCGGAAGATGGCCATCAACGCGCTCAACTCCGGGGCGAAGGTGTGGCTGGCCGACCTGGAGGACGCCAACACGCCGCACTGGGCCAACGTGGTGGGCGGTCAGACCAACCTGTACGACGCGGTGCGGCGCACCATCGCGTTCGACGGGCCGGACGGGCGGCACTACTCGATAGCCGAGGACGGGCCGCTGCCCACGATCGTGATGCGCCCGCGCGGTTGGCACCTCGACGAGCGGCACGTCGCCGTCGACGGAAAACCGGTACCGGGCGCGCTCGTCGACTTCGGCCTGTACTTCTTCCACAACGCGCGCGAGTTGCTGGCCCGCGGCAGCGGCCCGTACTTCTACCTGCCGAAGATGGAGAGCCATCTGGAGGCGCGGCTGTGGAACGACGTCTTCGCGCACGCGCAGGAGGCGCTGGACATTCCACAAGGGACGATCCGGGCCACGGTGCTCATCGAGACCATCTCGGCCGCGTTCGAGATGGAGGAGATCCTGTACGAGCTGCGCCCGCACGCCTCCGGGCTCAACGCGGGACGCTGGGACTACCTGTTCAGCGTCATCAAGAAGTTCCGGGACCAGGGCGAGCGCTTCGTCCTGCCGGACCGGGGCGCGGTGACGATGACCGCGCCGTTCATGCGCGCGTACACGGAACTACTCGTCGCCACCTGCCACCGGCGCGGCGCGTTCGCGATGGGCGGCATGGCCGCCTTCATTCCCAGCCGCCGTGACCCTGAGGTCAACGCGGTGGCGCTCGCGAAGGTGCGCGAAGACAAGGAGCGCGAGGCGGCCGACGGCTTCGACGGGTCGTGGGTGGCCCACCCCGACCTGGTCCCCGTCTGCGCCGAGGTGTTCGACGGCGTGCTCGGC
>JBPYFB010000141.1:0-4788 GCA_051986465.1 Rugosimonospora sp.
ATCCGGGTGATGTATCCGTGCACCCCGGTCTCGTGGCCCTGGTACAGGAAGTGCGTGCCGTAGTTGTAGTTGGGGTCCGCGCCGCGCAGACCGTACAGGCGCAGATAGGTGTTCTTGTCCGGTTCGGTCTTGCTCGCTTCCACGTTGGTACCCGGGGCCTGCGTGACGGTCGGGTCCGGCACCAGCGTGCCGTTCGCGTTGTAGCCGTAGTAGGCGACCACCCCGTCCGGGTTCTCCAGCTTCTGCGAGCCCTGCGCGACGGCGTACTCGCGCAGTTGGGGTGACAGCGAGTTGGGTACCGCGATGCCCCGCGTGTCCGGGCTGGCCGGGATGGAGGTCCAGCGCAGCGCGTCATGCGCGTTGGCCGAGCCGGCGGCGAGCGTACCCGCCGCGGTCGCGAGCGCGAGTACACCCGCTCCCGCGAAGGCCAGCCGCCTCTTGGTGATCATCGATGCCTCTCCTCGTTGGTAGACGTAGTGTCGTGCCTACCGGAGATCGGCTGCCGGGACGGTTTCGGCCGGGTGAGCCGGAGACGACGGGCGGGTGAAGGTTCAGGCGTGCTGGCGCACCGAGCGCCACACCGACAGCGCCCACGCCGCGTCGGCCGGGTCGTCGTGGATGCAGACCGTCTCCAGGAACCCGCCGGGGCCGATGGTGAAGCCCAGCAGCTCGTGCTGGACGCCGCCGTCCACCTCCGCGGTGGTACGCATCGCGTACCGGATGTGCGTCGAGTCCGCGTCCCGTTCGGTGAGCGGCTCGCCGGCGGGTGCCGCGCCGTCGGTCACCATCCGCAGCACCTCCTCGGCGCTCTGCCCGGGCGGCGTGGGGTAGCTCGCGACCAGCACCTTGCGGCCGGTACCCAGGAACTGTTGCCGGCCGCGCACCACGCGCGGGGTCAGCCCGGCGCTGCGCTCGATCGACCAGCGCTCGTCCACCCGGTGGCGCACCGGTACCGGAAGCGGGAAGGCGAGGCCGGACAGGACCGTGTCCCGGTCCCAGACCTCGGCGAGTAGCCGGGACACGAGCGGATGCGCGCTGCCGGTCAGGTACGGCAGGCGGGCGGCGTCGCGCACCCCGGCCCGTACCGGCGCGCCGAGCAGCTCCTCACCCCAGGGCTTGACGGCGTTGGCGAGGGCGCCGGTGAGCTGGAACCGGGGATAGTCCGGCGTGCCGTACACCCGGCGTGCTTGCGTAAACGTCTCCTCCGGTACGGACATCCACGCGCCGAAGGTAACCGTCGTGTCGCCGGTCAGCCGTACCGGCAGAAGGCAGGCCACGAACGCCCCGACACCCTCCATCCGACACAGTCCGTCAGCCTGCCACAGCGCCGTGTCGCGCTGCTCCGGCGAAATCTGCCAGAGGGCGTCGGGCAGGTCGATGCGCGCCTGGATTTCGGAACCGGGCGTGGTGTCGGGCACGTCGCGAGCCTCCTCAAGTTGGACCCGGTCAAGATAACCTCTCGTTTGACGGGTCGCCGCCCGCCGATACAATAATCGCGGCTGGCATCGAGTCTCTTCGACATCTCTCGAACCATGCAGTGCGGGCTGCTGGGGTCGCATCGCTCCGCGTCCACCTGTCCTGTTCATGGTTTAGGGAGAAACCCTTATGTCCAGACGTTCTTCGCGCCTGCTCCGGGTCGCGCTGCCCGGTGTGGCCGCACTGCTCGGCGCGCTGCTGCTGCTCTGGCAACTGCCGGCCGGCGCGCTGACCATCACCGGCCCGGTCACCGGCAACGCCACCTGGTTCACCGGCCTCGGTGCGCCGTACGGCGGCTGTGGCCTGCCGCAGGCCAACCTCGACTCGCAGAACTTCGTCGCGCTCAACGTGTTCAACACGCCCGGCGACTACAACAACTACCCGCGCCCGCTGCCCGCCTCGATGGCCGACAAGATCGGCATGTGGGACAACGGCCACAACTGCGGCCGGTACGTCCAGGTGACGATCGGCGACAACTGCACGGGCGTCAACGACGGCGCGCCGAACCAGCCGTTCTGCCGCAACGGCTCGTTCGTCAGCGACAACTACAACGGGGCCACCCTGACGATGATCGTCGGGGACAGCTGCGGCGACGCCAACGCGTGGTGCCGGGATGACCCGTACCACCTCGACCTGGCGCAGGCCTCGCTCAACCAGTTCGTGAAGAACGGCGCGGCCGTCGGCGACCTGTACCCGAGCCACTGGAACAACCGCCACATCACGTGGAATTTCGTCCAGGCGCCGAACTACACCGGCGACATCAACATCGGGGCTCTGCAGGGCGCGCAGGTCTGGTGGACGGCGATCTCGGTCTCCCACCTCGCCAACGGCATCCACGGCGTCGAGTACCTCGCCAACGGCGTGTGGACCACGGCGCAGATGGACAGCGACATGGGCCAGGCGTTCATCATCGCCGGCACGTCCAGCGGCGCCAACCAGTTCCAGATCCGGGTACGCGACGTCAACGACCAGCTCATCAACGGCGGCCGGGTGTACAGCTTCACGCTGCCCTCCTCCTGCGGCTCGTCGTGCGGACCGGCGTACACCCCGATCAGCTACACGACCAGCGCCGGTGACGGCGGCTCGCCCGGGCCGAGCAACAGCGCGGTCTCCAGCCCGAGCACGCGCGTCAGCCCGAGCGCCGGCATCAGCCCGAGTGCGGGCATCAGCCCGAGCGCCCGTACCAGCGCGAGCCCGAGCCGGATCGCGTCGTCGAGCTCGGCGCCGGTCGTCGGGTGCCGGGTCACGTTCGCGATCGCGAGCCAGTGGCCGGGTGGCTTCCAGGTCAACGTGACCGTCAACAACAACACCACCTCGGCGATATCCGGCTGGAAGGTGAACTGGACGTTGGACAGCGGCCAGGCCATCACCCAGTCCTGGAGCACGACGATGACGACGAGCGGATCGCAGGTCACCGCGACGAATGTGAGTTACAACGGCGCACTGGCGCCGGGCTCCTCCACCACATTCGGCTACATCGCGAGCGGGCCGGTGAGCGTACCGGGCTCACCGATCTGCGTCGTGTGAGCTGACACCGTTCGGGTTCAGGGCCCGAGGTCCACGATGGCGGCGACCGGGCCGCCGCCATCGGGGCCCTGGTGTGCGGCGGAGACCGAGACGAACGCGGCCGGGTCGCCGGTGACGGCGGCGGTCACCCCGCCCACGCATGCCTTGATCTGCCGGTGCCAGTGCACGTCCGAGTCGTCGAGCATCGCGTTGCGCCGGCCGCGCACGGTACCGTCGCTGGACGCCTCGCACTTGAGGAACACGTTGACGAGGCGGCCGTCCAAGTCGGTGTGGTGCGGCCGGTCGGGCAGCGGCAGGCCGGCGTCGCGGATCGCGGCCCAGATGCCGTCCGCGTCCAGGGCGTCGCGCATGACACCGTGGCCGATGCGGTACCGGCCACCCACGCCGCGGACGTTGCCGACGACCACGACCTGCGCCCGGTCCAGTTCGACGCCGGACGAGCAGGACGCGACCGACGAGTACAGGCCCCGGTTGTGCAGCACGTCGTCGTCGCCGAGCGCCTCGATCTCGCCCAGCGCCAGCGCGATGCCCAGCGCGGTCGTACCGTTGGACAGGTCCATCGACTCGTGCGGGTTGTCTGTCCACACGGTACGCCCGCGCGCCTTCGCCTCGCGGATCGTCTGGATGGTCAGCAACGGCGTCTTCGTCTGTACATAGTGGACATCCGCGGGATCGGTGATGCCGGCGCGCGCCATCGCCTCGCGTACCGCGGCCGCCACCTTGTCGATCATCCCGCGCCGCCCGATCTCCTCGGGCAGCAGCGGTTCGCTCATCGCGAAGCCGACGGTCAGCCGCGGCTCGTCGGTGGGTACCGCGCGCTCGGCGGGGAGCGTGGCGAAGATGGTCGCGTGCGGGGAGAGCACCCCGTCGGTACCGCCGGACCACACGATCGGTATCCGGTTGACCGCCTCCGCGTCCCGGCTGCCCTTGGCCATCAGTACCTCGCGGAACGCGCGGTCGGCGATGATGCGGGTGTAGTCGTTGACACCGCCGTTGCCCTCGGTCTTGCCGATGACGGCGACCACCCGGTCGGCCTCCACCACTCCGGCGTCGATCAGGTCGGCGAGGCCGGACGCGTCGCTGACCGTCTTCAACGGCACCTTGCGTACCTCTACGGGTTCTGGCACGGCTGGCTACCTCCCTGTGCTCGACATTCAATGCGGGCGTTCACAACAGATCCAGGTCCGCGTAGGGGCGACCACCCGACAGCAGACGGTATCCGGGCCCGCGGTCGAAGAACGGCTCGTCGCTTGTCGCCTGTTCGCCTGCTCGTTCGGCGCGCATCGCCGTACGCAGCTCATCCGAGGCCGGCTGGTCGACCCGCGGACCGTCCACAATCACCACGCCGTAGTCGTCGCGCGCGCCGGTCGCGGATACCTTGCCCCACAACACATCCCGCAGCACCTCCGGGTACGGGCGGGTCAGCGGGTCGCCCCAGCCGCCGCCACCGGTCGTCCGGATGCGGATCACCTCGCCGGCGCGTACCGGCTCCGCGTCGGCGAGCGCGTCCACCACCCGCTCGTTGGGGCCGCCCGGGTCGACGACGACGCGGAAGGGCTGCCCGGCCCGGCCGCCCGCCACGCCCCAGCACGCCAGCACCGAACGGTCCGCGATCGACATGAAGTGCGCGTCGCGCAGCATCCGGATGTGCTTGTCGCAGCCGAGCCCGCCGCGGTAGCGCCCCGGGCCGCCGGAGTCCACCGCGAGCCCGAGCCGCTCGACCACGAACGGCCAGCGCGCCTCGGCGAACTCCACCGGGATGTTGCGCGAGTCCGGCACCACGTG
>JBPYFB010000142.1:0-5679 GCA_051986465.1 Rugosimonospora sp.
GCGGTGCGCACGGCCGGCTCGTTCCCCGACGGTGCGATCGGGGTGCGATTGGGCCCCGTGAACGCACCCGACCAGGTCCCGCTCGCCGCCGCGGACGCGCTCGGCGTACCCCTGGACGGGGCGGCGGCGGACCGCGATGTCCAGGAACGGCTGATCGCCTATCTGGCACGTCGCCACATGCTCTTGCTCGTCGACAACTGCGAACACGTCATCGACGCGGCCGCCGGGCTCATCGACGAAGTCCTCGGCCGCTGCCCCGCGGTCACCGTGCTCGCGACGAGCCGCGAGGCGCTTGCCATACCGGACGAGGTCCAGGTGACGGTCGGACCGCTCGAGACGGCGCCCGAGGGCACGATCGCATCGCGCATCCTGGCCTTCCCGGCGTCACAGCTGTTCGTCGAACGTGCGCGGGCCGTCCGACCGGGCACCGTCTTCGGTGATGACGACCTCCGCGCGATCGGCCGCATCGGCCGCGCGCTCGACGGCATCCCGCTCGCGCTCGAACTCGCCGCGGCACGGATCGCCTCGATGTCGCCCGCAGAGATCTCGGACCGACTCGACCAGCGGTTCTCGCTGCTCACCTCCGGCGCCCGTACCGCAGAGGCCCGGCAACAGACGCTGAAGGCCACCGTCGACTGGAGCTATGCCCTGCTCAGCGAGCGCGAGCAGCGCGTGTTCAACCGGCTCTCGGTCTTCCGCGGCGGCTGGACTTTGACCGCGGCCGAGGCCGTCGTCGGCGACGACACCATGCTGCCCGGAGATGTGCTCGACACGATGGGCCGGCTGGTCGAAAGATCGATGGTCGTCGCCGAGCGTGGGCCGACGACGCGGTATCGGATGCTCGAGACTCTGCGGCAGTACGCCGCCGAACGTCTCGCAGGCGTGGACGAGCGGGACACCCTGGAGCGGCGCCAAGCGTTGTACTACCGCGACTTTGCACAGGAAGCGGAGATGGCGCTGCGCGGACCAAGTCAGCGCAACGCACTCAAGCGGTTGCGCGACGACCAGCCCAACATTCGCGCCGCCCTGGCGTGGCTCGGCCGGTCTGATGACGTCGACTCCGCACTCACGATGGCAGGAGCCTTGGGCCTGTTCTGGCACCTCGGTCGCCATCTCGAAGGACGCGAGGTGCTGGCCCGGCTGCTCGCGTCGGACGGCGGCACGCCCGCCGCCCGGGCACGCGCACTCCAGGCGGTCTCGCTGGTCGAACGTCCCCGTGCCTGCCTGGTCCACCCGAGCCCGCGTTGCGCACAGACGGCGCAGGAGAGTCTTGCGATCTTCGACCAGCGCGGCGACGCATCACGCGCCGCCCTGTCTCGGGTGCTGCTCGCGGTCGAGGGCGTCACCGGCGCGCATCGGGAACGGTCCGACCAACTGCTCCGCGAGGCGCAACAACAGTTCTCCCAGGACGGCGATCTGTGGGGCGAGGCCGTGATTGGTTTCGTACGCATGGAAACCGCACTCAAGAGCGGCGACGAGCTGAACGCCGTACCGATAGGCCGTACGACAGCCGCCGCTTTCAGGCAACTCGACGACCCGTGGGGCCTCTCGGCGATCCTGTATCACCTCGGCTGGGGACTGCGCCAGTTCGGCCGCTACGAGGAAGGCGCCCGCGTACTGGAGGAGGCCATCGACGTCGCCGCCGGCGCAGGGCTGTACAACACGGTGCAGTGGGCCCTCGCCGACCTCGGAATCGGACGACTCCACATGGGTGACCCTGATGCCGCGCAGAGCCTCTTCGACCAGGCCGGTGCCGCATCCGAGCAGATCGGCGACGGCGCCGGGACGATCCTGGCCGGCTACGGCTACGGCCTACTCGCGCAGGTCCGCGGTGACTGGGCCGAGGCCCGCGACCGGTATATGGCGGCCGAGTTCGGGTTCCGAACACTCGGTACGCCTGTACCCGAAGCGCTCGCGCTGGCAGGCCTCGCCCGCTGCGACGAGGCCGACGGCAACGTCGTATCCGCGCAAGAGCGGTTCAAAGAAGTCCTCGATGCAGGACGGCGCGTCGGCGAGCCCGGCCTAACGGCAACCGCGCTAGAGGGACTCGGCCGGATAGCCACAACCCGCGCCGATCGGGAAGAGATGTTTGCCCAAGCAACGGCACTGCGGGAGCGCTCCGCGAGACCTGCGCCACCCCACGAGCGCCGGGACCTCGAAGCCGCCATAGCCGCGGCGACCTGACGAGTGCAGCGTGGGGCGACTGGGATGGGAGCAGCGATCCGATGAATGCCGAGGTACTGCGTTACGCCGCGTTCACCGAGGATGGCCGCGGTGGCAATCCCGCTGGGGTCGTACTGGAGGCCGGAACACTGACCGACGCCGAGATGCTGGCCATCGCACAGGCGGTCGGTTACTCCGAGACCGCCTTCTACATGCCCGCTGATCCGCAGGCGGCGACGGTCAGGTACTTCAGCCCGGTGGCCGAAGTCGCGTTCTGCGGCCACGCCACCATCGCCACCGCTGTCGCGCTTGCCGAACGCAACGGTCCGGCACTCCTGCGGTTCGCCACGCAGGCCGGGCCGGTCAGCGTGTCCACCGCGCTCGAGGACGGTGACCTCGTAGCCACCCTCACATCGCCGCCGACCGCCACCCGGCCCGTCGACGATCGTGTGCTTGACGAGGCGCTGACCACGCTGCGGTGGACCCGCGACGACGTCGAGCCTGGGTATCCCGTACACGTCGCCTACGCCGGCAACCAGCACCTGGTACTGGGAGTTCGCACCCGCAACACCCTGGCCGGTCTGGACTACGACTACCCGGCTCTCCAGGCGCTGATGGCGCGCGAGGGGTGGACCACCACCCACCTCTTCTGGTCCGAGGACGCGACCACGTTCCATGTCCGCAACCCGTTCCCGCCCGGGGGAGTGGTCGAAGACCCCGCCACCGGCGCAGCCGCTGCTGCGTTCGGCGGCTACCTGCGCGACCTCGGCCTCGTTCCCGTTCCCAGCCGGGTCACCATCCACCAGGGCCACGACATGGGTGCCCCGAGCCGGCTCCTGGTCGATATCCGTCCCGGCACCGCGACGATCCAGGTCAGCGGCCGTGCAACCCAAATCGCGCCGTCACCCGACGACGATGTGGACGGTTCGTAACGTCCTTCGGCGTCGCCGTGGCTGACCGGCTCGCGGCGTGCCGGGTCTCCCAGGTGTCTATCGGCCAGAACGGCGCGCAGCCGACCTGGTCGTCGCGGCGCAGCAGCCAGTTCGACACCGCGAACACCTCGCAGCCGCCATAACCGCGCAGCGCGGCCAGCAACATCGAGCCGCCGTAGAAGATCAGCGCCGCGTCACTGAGCACAGCGACCGGCGGGGCGTACCACCAGGTGAAGTACAGCGCCAGCAACACCGTCACGTTGATGGCATGCCCGAGCGGCCCGATCGCGCGCAGGGGCTCCGGATGCCGCCTGGAACGCCACCACAACCCGGCCACCACGACGGCCGGGAACACCAGCGGCCCGAGCAGCCACGCCACAGGGTGCCAGCCCCGCGTCACATGCCCGTACACCACGCTGCCAACCAGCAGCACGCCGACCACGACCCGGACGGCTGTGCCCCACACCCCGACAGCCCGAGGCTGCCCGGTCATACCCGCACCCCCCGCAGCCACTCACGTGTCCTCATTCATCCAGCATCAACCCTGTACCCCGCTGCAGAGTCAATGGCCTCGACCGACTCGGTCAGCGGCGGGCGGTACGTTTCCTGACTGGGGCAGGACACCGCGAAGGAGGGTCACGATGGCGCGCACTCATGTGCAGGTCCGCCGGGTGTACGACCCTCCACAGGCAGATGACGGCCGACGAGTTCTCGTCGACCGGATCTGGCCTCGAGGGCTCAGCAAGGAGCGTGCCCACCTGGACGAATGGTGCAAGCAGATCGCGCCGTCGACCGACCTGCGTAAGTGGTACGGCCACGACCCCGACCGATACGACGAGTTCTCCCGCCGCTACGTCGCCGAGCTCAATGATCCGGAACGGGCCGCCGCCCTCGATCACCTGCGCGAGTTGGCTGGTGGTGGTCCGCTCACCTTGCTCACCGCGACGAAGCGCAGCGACATCAGCGAGGCCGCTGTCCTCAAAGACCTGCTGACCGGGTGAAACGCCGGTCCCATACGCTCGCTGCATGAGCCGCCCCTGCAAGATCGGTGTCCAGTTGCCCGAGGTCGAGCGGTACGTACCGTGGCCGGAGGACATCGACATCGCGAGGCAGGTGGAGACGGCAGGGTTCGACTCGATCTGGGTGGGCGATCACCTCCTGTACGACCTGCCGGACGGGGTGACGCGTGGACCGTACGAGGCTTGGACGGCGCTGGCCGCGATCGCGCAGGCGACGGAGCGGGTCGAGATCGGACCGCTGGTCGCGTCCACCAGCTTCCATGCGCCGACGATGCTCGCCAAGCAGGCGGCGACGATCGACGCGATCTCCGGTGGTCGCCTGATCGTGGGTCTGGGTGCGGGCTGGAACAAGCGGGAGTACGACGCCTACGGGTTCGCCCACGACCGGCGGGTGTCGCGGTTCGAGGAGGCGCTGGCGATCATCGTGGCGCTGCTCCGCGAGGGCCGGACGACGTTCAAGGGCGAGTTCTACGAGGTCGACGACTGCGTGCTGGACCCGCGGCCGGTACGGGAGGGCGGCCCGCCGATCATGCTCGGCTCGACCGGCCCGCGGATGCTGAGCATCGGGCTGCCGGTGGTGGACTCATGGAACGTCTGGTGGAACCGCTACGACAACTCGGTCGAGCGATTCGCGGAGGTCAAGGCCGAGGTCGACGCCGTGATGCCCAGCGGACGGTACGTCGAGGCGACGGCCGCCGTGCTCGTCACACTGTCGGATGGCGAGGGTCGGCTGATGGGTGAGCGCTATGGCGCGAGACTCACCAGGGTGACGCCGGACGATCTGGCCGACCACGTATGCGGGCTGGCGGCAGCCGGTGCATCGCATTTGCAGCTAGTCCTCGACCCCATCACCGCCAAGTCGATCGCCATCGTCGGCGAAGTCCTGGCCGATCTGGATCGGTGAGGTCAGCGGGACTTCCAGGGCGCTGTCTCACCCATCTTGTCGTAGTAGCGGTCGAGCTGGCGCCGTGTGCCCTGCCGGTCTCGTATCACAGATGCGCGCGGCGGTACTGGTAGTTCGGTGCGTCCTCGGCGCCGGCCCACTTGCGGACGCGCTTCTCCGCGGCAGCCGCACTCCAGCGGCGCGACTGGTCGGCCAACGGGAGGTCGCTGAATCTGGTCACAGGCATCGTCATTTCCCTTCGACTGCACCCCTGTGCCCAGCTTCCTGGCTGCTGCCGCAGTCAGGCGACCAGGTTGGAGTCTTGGTCCACGAGCTGGAGTATTCGCCGCACGGCCGGTGTCGGGTCATCGATGCCGGCGAGCAGGCCGCGTTTCCTGGCCTGTTGGCGGTAAAGGAGTAGTAGGCGGCAGCCGCGTGCGTCGCAGAAGGTGAGTCCGGACAGGTGCAGTCGGACCACGGCTGCGCCGTCGAGTGGGATGTCGGACAGCCCGGCCTGCAGCTCGCCGTGAGTTGCGATGTCGAGTTCGCCGCTGACCCAGACGTGGACCTCGTCGCCATGTTTTGTGACGGTGTGCTCGACCTGTATGAACACAGGTGCCGTGGGAGCGGCGGGATCGAAGCTTCGCACGGAAGGCCTGCTCTCAGGAGGTGTGGGTCATTT
>JBPYFB010000143.1:0-11849 GCA_051986465.1 Rugosimonospora sp.
CGAGAAGTTCGACTACACCAAGGGCTACAAGTTCTCCACGTACGCCACCTGGTGGATCCGCCAGGCCATCACCCGCGCCATGGCCGACCAGGCACGCACCATCCGCATCCCGGTACACATGGTCGAGGTGATCAACAAGCTCGGCCGGATCCAGCGGGAGCTGCTGCAGGACCTCGGTCGCGAGCCCACCCCGGAAGAGCTCGCGAAGGAGATGGACATCACCCCGGAGAAGGTACTGGAGATCCAGCAGTACGCCCGGGAGCCCATCTCGCTCGACCAGACCATCGGCGACGAGGGTGACAGCCAGCTCGGCGACTTCATCGAGGACTCCGAGGCCGTGGTCGCGGTCGACGCGGTCTCCTTCTCGCTGCTTCAGGATCAGCTCCAGCAGGTACTGCAGACGTTGTCCGAGCGCGAGGCGGGCGTGGTACGGCTGCGCTTCGGCCTCACCGACGGGCAGCCCCGCACGCTGGACGAGATCGGCCAGGTCTACGGGGTCACCCGCGAACGGATCCGGCAGATCGAGTCGAAGACCATGTCCAAACTGCGGCACCCGTCACGCTCCCAGGTCCTGCGGGACTACCTGGACTGATCGAGGGCCTGTGGTCTACCTCACGAGCGGGTGCACAATTCCGGGCACCCCGCCAGGTATCCGACGTTGTCGTGTCGCAATGAAGACGTTCTGGCGTCGTGATCGTTGACTAGAGAGGCTTGGTGCTGGGCACACTGTCGGTACCGTTGTGACCTCGGTCCCCCAGGCCCACAACGGGAACGCCGTTCCCCCGGACGGTGTTGGACGATACGTGAACGAGAACGATGACAACGGGTATGCGTTCGTCGGTGACTAACAGGAGGAGAAGGCGATGACCCCAACCCTCACGCCGCCGCCGGAGACGGTGGCCGTCCCAGGCGCCGATGAACGGTGCGACCGCTGCAATGCGGCAGGCAAGCTACGAGTAATGATCGCGGGTGGCGGGCAGCTGGTGTTCTGTGGGCACCACGCGAACAAGTACGCCGAGCGACTGGTCAAGATCGCGGTACAGGTCGCCACGGCGCCGGATTTCGTCTGGCGCGGGCACGACCTTCGCGCGAGCGATATGAGCTGATCACCGCACGGCCGATAGCGGGCAAGGGCGCTCCTCCTCCCGGGGGGCGCCCTTGCGGTTTCTCCGGGCTTGTGGCTTCGCGGGCCCGCACCCACCCTGATCATGGCCACGCTGGCGCAACTTCATTGAAGTTGCGGCCTTGGGCGGGCGCCAACACCGCAACTTCAATGAAGTTGCGGCGATCTTGGGCTACATGGTCTGGATCGTGACGATCCGCTCTTCTAGCTGCTCGATGGTGGCCTGGGCGCTGGGCGGGCCGCCGCACATCCGGCGCAGCTCCGCGTGGATCTTGCCGTGCGGCAGGCCGGTGCGGTGATGGTGCGCCGCGACGAGCGTGTTGAGCTGGCGGCGCAGCAGAATCCGGCGCTCGCCTGCGGTGCGCGGGCGAGACTGCGCGGGCTCGGGATCCGTGGCCGGCCCGCGCCGGCGCTCCGCCGCCACCTGGTCGGCCTGCCGCTTGGCGAGCAGCGCCGCCACCTGGTCCGGGGTGAGCAGGCCGGGCAGGCCGAGGTACTCCTCCTCTTCCGGCGTACCGGCGAGTACGGGCGTGCCGAACGACGCACCGTCGAAGATCACCTGGTCAAGCTCGGCAGTAGCTGAGAGCGCCTCGAACCGCTTCTCCAGCTCGTCGCTGGCCCGTTCCTCGCGCGCCGCGCGCTCCAGCAACTCGTCGTCGAGCCCGTCCTTGGCGCGCTCGCCCAGCACGTGGTCGCGGTCGACCTCCATGTCGCTGGCGAGCTCCAGCAGGTGCGCGACGCTGGGCAGGAACACCGTCGCGGTCTCCCCGACCCGGCGGGCCCGTACGAACCGCCCGATCGCCTGGGCGAAGAACAGCGGCGTCGAGGCGCTCGTCGCGTACACGCCGACCGCCAACCGGGGGATGTCCACGCCCTCGGAGACCATCCGTACCGCGACCAGCCAGCGCTGTTTCGAGTCGCCGAACGCGGCGATGCGACCCGACGAACCCGCGTCGTCGGAGAGCACCACGACCGCCTTCTCCCCCGTGATGCGCTCCAGCAGCTTCGCGTACGCGCGGGCGGCCTGCTGGTCGGAGGCGATCACCAGCCCGCCCGCGTCGGTCATACCACCGTCGCGCAGTACGGTCAGGCGCGCGTCCGCGGCCCGCAGTACCTGCGGCATCCAGTCGCCGGCCGGGTCCAGTGCGGTGCGCCACGCCTGGGCGATCAGGTCCTGGGTCATCGGCTCGCCCAGCCTGGCGGCCAGCTCGTCACCGGCGCTCGTGCGCCAGCGGGCCTCACCCGAGTAGGCGAGGAAGATCACTGGGCGTACCACGCCGTCGGTGAGCGCGTCGGCGTACCCGTACGTCGAATCGGGGCGGGAGCGCAGCAGCCCGTCGGGGCCGCGCTCGTACCGGACGAACGGGATCGGGTTCTCGTCGGAGCGGAACGGGGTGCCGGTGAGCATCAGGCGCCGTACCGCGGGCTCGAAGGCGGCCTGTACCCCGTCGCCCCAGGAGCGCGAGTCGCCGGCGTGGTGGATCTCGTCGAGTACGACGAGGGTACGGCGGGTGAGGGTACGCCTGCGGTGCACCTGCGGCGCCATGCCCACCTGGGCGTACGTGACCACCGCGCCGTGGAAGTCGGCCGCGGAGTGTACGTCCGCGTTGCGGAAGGCCGGGTCGAGCTGGATGCCGACCGAGCCGGCCGCCAGCGACCACTGGTTCTTCAAGTGCTCCGTCGGGGTCACCACGGTGACCGCCTCGACGGTCCCGTCGCCGAGCAGCTCAGCGGCGATGCGCAGCGCGAAGGTGGTCTTACCGGCACCAGGTGTCGCGACCGCGAGGAAGTCCTCGTCGCGCCTGCGCAGGTATTCGACCAAAGCCCGGCGCTGCCAGGAGCGCAGCGCCGGGAACCCACCGACGTCCGGTCGAGACGGCGGCACCCAGCCTCCTTGAGATCTTTGAGCGGACGAAAACTCTACTCGCCCATGTCGTCCGACTCGTAGATCTCCTTGCACTGGGGGCAGACCGGGAAGCGCTTGGGGTCGCGCGAGGGCACCCAGAGCTTGCCGCACAGCGCCCGTACCGGGGTGCCTTCGACCATGGCCTGCATGAGCTGGTCCTTGGGCACGTAATGGGAGAAGCGTTCGTGGTCGCCCGCGTCGTACCGGTAGTCGGTTCGCTCTTCCGTCCGCTCTTCGATGACCGTGGCGGTGTCCGGTGCCGGCGATGTCGGTGTACTCACCCGGTAATTGTCTCAGGTGGTCGGCCCGCCGCCCACCCTCCGAGTACGGTGATCGCGTGGAGTTCGGGGAGGACGTCGCGCGGGCCCGGCGGGAGGGTACACCGGTGGTGGCGCTGGAGACCACCATCGTCTCGCACGGCCTGCCCCGCCCGGAGAACCTGCGCGTGGCCCGGCAGATCGAGCAGACGGTACGGGAGCACGGCGCGGTACCCGCGACGATCGGGATGATTTCCGGGCGGCTCGTGGTCGGGCTCGACGACGAGCAGCTGACCCGGCTCGCCACGGTCGACGGGGTGGCGAAGCTGTCGGTACGGGATCTGGCACCGGCCGCGGCGGCGGGCGTCGACGGCGCCACGACGGTCGCCGGTACCAGCGCGGTGGCGGCCGCCGCCGGTATCGAGATGTTCGCGACCGGCGGGCTGGGCGGGGTGCACCGTGATGCGTCGAGCACCTTCGACGAGTCGGCCGACCTCGTCACGCTGTCCCGTACGCCGATCGCGGTCGTATGCGCGGGCGTCAAGTCCATTCTGGACGTGGGCGCGACGCTGGAACGCCTGGAGACGCTCGGGGTGAGCGTGGTCGGTTACCGTAGCCGCCGCTTTCCCGGCTTCTTCATCACGGACAGCGGTTTTGACCTGGACTGGTCGCTGGACTCCCCGGAGCAGATCGCCGGGTTGCTGCGCGCCCGCCGGGAGCAGGGCGTGCACCGCGGCGGCGTCATCGTCGCCAACCCGCTGCCCGAGGACGAGCAACTGGATCCGGCGCTGCACGACCGCGTACTCGCGGACGGACTGTCCAAACTGGAGGCCGAAGGCATCACGGGCAAGGCGGTGACGCCTTTCCTGCTGTCGCACTTCCACTCGTCCACCGAGGGGCGCAGCCTCGCCGTCAACGTGCGCATCATCCTCCGCAACGCGGCGCTCGCGGCGCGGATCGCGGTCGCGTTGAAGGCAACCGCGGTCGCCGCGAAGGCATGAGTCGAGTCATCGTCGTCGGCGACATCGTCAGCGACGTTTTGGCTGTCTACAGTGGACCACTGGCGCACGGCTCGGATACCGAGGCGCACATCCACCTCACGGCCGGCGGTTCGGCGGCGAACACGGCGGTGTGGCTGGCTCGGACCGGGCGGCCGGTGACGCTGGTCGGCGTGGTCGGGGACGACGCCGCGGGCGCCCAGCGGCTGGCCGAACTCGTGGAGTCCGGAGTGGACTGTGCGGTACGGGTGGCGCCGGGCGCGGTGACCGGGAGCGTGGTGGTGCTCTCCGACGGGCAGGATCGTACGATGCTGTGCGACCGGGGCGCGAACGCACTGCTGTCCACTGTGGATACAGACGGGGCACTGCGGGACGCGCGGGACGCCGTACACCTTCATCTTTCTGGCTATGCGCTCTTCGACGGTGAGTCCCGCACGGCCGGGCGGGCGGCGCTCGCCACGGCCGCCCGGCAGGGCCTGACCACGAGTGTCGACGCGGCCTCCGCCGGGCCGCTGCGGCGGGTCGGCGGCGCCGCGTTTCTGGATTGGGTACGCGGAACGGATGTGCTGCTCGCCAACCTCGACGAGGCGCGGGCGCTGCTGTCGCGCGACGCGCCACCGCAGGAGCTGGCCGCCGCGCTCGCCGGGCACGCCGAGCACGCGGTCGTGAAGCTGGGTGCGGACGGCGCGGTGTGGGCCGGCCGGGACGGGACGCTGGCGCGGGTACCCGCGCGGCCGGCCACCCTCGCCGACCCGACCGGTGCCGGCGACGCGTTCGCCGCCGGCCTGCTCGCTGCCTGGCTCACCGGCGGCGACCCGGCGGAGGCGCTGACCGCCGGGGCGCGCCTGGGCGCCGAAGCGGTATCCGCGCCCGGCGCCCGCCCCCGTCAGGGCTCGTAATCGATCACCTTGTGCACGTCGGCGTGCGCCTCGACCTCGCTCGGCGGCAGTGCCGGCGGTACGGGGTCCCGGCGGTGCAGCCGGTTGGCGAAGCGGTACCGGGCCTTCGGCGGGCGGTCGTTGGCGATGAGCACCGCGAGCCACGGCACGACGAGCATGCCGAACAGGCAGATCGGGATCCACAGCCACAGCAGCGGCGCGTGCGTACCGACCAGGATCGCCGCGGCGAGCAGCGACACCGCGCGAAACGCCATCATCAGCACGTACCGGATCTCGCGCGACCGGAGCTGGTCGTCCTGGCTCCGCTCGGCGTCAGTGATCACCGCAGGGCGAGGGTCGCGCTTCACCCGTCCATCGTCGCACTGACCAGCGCGGTACGTTCACCCCATGCAGGTTGCCGTCTGCGGACCGGGCGAGTGCACGCCTGAGGAAGCCGCCGCCGCGCGTACCGTGGGTGACCTGCTCGCCCGGCGTGGCGCGGTGGTGATCTGTGGCGGCGGGGGTGGCGTCATGGCTGCGGTGGCGGCCGGGGTACGCGCCGCCGAGGGCCTGGTGATCGGGGTCCGCCCGGGCCCGGATCGGGATGGCGCGGCGCCGGACCTGTCGGCCGTGGTGCTGACCGACATGGGCGAGGCACGCAACGCGATCATCGTGCAGTCGGCCGACGCGTTGATCGCGATCGGCGGCTCGTGGGGGACGTTGTCAGAGGTGGCGCTGGCGATGCGGCGCGGTATCCGGGTGGTCAGCCTGGGCGGCTGGCAGGTGCTGGACGCGGCCGGGCGGCCGGTGCCGGGCGTGGTCACCGCCGCCGACCCGGCCGAGGCGGTACACCTGGCTCTTACCTGATCTCGGGGCCGGCTGCTTTGATCTCGGGGTCGCTGAGGCGTTCGAGGAGCGGCGCGCAGAGGGCGAGCAGGTCGCGCTCGGTCTGGCTGAGCCGCTCGGCCATCACCTCGGCCAGCCAGTCGTCACGCTGGCGCATGTCCGCCGCGAGCGCGGCCCGACCCGCCTCGGTGATGCGCAACCTGCGCTCGCGCCGGTCGCCGCCGGCGACGACCGGCCGCACCAGCCCGTCGCGGCGCAGCTCGGCGAGCACGCGCGTCAACGACTGCGGCCGCAGCCGGTCGGCGACGGCCAGCTCCGTGGCGGTGAGGTCACCTTGGCGTGCGAGGTGGCCCAGCACACTGATCTTCGTCAGGCTCAGCCCCTGCGTCGATCGCTCGGCCGAAAGCCGCCGGGACAGGCGCTGCACGCAGCGCCGCAACACGGCCGCCTGCCGCCACACCTCCTCGTCCACGATCATAAGGTACCGCGTACTGGTTCTCGATTGACGGCACGTAGCCCTCCGATTAAAGATAAGGAGGTGCTTAACGTCGAGCGCGTATGGATCGTGCTGGCCGGGTTCCTGCCCATCTGCGCGACCGTGGCGACGCTGGCACCGATCGCGGGGCTCGCGCACCTCGGGATCGGGGTGGTGGTGCTCGGCGCGGCCGTGTGCCTCTCGGCGCGCCGCTCCAGCCACCACCTCCTGCGGATACCGCTGGCCGCCTTCGGGGTCGCGGTGCTCGCTGTCGTCTTCGGCCACTCGCTCGTCGCCGGGGACGTACTGTTCGTAGCGATCGCGCTCGGCGCCCGGCTGGCGGCGCGACTCGGGCACCGGGCGGCGGCCGTGGGGCGCACCGTGCTGTTGCCGCTCACCGCGCTGTTCATCGCGCCGCCGGTACCGCTCGGACAGCACCGGCTCGCCATGGCCGGTTGGGTCGTGCTGGCCTGCCTCGTCGCCGCCGCGTGGAGTGCCGCGATACCGGCACTGCTGCCCCGACCCAGGGCGAACACCCGGCGCGTCGCCCGCGCCGCCCGCGCCGCCGCCGCCCGGCCCACCGCGAGGCGGGTACGGGCACTGAACGCGGCCGCGCTCGCCCTCGACGCGCGACTGTCCACAGAGGACGTACCGGCCCGCCGCGCGCTGTGCGAGGTGGAACACGCGGTCGATCGGGTACGGGCCGGTACCGGCGAGGCGGGCGAGGTTGAGCAGGCGCTGTCCCGGCTCGGCTCCCCGCGCACCGGGCCGGTCCCGCCACCGCCCCCGTCGACCGCGTCGCCGAGAACGCATACGAAGCTCGCGCTCCAGACGGCCATGGCACTAGCGCTCGCGTTCACCGCCGGGCAACTGCTGTTCCCGATGCACTGGCCGTGGACCGTGGTGACCGTGATCACCGTCAGCCTCGGCGCGCGATCGCGGGGCGAGGTGGCGGTCAAGACCGTGCAGCGGCTGGCCGGCGCGCTCGCCGCCACCGCCGTACTCACCCCGCTCGCCGCTCACCTTGCCAAGCACCGGGCCGTGACGGTCCTGCTCGTCCTCGCGATCCTCGGTGCCGGCCTGTACCTGCGAGAGCGCAGCTACATCTGGTGGCCGACCGCGATCACCTCGATCCTGGCGCTGCTGTACGGCCTGCTCGGCGAGGCCGGTGGGGCGTCGATACTGCGGGAGCGGCTGCTCGCGATCGTGGTCGGTGGCGGGTGCGCGATCGTACCGGCGGCGCTGCTGGTGCCGATACGCACGCGGGACGTCACGCGCAAGCGCGCCGCTGAGTGCCTGCGGGCGATCCGGGACTGCCTCGCCGCGCCGGTGGACGTGACCGCCGTACGCCGGGTCGATACCGCCGTCACCAGTCTGTCCACTGTGGCCAGACCGCTGACGCTGACCCGGCGGATCCGGCCGACAGCCGAGGCGGGCTGGGTCGACGCGCTGGCCGGCTGCGTACCGCCGCTGCGCTCGACGCTGGTCGCCGGCACGGAGGCGCCGCAGGTACGGCGCGTACTCGCCGCCGTCAGCGAAGACCTGTGCGGCCGGGTGGCCAGCCGGGGCAGCCCCACGGAACTCCGGCGAGCCACTCAGGCTAACTAGCCTTGGCCTTGGTGGCGGCCTTCATCGCCTGCTTGTGCTCGCGCACCTTCACGAGGGACTTCCCGTCGACGATGTCCGCCACCGAGTAGTACGCCTTCGCCTCGCCGTACATGCCGGCCGCCTCGCGCCAGCCCGCCGGGCGGATGCCGTACTGCTTGCCCAGTAGCGCCACGAAGATCTGCGCCTTCTGCTTGCCGAAGCCAGGCAGGTCGGCGATGCGCCCCAGCAACTCCTTGCCGTCCTTGACGCCGGTCCAGAGCAGGGCCGGGTCGCTCTCGTACCGCTCCACGAGGATCCGGCACACCTCCTGTACCCGGGCCGCCATGGCCTTCGGGAAGCGGTGCAGCGCGGGCGGCTTGCTGAAGATCGCGGTCAGCGCCTCCGGGTCGTACCCGGCCAGCTCGGCCACGTCCAGCTCGTGGCCCAGCCGCTCGCGCAGCACGTACGGCGAGCTGAACGCCTTTTCCAGCGGGATCTGCTGGTCCAGGACCATGCCAATCAACAGCGCGAGCGGGCTATTGCGGAGCAGTTCGTTGGCGGCTGGGTCGATGGGGAGCGTGAGCGCCACGGCGGCCTCCTGGTTTACGGGCTACGCCTCCATCCTGCCGTGTCCTCCCCCGGTGCGGGCAAGAGCCGGCGAGCCCGTCACACGCCGCTGATGACGATCTTGTCAATCGAGGGGGCGTGGCCATCCGGGTTGCCGAAGGTGATGGCGTTGGCGCCCTTGTGCAGGGTTACGGTCACCCGCTGGGCGTTGCAGCACGTCGCGTTTCCCTGGACGGTGACGGAGAACGAGCCGACGCCCGCGACGGTGATGACGACGGTACGCTGCCGCGCGTCGTCCGGGTGGACAAAGTAGAACGTGAGCCGGTACACCGCGTTCTCCGGCGCGGTCACGTCGCGAACGGTGAGGGTACCGGGGCCGGCGTTGCTCCCCCAGTCACCGAGGTTGCTCACGACCCGGCCACCGGAGGCGCCGTCGTATGTCCGTGTGTTCGCCGAGCCACCCAGGTCGTTGCCCGGCGCCTCCGCCTCATACGTCACCGGGCGCAGGACGGTCGGACTGGCCGATACCGGAGAGGGCGTTGGGTTCTGGCCGTGGCTGGGCGGTACCGACATGCCCATGGTCGGCACGGCGATGGGCAGGGCGGATTGCGGACCGCCCGATGGTACGGGGCTCGCCGGGGCCGGAGGTGTACCGGCACCCATACCGGTATCCGGAACGGCGGCAGTCGGGCGTGCGTAACTGTTGGCGAGCACCAACACCAACGCGAGCAGGACGCTCACCACCGCGATCACCCCGACCACCACCGGCCAGCGCCGATCCAGCAGGCTATCGGCGCGCCGCGACCCGCGGTACCCGGGATCGTGGTCGGCGATGTCGATCGTTTCGCCCGCGTGCCCGACGTATGACGGCGGCTTGGGCACCGACGGGGGTATCCACTGTGTCTCGTATTGCGCGTTCGGGTGCTCGCCGTCCGATCCCGCACCGAAATCGCGACCCGCCTTTGCGAACGGACCGGCAGCCGCCGTCGCGAACGGACCGGCAGCCGACGTCGTGAACGGACCGGCAGCCGACGTCGTGAACGGTTCGGCGGCTGGCTTCGCGAACGGGTCGACAGCCGGCTTCGCGAAGGGGTCGACAGCCGGCTTCGCGAACGGATCGAACCCGGGCTCGGCGGCGGGACCGGCGCCCGGCTCCGCGAACGGATCGAAACCCGGCTCCGCGGCGGGACCGCCACCCGACCTCGGACCGGGAGCGCCTCCCGGCGCGACGACGGGATCGCCGGCCCCCTCCGGCCACGGAAACCTGCGGCCCAGAGTGTTTTCGGTCATGTGTTGTCCCGGCATCGGGCTCTCGTCGCCGTCGCCCGGTCGCCAGCCGCCGTCGTGCAGCAGATCTGTCTCGTCGTTCCCAGCATTCATCGCCGATCACTTGCCCTTCTTGCGGGCACCCACTTCGCGCACAAGTGCCGGCGCCAAGCCCTCCTCGGTGGGACGACCGCCCCGGTGTCCTGTTTCGCTGACCGAACTACTGACCGGCCGGCTCAGCCAGGTGGCCGTCCACAGTGGAGAGACAGTGGTCGAATGCGCCGCCATCCCGGGTCTTTCGCCTATGGTGCGCGGCTGTTCACGGTACATGGATATCACCTGTGTTCGATCGCCGGAACCCCTACGGCCGTCGACCGCAATTCCTGGCATTACCTAACCTTCTACGGCACGCCGCCCACCTGGGTTACGGCGCATGCGCTATTGATCACAATCCATACAGTTTCCAATGCATGACGCGCCGTGGCGATGGGTAGCTGGACGGTGTAGGCAAACAGTCAGGAGGACATGATGACCGTCGACGTCGAGACCGGTCATGTGACCGGTACGAAGGACAAAGACTACAACATCCTCTGGTTCACGGAGGCGTGCCTGAGCAACGCTCTGCGACTGGAGACGTACATCCGGGATGCGGCCCGCGAGGGCGATACCGAGCTCGCCGACTTCTTCCGCCGCGCGCAGGCCGAGAGCCGCAAGGGCGCCGAACAGGGCAAGCAACTGTTGCGCTCCCGACTGGGCCGGTAACGCAGCGGGGCCATTGGTCCACTATGGACGAAGGTGGGGCTAGCCCGCGCCGAGCTCCGGCGGCCACGAGGTCTTCGAGGGGCGCGGTACGCCGCGCAGCTTCTCGGGGTTGAGCAGGTGGTAGAGCGCGACGATCCGACCGTCGGCGACCACGGGTGCGATGACCAGAAACACTTCTGGCGCCTCAACCGCGAGGCCGAGATCCCCGTTGACGAGTACCGGCTCCGCGCGTACCCACTCGCGCCGTGGCACCTGGCGGAAGAGCCCGAGCAGGAAGCGCGAGGTCTGCTCCGCGCCGACGATCGGCCGCCGGACCGAGGGTGCCAGCCCGCCACCGTCGCCGACCAGTTCCACCTCGGGCGCGAGAACCCGGGCCAGGCCGGCCAGGTCGCCGCCGGTCACCGCGTCGAGGAACGCGCTGAGCACCTTGCGCTGCTCGGGAAGGTCGGTGCGGTGCTGGGCGACTGGGTCGGCGGCGACCGTACGGCGGGCCCGCGACGCGAACTGGCGGGCATTGGTGACGCTGGTGCCCAAAGCCGACGCGATCGCCTCGAACGGCACCGCGAACACGTCGTGCAGTACGAACGCGATCCGCTGCTCCGGGGTCAGCCGCTCCAGCACCACCATCAGGGCGAGGCTGATCTGCTCGTGACGTACGGCGGTATCGCCCGGATCGGGGACAGTGTCCGGCAACCGGGACACGAGCGGCTCGGGCAGCCACGGCCCCACGTACGCCTCGCGCCGTACCCGCGCCGAGCGCAGCACGTCGAGGCAGATGCGGGCGACAACGGTGGTCAGCCAGGCACGCGGGTCCTCGACGCCGGACCCGGCCGAGGCGTAGCGCAGGTAAGCCTCCTGTACCGCGTCCTCAGCCTCCGCACGGCTGCCCAGCATCCGGTACGCCACCCCGAACAGGTGAGACCGGTGGGTCTCGAAGTCGTCATCCGCCACCCTACGACCCTAGCGCTGCCCGCGAACCTGGGTCGAACTGCCGGCGCAGGTCAGGGCCTGAGCCGACCATCATCCACATAGGACTGGTACAGGTCGGCCAGACTGTCCTCAAGAGAGCGTGGCCGGTGGCCCAGTTCCCGCTCCGCCTTGGCGTGGCTGATCACGGGGAAGGCGTCCAGCGCGCGCAGCGCCTCGCTCGTCGGCAGCAGCGCGCTTGCGGTCAGCCGGGCGAG
>JBPYFB010000144.1:0-5681 GCA_051986465.1 Rugosimonospora sp.
GAAAGTCGGGCATGCCGAAGCTGACCTCGTCGAGCTTCCCGCCGGACGTGGACATGAACACGACGCCCCGTACCCGCTCCGCGAACAGCTCCGGGTGCTTTTCGGCGAGCGCCATGATGCTCATGCCGCCCATCGAGTGTCCAATGAGGACGAGCGGGCCGTCCGGTACCGTCTCGTCCAGTACGGCCTTGAGTGTCTCCCCGAGATCGTCCAATGTGTACTCGCCATGGCTCAGCTTGCCCGAGCGGCCGTGCCCCGGCTGGTCGAAGAAGACCATGCGGTAGTCGCCGCGCCGGGTCAGCTCCGCACGCTGGAAGTGGAACGTACCCATGTCGAGGCAGAAACCGTGGACGAAGACGAGGGTCGGCTCGGGGTTGCCCTGCGGCGTGAAGCTGAAGCCGAGGTCGAGGTCGATACCGTCGGTCGGCTCGACGATCTCCACGTACACGTCGATCCCGTCCGGACCGGTCACGGTGAGACTCTCGTCGAACGGCAGTTCCCCGAACTTCTCGCCCTCGTATGGGTCATCGGGCCGGTACCTGGTGCGGCGCAGGAGGAGTCGTTCAGCGGTCACACCCGCTGCTACCCCCGCCGCGGCGACGCCAACCACCGCGCCGAGCACGCTGATCCGCCGCGCCGTCCGGCGCCGCTTCGTCACCTCTGTCATTCGCGACCGCCGTCATAGACGCGGGGCACGCGCACCCCGCTCATCCGCGTGACGATCTCGTAGTTGATGGTGCCGACAACGGATGCCCAGTCGTCGGCGGTCGGTTCGCCGTCGTCGCCGGGTCCAAAGAGGACGGCCTCGTCGCCGGCGTGCACCTCGTCGTCGCCGCAGTCCAGCACGATCTGGTCCATGCACACCCGCCCAGCGATCGTGCGGTTACGCCCGGCGAGGCGCACCGGGCCGGCGTTGGAGGCGGCGCGCGGTACCCCGTCGCCGTAGCCCAGCGGCACCACGGCGAGGGTGGTCGGGGCGCTCGTCGTGTACGTGTGGCCGTACGAGACGCCCTCCCCGGCCGGTACCCGCTTGGCGAGCATCACCCGCGCCCGTACCGTCATCGCCGGCCGCAGCCCGAAGCGCTCGCCGGCGATCGGCGATAGGCCATACATGGCGATTCCGACCCGTACCAGATCAAAATGCGCATCTGGTCTGGTGAGGGTGGCCGCGGAGTTGGCGATGTGCCGCCACCTCGGCCGCAGGCCGAGACGTTCGGCCACGGCCAGGCCGTCGTGGAAGACCGCCAGCTGGCGGTCGACGCTCTCGTGGCTCGGCGTGTCGGCGCAGGCGAAGTGGCTCCACACGCCGACCACCTCGACGGTGCCCTCCGCCTCGGCCTGCGCCGCCGCGCGCAGCAACGCCGGCCACTCGGCCGGCGTGGCGCCACCTCGGTTGAGGCCGGTGTCCAGCTTGAGATGTAACCGCGCGGTGCGGCCGGCCGCCTTCGCCGCCATCACGATCTCGCCCAGCAGCTCCTCGGTGCCGGCGGAGAGGTCGACGTCGACGGCGACCGCCTCGTGCAGCGGCCGCCCGGGCGCGAGCAGCCACGCCAGCACGGGCGCGTCGATCCCGGCGGCGCGCAGCCGCAGCGCCTCGTCGAGCGTGCAGGCACCCAGCCAGGTCGCGCCCGCCTCCAGGGCGGCACGGGCCGCCGGCACCATGCCATGGCCGTACCCGTCGCCCTTGACCACCGCCATGATCTCGGCGCTGGTACCGGAGCGCAGGCGGGCCACGTTGTGCCGGATCGCGTCCAGGTCGACGCGAATCTCCGCCTGCCACATGGGGTAAAGCCTAACCGTCGCCGCTCTCAGCCCCGGTCAGCGAGGCGACGACCGGACGCAGGGCCACGGCGACGTCGCTCGCGGTGACCGGGCCGCGGCGTGCCGCCTCGTGACCGGCGAGACCATGCGCGTACGCGGCCGCGGCCGCCGCTCGCATCGGCGGCAGCCCGGCCGCGAGCAGCGAGCCGAGCAGCCCGGCCAGCACGTCACCGGTGCCGCCGGTGGCCAGCGCCGGCGATCCGGTCGGGTTGACCCAGGCCTGCCCGTCCGGAGAGGCGACGACGGTACGGTCGCCCTTGAGCAGCACGGTCGCGTTCATCGAGGCGGCCAGGTGCAGCGCCGACTCGACCCGGTCGGCACCGGGTCGCCCGCCGGCCAGCCGGGCGAACTCCCGGTCGTGCGGGGTCACCACGAGCGGCGCCTCCCGGCGCTTGAGCCACTGCGCCATCGAGCCGTCCACGAGCAGGGTCAGCGCGTCCGCGTCCAGGCAGACCGGTACCGAGCCGGCGAGTACGGTACGCAACTCGGCGGCGGCGCGCTCGTCGGTACCGAGGCCGGAGCCGCATACCCACGCCTGTACCCGCCCCGCGTCGGCCACCCGGTCGGTGACGATCACGGACGGGTGGTGGGCGCGTACCAGAGCGCTCGCCCCGCCCGCGTAGCGCACCAGGCCGGCCGGGCCGGTACAGGCCCCCGCGACCGAGAGCACGGCGGCACCGGTGTACGTCGCGGAGCCGGTGGCCACCCCGACCACGCCGCGCGTGTACTTGTCGGAGTCCGGGGTCGGGTGCGGCCACCAGCCGGCGACATCCTCCCGGTCCGGTATCCGCAGCGCCGGCTCGGCGCGCAGCCACGGTACGAGCCCGATGTCGACGAGGTCGACCAGGCCGGCACGCCGGGCACCCGGCCCGACCACGAGCCCGGGCTTGAGGCAGCCGAAGGTGACCGTCACGTCCGCGGTGACCGCCTCGCCCGCCACCGCGCCGGTATCCGCGTCCACGCCCGACGGCACGTCCACCGCCACCATCAGCGCTCCCCCGGAAACGCCCTTGAGCGCCTCGGCGGCGGCGTCACGCAGGCCGCCCTTGCCGCCGATACCGACGATCCCGTCGAGCACCACGTCGGCCGCCTCGGGGCGCGCGACGACCCGCCCGCCCGCCGCCCGCAGCGCGGCCAGGCCGCCCGGGTGCGCGCGCCGCGGATCGAGCAGCAGGGCGTGTACGGCCGCACCCCGTCGGGCCAGCAGGGCGCCCGCGTAGAGAGCGTCGCCGCCGTTGTTGCCGGCGCCGACGAGCAGCAGGACGCGGCGGCCGTAGACGCCGCCGAAGCGGTCGGCGAGCAGCAGCGCGGTGCGCCGGGCCAGCGCGCTGGCGGCGCGTTGCATGAGGGTACCGTCGGGCAGCCGCGCCATCAGCGCCTTCTCGGCGGTACGCACGTCCGCCACCCGCCACGCCGCACGCATCAGCGCACCTCCTCCGGATCGATCACGCGCTCGGCCACGACCATGGCGGAGGCGATGCCCCCGTCGTGCGACAGCGACAGGTGCCACCGGTTGATGTCGCGTTCGGCGGCCGCGGCGGCCACGGTACCGGAGACGGTCAGCCAGGGCCGGCCGTCCGGGTCCGAGACGATCTCGCAATCGTGCCAGTGCAGGCCGACCGGGGCGCCCAGCGCCTTCGCCACGGCCTCCTTCGCGGCGAACCGGGCGGCCAGCGACTCGGGCGCCCGCGGGTTGCCGGACTGCGTGGTGAGCTCCGCCTCGGTGAACAGGCGGTCGGCGAGCAGTGGGGTGCGCCCGAGCGCCTTGGTGAAGCGTTCGACCAGGACGACATCGATGCCTACGGCCACGATCACGCAATTACCCTACGGCCCGCGCCGCACCCCCTCGATCGCGAGCCGGACGCCGAAACCGATGAAGACCAAGCCGGCGATCTGGTCGAGGCGGCGCCGTACGGTGGGCCGGGCGAGCAGCGCGGCGGCCCGTCCCACGACGAGGACCAGCAGCGCGAACCAGATCATCCCCTCGACGTCGTGCAGCAGCCCGAGCAGTACGGAGGCGAGGAGCGGGTGCACCCCGTGCGGGATGAACTGCGGCAGTACCGAGAGGTAGAAGACGCCGATCTTCGGGTTGAGCAGGTTGGTCGCGAGGCCGGTCCGGAACGCGCCCCGGGGGAGCGCAGGCGGAGCCGGGTTTTGGCTGGCAATCGCTGACCGGCCGCTCCGGCCCAAGTGCCGGCGCGCGAGCCGAGCACCCCCAACGCTTCCCCGGCTGGGTGCGAAGGAGACGGCGGCCAGTTCGACGGGCTTGCGCAGCAACGCGCGTACGCCGAGGTAGCACAGGTACCCCGCGCCGAGCCAGCGGAGCACGTCGTACCCGACGCGGGAGGCGGTGAGCAGTGCGGTGATCCCGAGCCCGCTCGCGGTCGCCCAGCACAGAACGCCCGTACCGATGCCGAGGCCGGCCGCGAGCCCGGACCGCCAGCCGCCGAGCGCGGCGGCGCGGACCACCAGCATGGTGTCGAGTCCGGGGATGATCGTGATCAGCGCGGCGAACGCGGCGAAGGCCAGCACCGAGGCGAGCATCACTCCACCGTGACGGACTTCGCGAGGTTCCTCGGCTGGTCCACGTCGTGACCCCGGGCGACCGCGATCTCGCACGCGAGTACCTGTAGCGGCACGGTCGTGACCAGCGGGGCGAGCAGCGTCGGGGTGCGCGGTACCCGGATCATGTGGTCAGCGTACGGCAGGACCGTCTCGTCACCGTCCTCCGCGATGACGATCGTACGGGCGCCGCGCGCGCGTACCTCCTGGATGTTCGAGACGATCTTGTCGTGCAGGACGCCCCGCCCGGCCGGCGAGGGCACCACGCACACGACCGGCGTGCCCTCCTCGATGAGCGCGATCGGCCCGTGCTTGAGCTCGCCCGCGGCGAACCCCTCGGCGTGCATGTACGCCAGCTCCTTGAGCTTGAGCGCACCCTCCAGGGCCACCGGGTACCCGACGTGCCGGCCGATGAACAGCACGCTGCGCGCCCCGGCGAGCTCCCTGGCAAGCGCGCGTACCGGCTCCATTGTGGACAGTACGTCCTCCACTTTGGCCGGCATCGCCTGCAGCTGCTCGACCACCGCGCCGACCTCGTCCGCGTACTTGATCCCGCGTACCTGGGCGAGATGCAGCCCGACCAGGTAGCAGGCGACGAGCTGGGTGAGGAACGCCTTGGTGGAGGCGACCGCGATCTCCGGGCCGGCGTGCGTGTACAGCACCGCGTCGGACTCGCGCGGGATGGTGGAGCCGTTGCTGTTGCAGATCGCCAGTACCCGCGCCTTCTGCTCCTTGGCGTGGCGCACGGCCATCAGCGTGTCCATCGTCTCGCCGGACTGGGAGATCGCGACCACCAGCGTCGAGCGGTCCAGCACCGGGTCCCGGTACCGGAACTCGCTGGCCAGCTCCACCTCGCACGGAATGCGCGTCCAGTGCTCGATCGCGTACTTGGCGACGAGTCCGGCGTGGTACGTGGTGCCGCAGGCCACGATGAAGACCTTGTCGATGTCGCGCAGGTCCTGGTCGGTCAGGCGCACCTCGTCGAGCAGGATGCCGCCGCTCGCGTCCAACCGGCCCAGCAGCGTATCGGCGACCGCCCGCGGCTGCTCGGCGATCTCCTTGAGCATGAAGTAGTCGTAGCCGCCCTTCTCGGCGGCCGAGGCGTCCCAGTCGATGTGGAAATCCTTGCCGTAGGCCAGGTTCCCGTTGAAGTCGATGATCTCGACCAGTTCTGGCGTGATGAGCACGACCTGGTCCTGCCCGAGTTCGACCGCCTCCCGCGTGTGCTCGATGAACGCGGAGACGTCGCTGGCCAGGTAGTTCTCGCCCTGGCCGCGGCCCACCACGAGCGGGGAGTT
>JBPYFB010000145.1:0-6509 GCA_051986465.1 Rugosimonospora sp.
CGAGTACTACGCGGTTACCGACCACGCCAAGAACCTGCCGATGCAGCGGATGACCGACGAGAAGATGATTGCCCAACGGGCCCGCCTGAAGGAGCTGGCTCGGGGCAGCACGATGAAGCTCCTGCACGGTACCGAGCTGAACATCGATCCCGACGGCAACGTGGACTGGGACGCGGAGTTCCTCGCCGGCTTCGACGTATGCGTCGCCTCGGTGCATTCGCACTTCAACCAGGCGACCGACGTGATGACCCGCCGGCTGGTACGGGCCTGCGAGAACCCGTACGTGAACATCATCGGCCACCCCACCACCCGCCAGATCGGCCGGCGCCCGATGGTCGACGCGGACTGGGACGAGGTGTTCAAGGCCGCCGCACGCACCGGTACCGCCATGGAAATCAACGGTTACCCGGACCGGCTCGACCTGCCCGACGAGCTGATCGCCCGGGCCCGCCGGCACGGCGTGAAGTTCAGCGTGAACACCGACTCGCACTCGACCGTCCACTTAGGATTCATGCGGTACGGCATCGGCACGGCGCAGCGGGGCTGGCTCACCCCGGACGACGTCATCACCACGTGGCCCCTCGCCAAACTGCGCGAGTTCATCAAGGCAAAGCGCCGTTAGGCTGATGGTCATGCGCGAGGATCCGACCGACGAGGTCACCGACCTGTTGCAACAGCTCATCCGCAACGCGTGCGTCAACGACGGCACCCCGGAGTCAGGGCACGAGTTGCGCAGCGCCAACCTGCTCGCCGACTACCTCGACGGCGCCGGGCCGGACCTGCGCCGGTACGAGTCGGCGCCGGGGCGCGGCAACCTGGTCTCCCGCATCGAGGGCAGCGACCCGCAGGCGCCGTCCCTCATGCTGATGGGCCACCTCGACGTGGTACCGGTGAACGCGGAGCGGTGGCGGCGCGACCCGTTCGGTGGCGAACTCGTCGACGGGTACGTGTGGGGGCGCGGCGCGATCGACATGCTCTGCCAGACCGCGGCGATGGCGGTCGCGTTCAAACGCCTTGCGCGGCAAGGGTTCCGGCCCAAGGGCACGCTGACCTACTTCGCCGTGGCCGACGAGGAGACGCTGGCCCGGTACGGCGCCGACTGGATGCTGACCCACGAGCCCGACGCGGTACGCACCGACTACGTGCTCACCGAGACCGGCGGGTACACCGTGCCGCTCCCGTCAACGAGCGGCGGCCGCCGGCTGACCGTCACCGTCGGCGAGAAGGGCGCGTTCTGGGCGCGCATCCTCGTCAGCGGCACGCCCGGGCACGCCTCGATGCCGCTGCGTACGGACAACGCGCTCGTCAACGCCGCGCGGGTGGTACAGCGGCTGGCCGACCACCACCCGCAGACCCGCCTCGACGGGGTATGGCAGGAGTTCGTGACGCACGCCGAACTTCCCGACGCGGTACGCGACGCGCTGCTCGACCCGGTCGCGCTGGACGCCTTCGTCCGGTCCGAAGACACCGACCTGGGCGTGGCTCGGATGGTGCATGCGTGTACGCACACCACGATCGCGCCGACGATCGGCCACGGCGGTACGAAGACCAACGTCATCCCCGACCAGGTGGAGTTGCAGATCGACGTACGCAGCCTGCCGGGGCAGGGCGAGGAGGAGGTACGCGCGCTGCTCGCCGAGGCGGTCGGCCCGGACCTGGCCCCGCACGTGGAGATCGCGGCGGACAGTTGGAACGAGGCGAGCGTGTCGCCGGTACGCACGCCGCTGTGGGACACGCTGTCCCGGGTGAGCGGTGCCCTGGTACCCGGCGCCAGTACGGTGCCGTTCCTCATGGTTGGCGCGACCGACGCTCGATTCTTCCGGCGCGCGGGCGCCACCGCGTACGGGTACGGGCTGTTCAGCGACCGGATCAGCTTCGCGGATTACGGTGCCATGTTCCACGGCGACAACGAGCGCGTCGACCAGGACTCGCTGCGCCTGTCCGAGGCGATGTGGGAGGCGGTCGCCCGGGACTTCCTGGGCTGAGTTCCTGACTCCCGACTCAGGAAGAGCTCAGCCGACCCGTACCCCGCGCGCCAATCGCCGACTGGGTGCGCGCAGGCGGCGTACCGTCACCCATACCGCACCGGCCGCGAGCAGCAGGTCGAAGCCGAGACCGAATGGCCACACCGCCTGGTCGTCGGCGCCGTACCCCACCCCGGACCGGTACGGCGACCGGCGCGTCGACCGTACCCCCTCGCTCAGCGAACTCAGCGCGTCGTTGGGGACCACTATCGAACGGCCGCCGCCCCTCTCGATCACGCGCGGCGGCAGCCGCGGCGCCGAGTCCGCGAGGATCACGAACGGGTTGGGCGCGATCAGCCACCAGATGCGGTCCGGGCGGGACTCCGACTGCACGTAGCCATCCGGCCCAGTGCGCTGGTCGGCCACGAGCGGACTCGCAATCGCGAACGCGATCAGCGTCCCGACGGTCAGCGCGAAAACCACCACATAGGACAGTAGAGCGGAGGTGATGCTCCGCGCCAGCAACGCGGACAGCGCCTGCGACACCGCGCAGACCACGCCCATCAACAGCGCCGCGACGGCCAGCACGCCGGCGGCCCGGGCGAACGTGGGCCCGCCGGCGAGCATCGCGAACCCCACGAATGGCACGGTCAGGGCGAGCGCCACCAGGCCGACCGCCCAGCCGGCGGCGAGCTTGCCCAGGGCGATCTGCGCCGGCGACAGGCGCGTGATCTGAAGCGTGGCGAGCGTGCCGCGCTCCCGGTCGCCGTTGACTGACTGCGCGGTCAGCGCCGGGCTGATCACGAGTACCAGCCCGAGGACGAACAGCATCAAGAAGCCGAACAGCGGTACCCCGCGGGCTTTCGTCTGGCTCGTCGTGCCCAGGGCGGCGTACACGAAGATGGTGAACAACCCGAGCACCAGTACCCACGCGCCCAGCAGCGAACGCCACCGGCCGGTACGCAACCGGATCCGGAACTCCTGCCCCGCGACGAGCACGGCGCCGCGCAGCACATCGCCGATCATCCGCGCTCCTCCGTCATCGCGAGGTACGCCGACTCCAGCCGGCTGTGCAGCGGTTCGTACGCCACGATCCGCACCCCGGCACCGACGAGCTTCGCCAGCAGGTCCGCCGCCTCGTCCTCGGTCATCGGCGGCAACGCACCGTCCACAGTGGATATGTTCGCCTCGGTGAGCGCGACCGCCAGCGCCTCGTCCTCGATCGCGCGTACCCGGTACCCGACGCGCGCCTCGCGCCCCAGCTCGGACATCGCGTACTCGCCGACCGTAGCGCCACCGCTGACGAGTACCACCCGGTCGGCGATCTCCTCCAGCTCGGTGAGGATGTGGCTGGAGACCAGTACCGTCACGCCGTCGGCGGCGAGCCCGCGCAGCGTGTCCCGAAGCTCGAGCCGGGAGCGCGGGTCCAGCCCCGAGGCGGGCTCGTCGAGCAGCAGCACCTCGGGCCGGTGGATCAGCGCGCGGGCCATCGCCAGCCGCTGCTTCTGCCCACGGGACAGTACGTGTACCGGCTGGTTCGCGTACTCGGCCAGGTGGGTCAGCTCGAGCAGTTCCGTACCGCGTTGCGCACCATCCGCCCGGTCCAGCCGGTACGCGGCCGCGAAGAAGGCGAGGTACTCGCGCACGGTCAGCTGGTCGTACACGCCGAACACGTCGGGCATCCAGCCCATCCGGGCGCGTACGCCGATCGGATCGGCGACCGTGTCCAGGCCCGCCACCCGCACCTCACCCCGGTCCGGAGTCAGCAGTGTGGCGAGGATGAGCAGCAGCGTCGTCTTGCCGGCGCCGTTGGGTCCGACCAGCGCGGTCACCTGCCCTTGCGGCGCGGTCAGCTCGACCCCCCGCAGCGCGGGTACGGCTCCGAAGCTGCGCCAGACGTCGCGTTCCACCACCCCGGGCTCGCTCTGCGTCACGCGCCAGACAATAGCCTCCGGCCGCCACCTCCGGCGCCCCCGACACGGCCAGGCGCGGCGGGCCGGCGGTGACACGACAGGCATAGAAACGGGGCCTAACGCGGCGGGCCGGCGGAGATGCGGCCGGCGGCGCCGGGTGGGCCGTCCCGCCACCAGCCGAGCGCCTCGACCCACCAGGTCATGCCGGCCGCGGCGTACGGCGCGATCTGCTGACCCGCCGACGGCCCCTCCGTCGCGCCCTCAACCGCGATATCGAAGGGCTCCTTGCCAAGGGCGTGCTGCCGTACGAACGAGGCCGCCTCGCTGAACTGCTCGATCGCAACGGGGGACGCGCGCTGGTCCTCGAACGTGGGCATCGCGCCCTCGAAGCGGGCCGCCCTTCGCAAGCCGGGCCTGCGTGGCCAGCGGCCGCCGCACCAGATGGGGATGCGCGGCGCACCCCACTGCGACCACAGGTCGACCAGGTGGCCGAGGCGCTCGTCGAGCGCGCGTCCTCGCGCACGCAGGTCCGGGTCAAGCCCGAACTCGGTGTACTCGCGATCCATGGAGCCGATGGTGGCCAGCACGGTCAGCCGCCGCCCGGACAAGGCGTCGATCGCGGCGGTGTCCTGGGCAACCTCCTGTACCTGCCGGCGCGGCAACGTCACGGTGAGGATGATCCGGATACGGGTGGTGGCCGCGGCGATCGCCGCGGCGGCGACGATCGGGCTGGTGACCGGCCAACCGGGCTCGTGATAGAGCACGTGGTCCCACAGCTGCACGCCATCCCAGCCGTACTGCTCGGCGGCGACCGCGAGGTCGAGCAGGGTACGGACGTTCCCGAACTCACCGACGGTTGGCAGCCCGATCGCGTATCTCACATCCATTCCCAGCACAGTAGTCAGGACTCCGGTCACTAGGCTGTGTCGGTGACGCTGCTGCTCAAGCTGGTTCTGGCGCCGTTGCTGGTGGTCGGGTCGTCGTTGGCGGGCCGGCGCTGGGGTGACCGGGTAGCGGGCACGCTGGTGGCGTTCCCGATCGTGGCGGGTCCGATCCTGCTGATCACCTCCCTGGACCACGGCGTACGGTTCGGCGCCCGCGCGGCATCGGCGTCGTTGCTCGGGTTGGTATCGCTAGCGGTGTTCGTGGTGTCCTTCGGATACGCGAGCCGCCGCTGCGGCTGGCTCACCTCCGTGGCCGTGTCCTGGACGGCGACGGTGGCGGCCGACATCCTGCTGGCTCAGCGCGCGCTGGCTCCGGGCTGGGGACTCCTGGTCGTGCTGGTGACGGTATGGGTGGCGGATCGGCTGGTCAAAGGCATCTACGACGACCAACCACAACCAGGCGCAGGTGCCCGAGTGGCGCCGTGGTGGGACCTGCCCGGCCGGGCCGTGGCCACCGCTGTGCTGGTACTGACGGTCACCGGAGTGTCGGCTCTGGTGGGGCCGGTGGTGACCGGGATCCTGGCGCCGTTCCCGATCGCGACGAGCGTGGTCGCCGCCTTCGTACTGGCTCAGTACGGGTCAGCAGCGGTCGTACGCACGCTTGCCGGGGTGGTACGCGGGCTGGTTGGCTTCGCGGCGTTCAGTTTCCTACTCGCGGTACTCCTCGTGCCGCTCGGCATCCCGGGTGCGTTCGCGGTCGCCACGGCAGGCGTACTCGTCGTGCAGCTGTCGTCGGTCGTTACGAGGCTGGAGTGGCCTGCGCGAGCAGGTCGATCGCGAGCGCGGCCGTCCAGCTGAACTCCGGCGAGCCGATGCCCGCGCCGTTCACCGGGTCGAAGTACTCGAAGCAACCCGACCGGGCGATCAGCCGCAGCATGCCCGCGCGCAGCGTATCCGCGATAGTCTCCTGGCCGTGCGCCCGCAGGCCGCGCCATACCAGCCAGTTCATGTTGATCCAGATCGGACCGCGCCAGTAGCGCAGCCGGTCGAAGTCGGGCGCGGTGCGGTCATAGCTGGGCACCGGCAACGCGAGGGGCTGGCTCAGGCCGAACCGGGGCGAGCAGGCCTCCGCGAGCAGCGCGGCCACCGCCGAGGCGGGCAGATCCGGGAGGATGAGCGGGATCAGGCCGTTGATGCAGTGCGCGCCGCTCAGTTTCCCGGTACGGGCGTCCCGCGCGTGGAACATTCCGGTATCCGGGTTGTAGAGCCGGTCCACGAGTGCTCCGGTTATCCGGGCGGCCCGTTCCCGGTGCGGTACCGGATCCTCGCCCAGCACCTCCGCGATCTGGGCGAGCGCCACCTCGGCGGCCGCGTTGATCGCGTTGAAACCGGGGCACTCCACGACGAACGGCTGCCGCTCGACGAGGTCGGTGTCCTGGTACCCGCCGTCGCGGTACGCCTCGGCGATCGCAATGAACCGCGCGTAGTCGTCGTCGGTCGGGCGGTGCTGGGCGCTGGCAACGTTCAGGTCGCGCCGCTGGTGCCGGCGCAACACGTCCGGGTCGACCGGTACGGCGGACATCGCCTCGTCCCAGGACGGGCTGTTGTCCAGCCCCGACTCCCACGGGTGCACGATGCTGGCCAACCCGTACCCGGTCGCGTCGCGGCGGCTCGCGAGGTACCGCTGCTGCGCCACGAGACGCGGGTAGATCCATCGCAGCTCGTCAATGGATCCAGTCCCCGCGTGC
>JBPYFB010000146.1:0-11479 GCA_051986465.1 Rugosimonospora sp.
CGGCGATACCCGGTCTGCTGAGCGCGGCCGGCGTCGGGCTGATCCGGTACCCAGGTGGCGGATACGCCGACGGCTACCACTGGCAGACCAATACTGTCGACGGCGGGTACGTGGCGCCGAACACCGACTTCGACACGTTTATGGGTACGGTGCGGGCCACCGGCGCGCAGCCGATCCTCATCGCGAACTACGGGTCGGGCACGCCCGACGAGGCGGCCGGCTGGGTGCGCTACGCCAACGTGACCAAGGGATACGGGGCGAAGTACTGGGAGATCGGCAACGAGGTCTACGGCAACGGCGAGTACGGCGCGACGTGGGAGACCGACAACCACTCCAGCCACAGCGCGACCACGTACGCGACGAACCTGCTGCAGTACGTCAGCGCGATGAAGGCCGTCGACCCGAGCATCAAGGTCGGTGCGGTGCTGACCACGCCGACCGCGTGGCCGGATGGCATCACCGGGCCGGGCGACACGATGGACTGGAACCACACCGTCATGTCGATCGCCGGCTCGAAGATTGACTTCGTGATCGTGCACCACTATCCGTACAGCACGAGCGAGGCGGAGATCCTGACCAAGCCACAGGCCGAGATTCCGGGCATGGCCAGCACGCTGCACTCGCTGATCAACCAGTACGCCGGCAGCAACGCCGCCAACGTGGGCATCGCGGTGACCGAGGCCAACGCCAACGCGTACAAGGACACCGCGCCCAACGGGCTGTTCGCGCCGGACGAGTACCTGACGTGGCTGGAGAATGGCGCGTTCACCCTCGACTGGTGGGACATGCACAACGGTACCGACTGCAGCCAGGTGACCACAGTGGACGGTGCGCAGGACTACAACGACGGTGGCATGCTCTCCAGCGGCGCATCCTGCGAGCCGCCGCTGAACACGCCGTTCCCGGCGTACTACGGCACCGAGATGATCACCAAGTTGGGTGGCTCCGGCGACCGGCTGGTATCGGCGTCCAGCTCGACCTCGCTGCTGTCCGCGCACGCGGTCAAGCGCGGCAACGGCGACGTGGACGTCATGCTCATCAACAAGGATCCCAACAACGACTACACGGTGAACCTGTCGTACGCGGGGTTCACCCCGTCCTCGGCCACGCCCACGGTGTACTCGTACCTGAAGAACGGCACCTCGATCGGGTCCGCGACCACCGGCAGCGCCGGTACGCAGACGGTACCGGCGTACTCCATCGTGGTCGTGCAGTTGCACCCGGGCAGCGGTGGCGGCACCAGTCCGTCGCCCAGCCGGAGCGCGTCAGCTCGGCCGAGTTCGAGCCCCAGCAGGAGCGTCGGCCCGAGCGCGAGCGCCTCGCCGGCCGCGAGCGGTTCACCGACCGCGGGCGGCGGCACCTGCCGGGTCAGCTACACCAAGAGCGAGTGGCAGGGCGGCGTGGTCGCGAACGTGAGCATCACCAACACCGGCACCGCGGCGGTCAACGGGTGGACCCTGAAGTTCACGTTCCCCGGCGACACCAAGGTGGGTAACGCGTGGAACGCCGTCGTGCAGCAGTCCGGCGCCGCGGTGACCGCGACCAACATGTCCTACAACGGCGGCATCCCGGCCGGCGGCAACGTCTCGTTCGGCTTCCAGGGCAACTGGACCAGCGACGACGCCAACCCGACCAGCTTCGTCCTTAACGGAACCACCTGCGCGGTCGGCTGACCGCCTCGGACGTGGTACCCCGGCCGCTGCCCAGTTCGGCCGGGGTACCACCGTGCGCGGTCGGCGCGATGCCGGTCGGTGCTCCAGCCGGAAAGTTTCTACGGTCCTGTGCCCGGGACGCCGTTCAATTCATGGATGAAAGGTGCCAGAATGGCGTCACCATGACCTGGAGGGAAGGCGACCTTGGCGGAGAATGAGCCCGACCGGATGGACGAAAACGACCCGCTGGGCGGTGACGCGTCCAGGCCCGTGACGATCTCGTACATCGCCGAGTCGGCCGGTGTCTCCATCCCGACGGTGTCGAAGGTGCTCAACGGCAGGTCGGGGGTGTCCGCGGATACCCGTGCCCGGGTCGAGGAACTGATCAACCGGTACGGGTACAAGCGGCCGTTCAACCGGAGCAACATCGTGGAGCTGGTCTTCCGCGAGTTGGAGAGCATGTGGGCCGTGGAGATCATCCGGGGCGTGGAGCGGGTGGCCCGCCGCAACCGGATCGGCGTCATGGTGTCCGAGTTCGGTCTGCACGACAGCGTCGCCGTCACGATTGACGAGACCGTGGCCCGCCGGCCCCAGTGCGTGCTGTCGGTGGCGCAACTGTCCGCGGTCGAGCGCGATCAGCTGCAGGCGAAAGGTATCCCGTTCGTCGTCTTCGACCCGACCACCGAGCTGCCCGACGACGTACCGTTCGTGGGCGCGACCAACTGGTCCGGCGGGCGCGCCGCGACCCGCCACCTGGTCGAGCTGGGGCACCAGCGGATCGCCATGATCAGTGGGCCGGACCACGTGCTGTGCTGCCGTCCCCGGCTGGACGGCTACCGCGCGGCCCTGGAGGCGGCCGACCTGCAGGTCGATCCGAATCTGGTGATGCGGGCCGGCCTGGACCGCGAGGACGGCCACGCCGCGGCGCGTGCGCTGCTCGGCCGCTCGGACCGGCCGACGGCCATCTTCACCGCGAACGACCTGCAGGCGTTGGGGGTGTACCAGGCCGCCCGCGAGCTCGGGCTGCGCATCCCGGAGGACCTGAGCGTGGTCGGCTTCGACGACCTACCGATCGTGGGCTGGATCGATCCGCCCCTGACCACGGTCCACCAACCGCTGACCGAGATGGCGGTGGCGGCCACGGAGCTGGCGCTGACCCTCGGCCGGGGCGAGAAGCCGCCGCAGATCGGGCTGGAGATCGCGACCATGCTGACGGTCCGCGCCAGCACCGCTCCGCTCAAGCAGTGAGGAGGCCGATCGGCCGCCGGTGCCGGTGAGCAAGCCTGCCGACTTCGTGACACGTCACCCGTGACGCCGCTCCCGAACCACGTGGGAACTTCCTGCGAGGTATTCTGCGCGCCAGCAACTTTCGTTCCGGGAGATAGAAACCTAGCATGGAGTCGGGCCGGACACTACCGGCTTCATCGATGGGTGGGACCGGGAGGTGACCTTGACGGAGCCGGGGTGGGATTCATCCAGGCCGGTCACGATCTCGTACATCGCCGAGTCGGCTGGTGTCTCGGTCCCGACTGTGTCGAAGGTGATCAACGGCAGGTCGGGGGTGTCCGCGGACACCCGCGCGCGGGTGGAGGAGCTGATCAACCGGTACGGGTACCGGCGGCCGGCCAATCGCAGCAACATCATGCAGCTGGTGTTCCCCGAGTTGGAGAGCATGTGGGCGGTGGAGATCATCCGGGGCGTGGAACGGGTGGCTCGCCGGCACCGGATCGGTGTGATGGTCTCCGAGTTCGGCCTGCACGACTCGACGTCCGGGTCGGTGGTGCAGGACGCGGTCGCGCGGCGCCCGCAGTGCCTGCTGTCCGTGGCGCAGTTGTCGGCCGCCGAGCGGGAGCAGTTGCGCGCGCGGGACATCCCGTTCGTGGTCTTCGATCCCACGGTGGAGCTGCCGGACGACGTCCCGTTCGTGGGCGCGACCAACTGGACCGGCGGCCGGACGGCCACCCGCCACCTGGCTGAGCTGGGCCACCGCAGGATCGGGATGGTCAGCGGGCCGGAGCATGTGCTGTGCTGCCGGGCCCGGCTGGACGGGTACCGGTCGGCGCTGGAGTTGGCCGGCCTGGCGCCCGACGCGGGTCTGGTGGTTCGGACCGGGCTGAGCCGGCACGACGGCTACCGCGCGGCGGCGCAGTTGCTGGCCCGGGTGCCGCGACCGACCGCGATCTTCGCGGCCAACGACCTGCAGGCGCTCGGCGTATACCAGGCCGCACGCGAGGCTGGGCTGCGGATTCCCGAGGATTTGAGCGTCGTCGGGTTCGACGATCTCCCGGTCGTCGCATGGGTCGATCCACCGTTGACCACGGTGCACCAGCCGCTGACTGAGATGGCGGTGGCGGCGACCGAGTTGGCCCTGGCGCTCGGGCGGGGCGAGCAGGCGCCGCAGCTCGGACTGGAGATCGCCACGACGCTGACGATCCGCGCCAGTACCGCGCCGCCGAAGAACTGAACCATTGACCGGCGCCAGCCCCGCCGCTACTCTGCCGAAGAAACTATCGACAGTTTCTGAGGAAACTTTCCTGTCGATCTCGTGGAGGAGCGGAACCACGCCATGCCTTACCGTGCTCCGCTGGGGGCGTACGACGTGTTCGTCGCCGACCCTGTCGACCTGCCCGTGCGGCGGCCACGCGAGGCAGTACCCGCCACGCTGAGCCCGGCGGGGGTGAGCGCCAACGGCTCCGGGATGAGTCTGCCGGGCGCCACGCCCGACGGCGGGAGCCTGGCGACGGAGGTCGGCTCCGCCACAACCGTCACCGTCAACGACGCCGCCACCGCCATCGCCGATACCGGTGGCTGGGTGGCCGCGACCCTGCCCGACACCTTTTAACCAACCCTCTTGCACCCCGAAGGGTGGCCCGCATCATGACACATGAGGTTTCCCGTCGCGGCTTGCTGGCCGGCGCGGCCGCGCTCGCCGCCGCGCCCGTGCTCGCCGCATGCGGCAGTTCGAGCAGCAAGACCAAGGGTCCCGGCACGACTCCCGCCGACGCGATGCGCAAGGCCCTACCGAACTACATCCCGAGTAAGGCCGTGGCGGCGGACATCCCGAGTTCACCCGGTGCCAGCGGTTCCCTGTCCGATCCGGCGTTCCTCAGCTACCCCGCCGACCCCCTGCAGACGGTGTCCGGCGTTCCCGGATCGGGTGGCACCTACACGACGCGTACTCCGCTGTGGGGGGCGATACCGCCGTCGAGCGGCAACGCCTACTACGACGGGGTGAACAAGGCGCTGGGCGCCACGCTGAAGATCCAGCCCTCGGACGGCAACAACTACGTCGACACCATTCCGGCGCTGTTCGCCTCGGGCAACCTGCCGGACTGGATCCAGATTCCGGGCTGGGCCAACGTCAAGCTGAACCTGGGCAGCGCGCTGGACCGCTTCGCCGACCTGACCTCGTACCTGTCCGGCGGCAACATCGCGAAGTACCCGAACCTGGCGAACATCCAGACCGCGGCGTGGCAGGCCGGCGTGTGGAACGGCAAGCTGTACGGGCTGCCCTGCTTCCCGTCGGCCGGTGACTTCCCCGGATACATCTTCTATCGCAAGGACATCGTCGACGCCGCCGGCCTGTCCGCCGACATCAAGAACGCGGACGACCTGTTCAACCTGGGCAAGCAGCTCAACGACCCGAACAAGGGCCGGTGGGCATTTGACGACATGTGGCCGTACCTCATGTTCCCGTTCGGTGTGAACAGCACCTGGACCGCGGAACCGAGCGGCAAGCTCATCCACCAGTACGAGACGGAGGGCATCCTCGACGCCATCAACTTCTCGGCGAAGCTGGCCAAGGCCGGCCTCATCCATCCCGACGCGCTGGCCCACAACACGCAACAGGGACTGCAGCGGTTCTGGAGCGGGAAGGTGGTGATTCAGGGTGGCGGTACCGGCGGCTGGGACGGCGACGACGCGAAGGGAGGCACGGCGGCCAACCCCAATTACAACAGGCAGGCCTTCAAGGTATTCGACGCCAATGGCGGGACGCCCGCCATCGAACTCAACACTGGCGCGGGATGGTTCAGCTACCTGAACAAGAAACTGACCGACAAGCAGGTCCAGGAATGCCTGGCGATCGCCAACTACCTCGCCGCGCCGTACGGGAGCAAGGAGTACCTGCTGGTCAACTTCGGCGTCGCGGATGTGGACTACGCGATGACCGGCGGCAACCCGGTGCTGAACGGCAAGGGGCAGAAGGAGGTGGCCACCACCTACCAGTTCCTCGTCAGCGCACCGAAGGTGACCCTCGTCAAGAGCGGTTTCACCCAGGTCGTCAAGGACTTCGCCGCTTGGCAGGCGGACGCGGTCAAGCACGCGGTCAAGCCCATGTTCTACGAGATGAACATCGCCGAATCCGCGCAGTACGCCTCGATCGGCCAGCCGGTCGAGGACGCCCTTCTGGACGCGCGGTTCGGGCGCAAGCCCATCAGCGCGTTCAAGTCCGCGGTCGACACCTGGCGCAGGCAGGGCGGTGACCAACTGCGCAGCTTCTACGACGGCATCCGCAGCAAGTACGGCACCGGTCAGTAGGAAGCTGTCCCGGGCCCGCGAGAGCGCCGCGGGCCCGGGGCGTACGAGCGCGTCCACAAGGAATACGGAGGTCGGCGTGGCTACGATCACCCGGCGCGGGGTAGCGGTCCCCGACGACACCAGCAGCAGTGCCCGCCGCGACGCGACCAGACCCCAACGCCGCCGGCAGAGCTGGCGCGCCCGGTTGTGGCGGGACCGCACGATGCTGCTGATGACGCTGCCCGCGGTCGGACTGTTGCTGCTGTTCACGTACGTACCGATGCTCGGCTCGGTGATGGCGTTCCAGTCGTACAGCGTCTACACGGGATTCCTGCACAGCCCGTGGGTGGGGCTGGCGAACTTCGAGGCGTTGCTGGGCGACCCGTTGTTCTGGCAGGCGTTCCGCAACACGCTGGTGATCAGCGCGGTGCAACTGGTGCTGTACTTCCCGATCCCGATCGCGCTGGCGATCCTGCTCAACTCGATCCTGTCCAGCAAGATACGGGCGGTCATCCAGGCCGTGGTGTACCTGCCGCACTTCTTCTCCTGGGTGCTGGTCATCACCATCTTCCAGCAGATGCTCGGCGGTGCGGGCGTGCTCAACGCCTTCCTGCGCCAGCACCACATGCATGTGTGGGACATCATGTCGGACGGGTCGACGTTCAAGTTCCTCGTCACCGCGCAGGCGGTGTGGAAGGAGGCCGGCTGGGGCATCATCGTGTTCCTGGCCGCACTGGCCGCCGTCAACCCCAACCTGTACGAGGCCGCCGCCGTGGACGGTGCCGGCCGCTGGCGGCGCCTGTGGCACATCACCTTGCCGGGCATGCGCGGCGTCATCGTGCTGATGCTGGTGCTGCGCCTGGGTAACGCGCTGACGGTCGGCTTCGAGCAGATGCTCATCCAGCGCGACCGGGTCGGCCACGACTCCGCCGAGGTGCTCGACACGTTCGCGTACTACTACGGCGTCGTCAACAACAACTTCAGCTATGGAGCCGCCGCCGGCCTGTTCAAGGGTGTCCTGTCCCTGGTGCTGATCTTAGCGGCCAACAAGCTCGCCCACGCGTTTGGAGAAGACGGGTTGTACCGCAAATGACGCGCGATCGCCGGCCATCCTGGGAGGAGCCGCCGAGTGCGGGCGGTCAGCTGGCCAAGGGTGCGGTGTTGGCCGTGGTGCTCGCGGTGGTCGCGGTGCCGCTGTACTCCATCGTGCTCACCAGCCTGTCCGACCAGGCGTCGATCAACCTCGCCGGTGGCATGGTGCTGGTGCCGCACCACGTGACGTTCGAATCGTACCGGCAGATCTTCAGCAACGAGCTGATCATCCACTCGATCCTGGTCAGCGTGCTGGTCACCCTCGTCGGCACACTACTGTCCATTGTGGTCACTGTGCTGTGCGCGTACGGGCTGTCCCGCCGCGAGACCTTCGGCCACCGCGGCATCCTCATGCTGCTGGTCGTCACGCTGTTCTTCAACGGCGGGATCATCCCCACCTTCATCCTCGTATCCGCCCTCGGCGGCTACGACAACTACTGGTCGATGATCGGGCCCAGCGCGGTGTCCGTGTTCAACATCATCGTGATGCGCGGCTTCTTCCAGGGCACCGCACCGGAGCTCATCGACTCCGCCCGCGTCGACGGTGCCGGCGACTGGCGCATCCTGCGGTCGATCGTCCTGCCGACGTCCCGCCCGGTGGTCGCGGTCATCACCCTGTTCTACGCGGTCGGGTACTGGAACTCCTTCTTCAACGCGCTGCTGTACCTACCCGACAACGGCAAATGGCCACTACAGATGATCGTCTACACCTACACCCTGCTGGGCAACCTCACCCCCGGTACCGGAATCACCGGCGGGCAACAGGTGGGGCACGCGGCACTGGCACCGCTGTCCATCCAGATGGCCGTGGTGACCCTGACGCTCGTCCCGATCCTCATCGCGTACCCGTTCGTCCAGCGCCACTTCGTCAAGGGCATGCTCATCGGCGCGATCAAGGGTTGAGGGGTCGCATCCGTGAGTCTTTCCCCGCTGTGGCCGCAACCGGTCGACATCACCGACGTCCGGGTGGTGAACCTCGCCGTGGTCCTCCGGCACGTACGCGCCGCCGCGCCGTGCTCGCGGGCCGACATCGCCGCGGCGACCGGGCTGAACAAGACCACGGTGTCCAGCCTGGTCGCCGAGCTCATCGGGCGGCGGATGCTGCGGGAAACCGGACTGACCGAGCACCGCCTCGGTCGCCCGGCCACCACGCTGGCGATCGACGGCAGCAGGCACGTGGGGCTCGGCATCGAAGTCGGAGTAGACCACCTGACCGCCGTCGCCGTGGACCTGGCCGGCAACCGGATACTGACCTGGCGCCACTCGTTTCCGGTCCCGCACAAGCATTTCAGGCGGGTGGTCGCCGAGGTGGCGCAACTGGTCCGGCGCGCCGAGGCCCGGATACACGCGGGCGACGCCAGTCTGGTTGGATTGACGCTCGCGGTGCCCGGCCTGGTCGGCCCCACCGGAGTGGTACGCAGCGCCCCGGCACTCGGCTTTGAGGACGTGGATCTGCGCGCCAGCCTGGAACAGGCGCTGCCAACCGCCGTGTACCCGATCGCCGTGGCGGGTGACGCCATGCTCGGCGCGGTCGCGGAGCACCGGTACGGCGCCTACGCCGGTACCGCGGACCTGCTGTACCTGTCCGGTACCCCCAGCCTGCGTGCGGGCGTCATCGTGGGCGGGATGCCCCTGCACGGTGCGAACGGATACAGCGGCGCGATCGGCCACCTGCCCGGCGACGCGAACGGTCCGGCGTGCCCGCATACTGCTCTAGATCCAGATGTCCTCATTGGACGGACGGGCGTCGTCGCGCGGGACGTCGAGGTCGAGCAGCTCGCGCGCCGAGCCGAGACCGGAGATGAAGCCGCGTTGCGCGGGCTCGCCCGGCTCGGCCGCTCGCTCGGCTACGCCGTCGCCCTGCTGGCCAACCTGCTCGACCCGGCGGTGGTTCTGCTCGGCGGAGACTATGCCCCTCTCACCGAGTGGCTGCGCCCCACGCTCGAGCAGGAGCACCGGCGATTCGCGGTGGAGCCTGACGCGAGGGGCCTGCGGCTCGCGGCGTCCAACCTCGGGTATGACGCACCCGCGCTGGGCGGCGCGGGTGTGGCCCTGGATACGATCGACCTGCTCTGTCCACAATGGACGAAATGAGGTACGGCCATCAGCACGAATCCCGTGGTTCCCGGTTTTCATCCGGACCCTACCGTCTGTCGAGCCGGCGACGACTACTATCTCGCGTGCTCCAGCTTCGAGTACTTCCCGGGCGTGCCCATCTTCCACAGCCGGGATCTCGTGCACTGGAGCCAGATAGGCAACGCGCTGGATCGGCCGAGCCAACTGCGCCTGCCACCCGGTACGCCGTCGTCTGGCGGGATCTACGCGCCCACGCTACGCCACCAAGACGGCCGGTTCTGGCTGGTGACGACAAACGTGCAGGACGGGAACCTGGTATTCACCGCCACCGATCCCGCGGGGCCGTGGTCCGACCCGATCCGCCTACCCGGGGTCAGCGGAATCGACCCGGATCTCGCCTGGGACGACGAAGGCAACTGCTGGTGTACGTCCGCCGGAGTCTGGCAGGTCCGCATCGACCCCGGTACCGGCCGGTCATTCGGGCCAGCGCGCCGGGTCTGGTCCGGTACGCCCGGCGCCAAGGCCCCGGAAGCGCCGCACCTGTACCACATCGGCGACTACTGGTATCTGCTCATCGCCGAAGGCGGCACCGAGCGCGCGCACAGCGTCTCGATCGCCCGTGGCCGCAGTCCGGAGGGCCCGTTCGACCCGTGTCCGGACAACCCGATCCTGACCCACCGCGGGACCGACCATCCGGTACAGAACACCGGACACGGCGACCTGGTACAGGCACCCGACGGCTCGTGGTGGATGGTGCTGCTGGGGGTACGGCCAGGCGGCGGTACGCCGGGCTGGCACGTCCTCGGCCGGGAAACCTACCTGGCACCCGTCACATGGGTCGACGGCTGGCCGGTCGTCGGTGAGCTGTCGACGGTCCTGCCCCTACCGCCGTGGCCGCTCCAGCAACCCGATACCGAGCCGAGCCGGGACGACTTCGACGCCAGCGACCTGCATCCGCGGTGGCTGTCGCTGCGCCATCGACCCGCGGAGGACTACACCACGAAGGAGCGCGCGGGGTGGCTGAGCCTGCAGGCCCGGGGCCGGTCCCTGGATGACATGGACGTCACCTTCGTCGGGCGGCGCCAGCAACATCTGGCCTGCCGGGTACGGGCAATGATGGATCCCGCGGACGGGTGCGGTGGCATCGCCGTGCGGCTGGACGAACACCACCACTACGACATCGAACTGGCCGGCGGGACGGTCGAGGTGAACGCCCGCATCGGCCCGGTGCGGACAACGCTCGCCGCGCGGCCGGTCCCCGCAGGGCAGGTGGTGCTCGGCATCGAGGTGGTTCCTCGTTCGGCCGGATATGACGCGCGCAGTGGTCCGGACACTGTGTCGCTCGGCGTGCAGGAGCCGGATGGTACGTTCACCGCACTCGCCAGCCTCGACGGCCGGTACCTGTCGACCGAGGTCGGCGGCGGCTTCACCGGCCGTGTCATGGGCATGTACGCCGCGGCCGGCACCGTCCACTTCGACTGGTTCGACTACCAGCCGATCGAGGTATGACCGCTCAGCTTCCCCGGTCCGGCTGCGCCCCCTCCGAACTGGTCCGATCTGGGACTGGGACAAAGCCAGATCATCCCAGCCCGGAGGGCACTCTCGTCACATCGTCACGCCGCTACGGCACGGCAGACCAGTCCTGTCCCAAGGGATTCGGGCTCACGGGCTGGTACAGGTAAGGGAGGGGGACGACGGCGTGCCACTCCCGATGAAACCGAAGGTGGTCGAGGCGCTGGCGGCAAGCGAGCCGTTCCAGTCGGCATTGCGTACCGTCGCCGTCGATCTCGTCGTCAGCGTGCGGCCCCAGATCTGGGTGATGGACTGACCGCTGGACAAGCTCCACCGGACCGTCCAGCCGTTGATCGCTGAGGAACCGGCCTGGACCGTCACCTCGCCTTGGTAGGCGCCGGACCACGCGCCGATGGTGCGGTATGTGGCCTAGCATGCGCCACCGGCCGGCGGTGCGGAGGATGCCGGCGTGGACGGGCTGGTCGTCGGTCGCGTGGACGGGCTGGCGGTTGGCCGCGTCGACGGGCTGGAGCTGGCCGGCGGCGTTGAGATCAGCGGGCAGGTGCTGCGGTACTGGGTGATGCCGGAGCTGTCGGCCAACGGGCATAGGAACTGGCTGTAGCGCGCGT
>JBPYFB010000147.1:0-4650 GCA_051986465.1 Rugosimonospora sp.
ACGTCGTCGAACGGGTGGTGACCCGCGGCAACCATGACACCGGACTGCAGATCGGCCGGATCGCCTCCACCGACACCTTCAGCGCGTGGCCCGCCAACAACCTCGTGGTGAGTTCCGAGTCGTACGATAACGCCGACTCCGGTGGCGAGAACGCCGACGGCTTCGCCGCCAAGCTCACCGTCGGCAACGGGAACGTCTTCCGGTACGACGTCTCGCACAACAACATCGACGACGGCTGGGACCTGTTCACCAAGTCGGACACGGGCGCCATCGGCCCGGTGACCATCGAGTACTCCCTGTCGTACAACCAGGGCACGCTCACCAACGGCACCTCGGCCAGCAACGGCGACAAGAACGGCTTCAAGCTCGGTGGCGACTCGATCGCGGTGAGCCACATCGTCCAGCACGACATCGCGGTCAACAACGGCAAGCACGGGTTCACGTACAACAGCAACCCGGGCAACATCACGATGACCAGCAACGTCAGCATCGACAGCGCCGAGCGCAATTTCGCGTTCGACACAAGCACCGCGACGTTCCGCAACAACACCTCGTGCCGGTTCAACGTCTCCGGTTCGAACGACAAGATCACTGGTAACGCCGACAGCTCCAACCAGTTCTGGATGGGTACGAACGGATCCCGCTGCTCGACCTACAGCGGCGCCCTGGGCTGGTCGTTCGCCTCCGACGGCCACCTGGTGGTGACCTTCGGCGGCAGGGCGGTGACGCTGTAGTCATTCGCCTCGACCCTGCGGCCCCGGCGGTACGACCTGCCACCGGGGCCGCGGGGCTCATTCACCACGGGTCGGGCCAAGTCGACTTCGCCGCGGTCGGGCCAAATCGACCAGCATCCCTTGACGCGGCGCCGCCGACGGTGCTCGAATCCATAGGAATGCGCTTTCCTCGCGCCGAGTCGGGTGTGGAGTCAGGGAGTCAGGAGATCCTCATGGACAACTCGGGGAAGGCGACGAGGTCGCCAGCGGGCGTGCACCGATCGCCGGCTCGGTCGAGACGATCGGCCCGTCGGCCGTTCTCGCGCGGGCTGTTGCTCGCCGCGCTGCTGGCGCTCGTCCTACCCGGCGCGCTGGCTCCGTCGGCGAAGGCGGATGCCGATACTGGTGGGCTGCGGGCGCCGGTGGACCTGCGGGTACCGCCGATGGCCTTCGACGAGAAGAGCATCACCCTCGCCTGGGCGAAGCCGGCGAGCCACGTGTCCATTGTGGACTACCACGTGTACGTGCGTGGCCGGCTGGTCGGCGCGGCGAGCGCCGATCCCGGTTCGGCCGCCAAGCCGTACGTGGACGCGTTCTACGCGGACCCGGCGAACGCCGCACAGGTGCGTACCGTCAACGACAGCTTCACGGTGACCGGGCTGCGGCCGGCGAGCCGGTACACCTTCACCGTCCGTTCCGTGGACAGCGCGGGGCGCGAGTCGCGCGACAGTGCTCCGGTGACCGCCACGACCACACCCGTGCCGCGGGTATTCAACGTGCTGGACTACGGCGCCGTGGGTGACGGCACCACCATGGACACCAAGGCGATCCAGGCCGCCATCGACGCGTGTACCCCGGGTGGCAAGGTTCTCATCCCGGCCGGGCGCTTCCTGTCCGGCGCGCTGTGGCTGAAGAGCGACATGACCTTCGAGGTGGGCGCGGGCGGTACGCTGCTCGGCTCGCCCGACGCCGCCGACTACCCGTACCGCTACCTGCTCTATGACTATTCCACCGATCCGCGCTTCTACTCGCTCCTCAACGCGCACACGTACCAGTACGGCTCGCTGCACGACATCCGCATCGTGGGCGCCGGTACGATCGACGGCAACGGATGGAAGCAGGGCCCGCCGGACGCCGACGGATTCCCGGCCGCGCTGCCCAGCAGTTCGTCCACTGTGGCTACCAACGGCATCCTGGCCGCATCCGAGACCGCCGCCGCCGCGGGGTTCGGCAGCGCTTCGCCGTACGGCACCCGGTCCAACCTCATCACCGCGCGCGGCGTGCGCAACCTGTACCTGGGCGGCTTCACGGCGGTGAACCCGGCCGAGCACGACCTGGTGTTCATAAAAAGCCAGAACGTGACCGTGGCCGGGGTGCGCATGCTCACCGGTGGCGTGAACAACGGCGACGGCATCGACTTCACCAACAGCAGCGGCCTCACGGTCGTCGGCAACGTCTTCGACACCGGTGACGACGACATGAACTTCGCGGCCGGCCTCGGCGCGGCCGCCGCGAACGATCCACCCTCCCGCGACGCCTGGATCGCCGGCAACTACTTCCGGCACGGGCATGGCGCCGTGGTCGCCGGTAGCCACACCGGTGCCTGGATCGAGGACATCACCGCCGAGGACAACGTCATCAACGGCACCGACATCGGGCTGCGCATGAAGACCGACCCGCACAACGGGTCGGGTGCCCGGCGGGTGCTGTTCCGGGACAACGCGCTGAAGAACCTCACCATGCAGGGCTTCATCTTCACGTCGACGTACGCCGACGCGGGCGCCGCGATCGTGGTGGAGCCGGCACCGACCAAGGCGATCTTCGAGGATGTGACGGTACGGCACGTGACCGTCGACGGTGCGGCGAAGGAGTCCATCAACGTGGTGGGCGCCGCCGACGCATACGATCGCAACCTGCGCTTCGACGATGTGCAGTTCGTGCACGCAAAGCAAGCGAGCCTGAACTACCTGTCCGGCTCGGTCTTCCACGACGTCGTCTTCGCCGACCTCACGAGCCCGTGGAAGATTGCCAACTCGACTGGACTCTCGTTCACCGGTACCACCACGGCGTCGGCGGTCACGACCGACGCGCAACAGGTACCGGCGTGGCCGGCGGGGGCGGCGCTGCGCGCTACGGCCGACGACACCACCGCGACACTCACCTGGCCGGCCGCGAGCGACGACACCGGTGTATCCACATACACCGTCCTCAGTGGAGACACACCGGTCGCCACGGTGCCCGGTACCGCGGGCGGCTTCCAGGTGACCGGCCTCGCGCCGGCGCTGGCGTACCGGTTCCAGGTCGTGGCGAACGACGTAACCGGCAACGCGACACCCGGCCCGTCGGTATCGGTCACCACCACCGGTACGCAGGACACGGCGGCTCCCACGGTGCCAACCGGCGACGGCAGCGTATCCGTGGTGGCCGCCAGCGTCGGTACGACCTGGTTGCGCGTGGTATGGCAGGCGGCGACCGACGACTACGGCATCGCGGGGTACGAGGTCGAGGCGAACGGCGCGCCGGTCGCGACGGTACCCGCCGGCACGCTCGGATACACGATCGGCGGACTGCGGCCGGGCACGCCGTACACGCTCGCCGTGGTGGCCCTCGACGCGACCGGAAACCGGGCGGCGTACCCGGTCACCGCGCCCGCCACGACCAAGCCGCCGTACGACACCTCGGTTCCGAGCTGGCCGGCGGGGCGCACGGTGACCGCAACCGCGATCGGTACCACGAGCGTCAGTCTACAGTGGACACAGGCTCAGGACGACCAGGCGGTCGCCGGGTACCGGGTGTATGTGAACGGAGCACCGGTACCCGCCGGTACCGCGTTCACTCCGGTCGACACGGGCGCCACCACGGCAGGCACCACGTACACGGTGACCGGCCTGACCCCCGGAACCCGGTACACCGTCACGGTGCGCGCCGGAGATGCGGCGGGCAAGTGGACCAGCGACGGACCCAGCGTGACCCTGCGCACCGGCCGGTAGCGGTCCTAGCTGACCGGAACGCCTACCGAACCGGGCGCGGCGACGATGTCGGTGCGTACCACCGCGCCGGTCTTCGGCCGCACCTCAAGGCGCAGCCAGCTCCCGTACCGGAGCCGGTCATGCAGGCCACGGCCGATCGGGTACTTCGTTACCTGGTCGGCCGTGCCGTCGTCCACGGCGACGTAGAACGTGTCCGGTGACTCGTCGTCCACGCGCACATTGGACTCCAGATACACCACCTGACCGACGATCACCCGCGGCGGCCGAAGCAGATCCTCGACGGCGTACCAGATGCGGCGCAGGAACAGGAGAGTACCGGTGCCCCACACCGCCCAGCCAAGGCCGAGCAGGGCGACCGGCCAGACGCGGAGGATCCAGTTGGTATGGAAGTGCAGGGTCAGGTAGCCGAGCAGCGCCGCCCAGATCGTGGCGAACAGCAGCGTGGGCACGATCAGCGCGAGGATGAGGCCGGGCGAGAGTCCGGACAGGATGCCGCGAGCGGAAACCACGCGCAGCCACCGTCTACTGTGGGCAGACCACACCACGTCCCCGCCGGGCTTGAACGGATCGGCCACCACAGACCCGCGCACCACGCCCAGCGCCACCGCGTACCCGGCCCGGCGGTCACCGACCGGCCTGGCCTGGTCCACCGGGTACCGGGCCACCTCGTCGCGCAGCAGCCGGCAGCCGGCCGCGGCCGCTACCCCGGCACCGCGCGGCACCGGGCGGCGCAGCAGCCGTACCGGGGTGGTCATCGCCGAGAAGCCGATCAGGACGTAGACCAGTCCCCACAGGTGGGGGTCGGCGACCGTGGCGACGCCGGCCAGCGCGGCCGGTACGAGCAGGGCCAGGCGCAGCAGTACCCGTACCGGCAGCGCGGCCCGGTTCCGTACCAGGCCAAGGTTGCGGGCGTCGGCCACGACGAGCGCGGTGAACCGCTCGTACCA
>JBPYFB010000148.1:0-9802 GCA_051986465.1 Rugosimonospora sp.
CCCGGGCGGCAGCGCGCGCAGCACCCCGGCACCGGCTGAGTCGAACGCGATCACGAGCACGCTGCCCGCACTCGGGTCGCTCACGTAGTCCACCGCCTGCCGGATGTCCGCGGGCCGGTCCGACTCGACCACCCGTATCCCCACCGCCAGGCCCTGCTGCCGCGCCGCCTCCTCCACGCCTTGCAGCGTGCTCGCGTACCCGTACAGCATGGTGTCCGCGGTGATCACGGTGACCGCGCCGGCCCGGCCGAGGCCCAGCGCGCGGGCGGCGCGGTTGGGCCGGTAGTCCATCCGGCCGATGACGTCCAGCACGTGCCGGCGGGTGTCCGGGCTCACCTTGGGCGAGTCGTTCAACACCCGGGACACCGTCTGGTACGAGACGCCTGCCGCGGCGGCGACGTCGCGGATGCTCGGCGGTCGCACGGTCTTGGGCCGATGTGGACGCGTCACACCGACATGGTGCCAGGCAAGCGCACCAGGCAGGCGGCTGGCGCGTCAGCCAGGCGTACCAACAGGTTGGCCTGATCGGCGCCCAGGCCGGTCCGCGCGCCGGGCGGGAAGAGCACCTCGGCGCCCGCCGCGGACAGCGGAAGCGACACCTCGGCCGGGCCGTCGCCGCGGTTCCAGACCACCACGAAGTCCCCGCCCGAGGTGTGCAATCCCAGTGACAGCACCGGATCCTCCCAACCGGGCAGCCCGGTCGGCCAGAACGGCACCGCGTCGGCGAGCAGCGGGCGGATCCGCTTGTACACCGCTACCGCCTGGGCCACCAACGCCAGCTGCTCCGGCCGCATCTGGTCCAGGTGGCCCGACAGGTAAAGCCGCCCGAGCATCGCGGTACACAACGTGAAACCGATCTCGTCGGCGCTGAACGCGGGCTGCGGGTACGCCCAGTTGCCGCACTGCTCGGGGGTGATCGCGGCCGGCGCCGCCGCCGCGATCGGCGGGTACCGCAGGAAGTTCTGCTGGTCGCTTGTGGACTGTAGCTGCAGGCGGGCGAGCATCGCGGGGTCCGCGCGCATCGCACCGGACGCGCAGTTCTCCACCACGAGGCCGGGATGGCGGTCGAGCACGCTGGAAAGCCAGCCCAGCAGGGCCCGGTTGTGGCCGAGTAGGCCGGCCCCGGCGGCCAGGCCGTCGGACTCGGTACCCGAGCCGATGTTGATGTTGTAGTCGAGCTTGAGGTATCCGACGCCGAGCTCGCCGACCAGCCGGTCGACCACCTCGTCCAGGTGCGCGACCGCCGCCGGATGGCGCAGGTCGAGCTGGTACCGGCCGTTCTCGGCCACCCGTGCCCCCGCCCGCCGGAAGAACGCCTCGGCCGGCAGCAGCCCGGCGACGCTGCTGTCCACGCCGACCACCTCCGGTTCCAGCCACAGCCCGGGCACCATGCCGGCGGACCGGATCCGGTCCAGCACCTTGCTGATCCCACCCGGGAACCGCGACCGCGAGGGCTGCCAGGCGCCGACCGTGCCCCACCACGCCTCGCCGGTCTCCGCGTACCAGCCGGCATCGATGCAGAAGTACTCGGCGCCGACCTGGGCGGCGGCGTCGATCAGCGGCAGCAGCCGGTCGGTGGTGGGATCACCCATCAGCGTGTTCATGTAGTCGTTGAACACCACCGGTAGCGCGGCATGGTCGGGGTGCGGGCGCCGTACCGCGCGCCGGTACCGGGTCATCGCGGCCACCGCGCCCTCGAAGCCGCCGGCCGTCACGGCAAGGGCCACCGGTACCGTCTCGAAGCTCTCGCCCGGCCGCAACGCGAGCCGCCACTGGTGCTGCGCGTCGGTCGGGCCGAGCAGCGCCAGGTACAGCCCGTCGCGGTACTCGCCGACCTGCCAGTGCCAGGCGCCGTTGTGCTCGATCTGCCAGAGCCAGGCGTGCCCGCCGCGCCGGTCCACGAGCGCGCCCATGGGCAGGTGCCGGCCGGTGGACCAGCTGCCCTCACCGGTACGCCCGAAGCAGCCCCGGGGCGGCGCCGTGTGCACGGTACCGTCCACGTCGGGGAGCAGTTCGCGTACCGGTCGATGGCGCCAGCGATTCTCCGCGAGCCAGTCGTTGTCCGCCCAGTACACGTCGATGTCCTCGATGGCGGTACCGGGCAACCCCGCGGCCAGCAGCGAGGTCACCGCCTCGACCAACACCGGAGCGGTACCGGCGTGGTGCAGCCGGACCACCGAGCGCAGCACGCCGAGCGCGGGAAGCATGCGCAGCACGAGTTCGGCCTGCAGACCGGTCTGCGGGTCCTCGAGCCGCAGCAGGTGCTCGCGCCAGGCCCCGTCGGTGGTCTCCTCGTGCCCGCGGTAGCGCATCCGCCCGCCGACGGTGGATTCGGCGTACCGGAACCCGGACCAGCGGCGACCGTCGGCCACAGTGACCACGTCCAGCGGCGGCAGGCCGGGATCGGCCGCCTCCAGCTCGCCGCTCCACCAGCGCAGGCGCACGGTTTCGTCGTCCTGTACCTCGAAGCGCAGCCGCACCGGTCCGTCGCCAAACGACCACGCGTGTAACGCCACGATGTCCTCCGTTCGTCGGCTGGATTGCCGCCAATGCTTGACACGGGTCGATGTGACCGGTCACAGTTCTACCATGAGTGTGACCGGTCACACGAGTACCAGCCCCGCCAGCATCCGGCCCGGCGGGACTCGGGCGCTGGTCGCCGGGCAGCTCTTCGTCCGGGAAAGCGCCGCGACGCCGCGGCGCGGGAGGTAACTCGCATGCGTTCGCCCGATCTGGCGGATCAGGTCGGCGTGGCCGCGCCCCGGCCGGCACCGGCGATCCGGCAACGGCGCCGCCGCACCGCCCGGTCGCTGCGCCAGCTCGCCGTGGCCGCGCCGTTCGTGCTGCCCAGCTTCGCCGGCGTGGTGGTCTTCCTGCTGTTGCCGGTGGTCATCGTGCTGCTGCTCAGCTTCGCCCGGTGGAACTTCCTGACCCCGGTGACCTGGGTGGGTACCGGCAACTTCGGTCGCATCACGCACGACTACCACGTCTTGCGGGCGTTGCGGACCAGCGCGTACTACGTGCTCTGGAACATCCCGCTGCAGACCGTCTTCGCGCTCGGGCTGGCGCTGCTGCTCAACCGGCGGCTGCCTGGGATGGGGCTGTTCCGCGCGCTCTACGTGCTGCCGTACATGTCCATGCCGGTGGCCATGGCGGTCATCTGGGGCTGGATGTTCAACGCGCGCAACGGTGCGGTGAACCACCTGCTGGCGCTGGCGGGCATCCACGGCCCGGACTGGCTCGGCAACGTACACACCGCGCTGCCGGTGGTCGCCATGGTGAGCACGTGGCAGTACGCGGGATACAACATGCTGTTCTTCCTCGCCGGCCTGCAGGCGATCCCGTCGCACCTCTACGAGGCGGCGAGCATCGACGGCGCCGGCAGCCTACAACGGTTTTTCCGGATCACGCTGCCGCTGCTGAACCCGACCATGCTGTTCGTACTCGTCACCGACGTCATCGGTTCGTTCCAGGTGTTCGACACGGTGTATGTGCTGACCCAGGGCGGTCCGGGTACCGCCACCGACGTCATCAACTACCAGATCTACTCCACCGCGTTCCGCAACTTCGATGTGGGTTCGGCTTCGGCCATGTCACTGCTACTGTTCGGCGTGATCCTGGTCGCGACCGTGGCCCAGTTCCGCTTCTTCCGTAACCGCACGACATACGACATCGGGTGAGTCATGCGCTCGGTCAAGTACACCTTGTTCTACGCGTGCCTGGTGCTCATCGCGATCGTGTTCGTGGCACCGTACGTGCTGGCCGTCTTCGGTGCCTTCAAGTCGCCGAGTGACCTGTTCGGTACCGCGCCGTGGGCGCCGCCGCACTCGGCGTACCTCGGCAACTTCGAGACCCTGTTCCACACCGACGGCTTCCTGCGCTACCTCGCCAACACGGTGTTCGTCACCGGCGTGCTCACCATCGGCCAGGTGGTCTTCGGCGTGCTGGCCGCGTACGCGTTCGCGCGGCTGCGGTTCCCCGGCCGAGACGCGACCTTCGCGCTCTACCTCGCGACGTTGATGGTGCCCAACGTGGTGACGCTGGTGCCGCTGTACACCATCATGCGTCAGGCGCACCTCATCAACACGTACTGGGCGCTGTTCCTGCCGTACGTGCTCGGCGCGCCGTACACCATCTTCCTGATGCGGCAGTTCTTCATGTCGCTGCCCGAGGACGTGTTCGCCGCGGCCCGGGTGGACGGTTGCTCGGAGTTCCGGATCCTGCGGTCGATCCTGCTGCCGATGGCGCGGCCCATCATCACCACGGCCGCGCTCATCGCGCTCGTCTTCGGATGGAACAACTTCATGTGGCCGCTCATCGTCACCGACGACCCGTCCAAGCAGGTCCTCACCGTCAGCGTCGCCGCGCTCCAGTCGAGCTTCAGCAACCAGTGGAACCTGGTGCTGGCCGCCTCGCTGGTCGCGCTCGTCCCGCTGTTGTTGCTATTCGCCGTCTTCCAGAGGCAGATCGTCCGCTCCATCCAACTTTCCGGTATCAACCGCTGACCACACCCCCTACAGACGAGGAGACATGCCATGTTCAGGCCTCGACTCGCCATAGCCGCGGTACTCGGCCTGGTAGTAGCCGTCACCGGAGCCTGCGGCTCCAGCTCCGGCAGTAAGAGCAGCAGTTCCGGCGGGAAGGTACACCTGACATACGCCATGTGGGACACGCCGGAGAAGGCCGGGTACCAGAAGTCCATCGACCAGTTCCAGAAGGCACACCCGAACATCACGGTGTCCATCCAGACCTTCGCGTACAACAACTACCAGCCGAAGTTGACCACCGAGTTCAGCTCGGGCGGCGGACCGGACATCTACTGGGTCAACACGCCGATGATCGCGGAGTGGATCAAAGACGGGGTGATGGCCGACCTGACCGACAAAATCAACGCCGCGCACATCGACCTCAGCCAGTACCTGCAGCCGCTGATCGACCTGCACAAGTACAACGGCAAGCTGTACGGGCTGCCGAAGGACTGGGACACCATCGCGTACTTCTACAACGCCGACTACTTCGCGCAGCACCACATCACCGTGCCGACCGGCTTGACCTGGAACCCCGCCGACGGCGGTACCTGGCTGAGCTTCCTCAAGCAGCTGACCGTCGACTCAGCCGGCCACAACGCGACCTCGCCGCAGTTCAACCCGAACTCGGTCGCGACCTACGCTGTCACCTCGCCGAACGAGATGCAGTGGGGTTTCGAGCCGTTCCTGGCCGAGAACGGCGTGAAAATCATCGACCAGCCGTACGCCAAGCAGGTGGCCATGAACACGCCGGGCGGCCAGCAGACCTTCCAGTACCTGATCGACCTCATGTACAAGTACCACGTCGCGCCGCCCGGCTCCGACCTCGGCACGGACGCGGCCGCCAACAACAGCGAGGACCAGCAACTGTTCGCCAAGGGCAAGGTCGCGATGATCGAGGGCGGTTCCTGGGAGACGTCCGGCATCAAGCAGGAAGTGAAGTTCAAGCTCGGCGTGATGGAGGCGCCGGCCGGGCCACAGGGCAAGTGGACAGTCCTCAATGGACTGATTGATGCCATCAACGCGCACGGCAAGAACCAGGATGCGGCATGGCAACTGGAGCAGTGGCTCGGCTCGCCCGACTCGGAGCACATCCTCGCCTCGGGTGGGTACATCTGGCCGGGCATCCCGTCGCTGTCGCGGGAGTACGCCGACTACTGGAACCAGCAGGGCGTGGACGTGAGCGCGTTCATGACCGAATCGAAGTGGAACACGGTCACCTGGCCGGTCACGCCGGGCATGAATCAGGCCCAGCTCGACATCGCGAACCTGCTCGCGCCCGCCTATCTCAACCAGGAGAGCGTCGCCTCGGCGCTGGCCAAGGCAGCCAACCAGGCGAACAGTGACCTATCGAACGCGGGCTGAGGAGGCACGCAGGCATACGTACACCCCGGAGGCTCGCCTTCATCGGGGCCGGTATCGGCGCCGCGACGCTCGCCGTCGCGGCGCCGGCATCCGCCGCCGCATCGCAGATCGCCGTTGACCTTTCCAGCAACACCGGACCGGTTTCCACGGGGCGGCACCCAGCACCCGATCGGTGACGCGAGGCTGGGTCGCTAATATCAAGTCTGGTCGATTGACACTTGTGCGTACCGCAGGCAGACTAAGTGTCGCACATTGGTTCAGGCGGGAAGCCGGCTGGCTCGCACCCTTGGGCTCGGGGCGACAAGGCGGGCGGGGTGCCCGCGCCGGCGTCGCCGGTACGCCGGCCTTCCGGGATGGCGGGGCGGGCGCATCACCGGTGGGCGTCGCCAGGCCCCCGCCGACCGCGGCCACGCCCCACTCCACCCGCACGTAGCACAACGTGCCGCGGGCAACACCCCGCAGCCCATTGCTCGGAAGGGAGTCTTATGAGACGCACGACCAGACCCGGGCGGTACCGGCTCCTGGCGGCCGCCGCGGCCAGTGCACTGGCGGTCGCCGGTGCGGCGTTGTTGGTGCCCGGCCCGGGGGCCGCGGCCGGGAACCCCACCGCCGGATGCGGTAAAGCGCCGACCCTGACGAGTGGTACTTTCACGATTCAGAGCAGTGGCCAGACGCGCAGCTACATCCTCAGCGTGCCGGGCAACTACGACCAGAACCATCCCTACCGCTTGATCTTCGGCCTGCACTGGTTGAACGGGACCGCCAACGACGTCGCCACCGGCGGCTCCGACGGCGCGGCCTGGGCCTTCTACGGACAGAAACAACTGTCCAACAACAGCACGATTTTCGTGGCACCCCAGGGCATCAACAACGGCTGGGCCAACACCAATGGCCAGGACCTGACCCTCATCGACGACCTGACCCGGTTGATCGAGGGTGGCCTGTGTGTCGACACGTCGCAGCTGTTCGCGATGGGCTGGAGCTACGGCGGTGCGATGAGCTACGCGATCGCCTGCGCCCGACCGACCGTCTTCCGCGCCGTGGTCGTCTACTCCGGCGCCAACCTCAGCGGTTGTAGCGGCGGCACGCAGCCCGTCGCGTACTTCGGCATCCACGGCATCCACGACAGCGTGCTGAACATCTCCAACGGCCGGTCGCTGCGCGACACGTTTGTCAGAAACAACGGGTGCACCGCGCAAAGTCCGCGCGAGCCGGCCCAGGGCAGCCTGACGCACATCACCACGGCCTATTCGGGCTGCCGGCCCGGGTACCCGGTCCAGTGGGCCGCGTTCGACGGCGACCACACTCCCGATCCAGTGGACGGGTCCACCGCGAGCAGCGGCATCCGAACCTGGACTTCCGGCGAGGCATGGACCTTCATCAGCCAGTTCCAGAGCACCTCCGCACCGCCAAGCTCGACACCCCCGAGCTCCGCCGCACCGGCGACCTCCGCACCCGCGACCTCCGCGCCGCCGAGCTCCGCGCCGCCGAGCTCGCCGGCGGCGGGTGGCGCGTGCAGCGCGAGTTACCGCACGGTCAACTCCTGGCCAGGCGGCTTCCAGGGCGAAGTCAGCGTGACCGCGGGCAGCTCCGCGATCAGCGCCTGGACCGTCGGGTGGACGCTCAGTAGCGGCCAAACCATCACCCAGGTATGGAACGGCACGCTCACCGCCAGCGGCTCGAACGTATCGATACACAACGTCTCGTACAACGGCTCCCTCGGGCCCGCCGCATCCACCACGCTCGGCTTCCTCGCCAACGGCACACCCTCAACCCCATCCGTAACCTGTACCAGCCCGTAAGGGCATGACCCGGAAAGCGGCGGACCGGACCGGCGGGGTCCGCCGCTTTCCGGTGCGACCGGCCGGCGGAGTAGCTGCGCCAGGTGTCGTACCCGAACACCACGAATTGACAGTCATCATGGCCGTCTCTAGTGTTAGCGATAACATCAACGCACTCTGCGCAGGTGGGCCCGCCGCGTCCAGTGCCGGCCATCACATCGCTCTCGGGTTGGGAGAACTTGTGACCAAAATCCAGCGACGAACAGCATGCGCCGCACTCGCCGCCGTTGTCCTCGGTATCGCCGTCGGTACGGCGCCGGCCGCCCAGGCAGCCACGGATTCCGCGACCAGCGACCCGGCTACGGCAGGCTCGGCCGCCCACGGCCATCAGCTGCCGGACAGCTTCCACTGGCGGTCCAGCGGGGCTCTGATCAGTCCGAAGCCGGACGCCACACACCCGATCGTGTCGGTCAAGGACCCAACAGTGGTCAGGTACCGCGGCCAGTGGCTGGTGTACGCGACGACAGCGAACACGTCAGGCAACTGGAGCCTGGAGTATCTCAACTTCCACGATTGGCAGGACGCCCCCTCGGCGACGCCGTACTACCTGGACACCAACCCGAACATCGGCACCGGGTACCGGGCAGCGCCAGAACTGTTCTACTTCGCGCCGCAGCACCTGTGGTACCTGGTGTACCAGACCGGGCTGCCGTCGTACTCGACCACGACCGATCCCACGAAGCCGCAGAGCTGGAGCGCGCCCCGCGACTTCCTGCCCAGCATGCCGGACATCATCCAGCAGAACATCGGCAACGGCTACTGGGTCGACATGTGGGTCACCTGCGACACGGTCAACTGTTACCTGTTCTCCTCCGACGACAACGGCCACCTGTACAGGTCGCAGACCACGGTGGCGGACTTCCCGAACGGCTTCGGCAACACGGTCATCGCGCTGTCGGATCCGAACCGGTTCAACGTTTTCGAGGCGAGCAACGTCTACCGCGTCAAGGGGACGAACACCTACCTACTGCTCGTCGAGGCCATCGGTTCGGACGGGCGGCGCTACTTCCGGTCCTGGACCTCCACCCGACTGGACGGTACCTGGGCACCGCTGGCGGATACCGAGGCGAATCCGTTCGCCCGAGCCAATAACGTCACGTTCTCCGGTACGCCGTGGACCCAGGACATCAGCCACGGGGAGATGATCAGGGACGGGTACGACCAGACACTCACCATCGACCCGCACCACATCCAGTACCTCTACCAGGGCGAGGACCCCGCGGCGAGCGGCGACTATTCGCAGTTGCCGTGGCGACTCGCACTGCTGACCCAGGTCCCCGACACCGACTGATCGGCCTCGTCCCCGCCGCGCGGCAGCCCCTGCCGCGCGGCGGGTCCCGCAGGGGTCCACAAGGGACGGCGCCTCGCGTACGCTCCGAGGGATGAGACGCAGCAGCGAGCGCATTCTCACCACCCACACTGGCAGCCTCCCCCGCCCCGCGGACCTCATCGAGTTCAACCGCGCACATCTGGTCGGTGAATCCACCGATGAGGCGGCCTTCGACGCCCGGCTCGCCGGTGGCGTCACGGAGGTGGTACGCCGTCAGCGGGAACTGGGCATCGACGTCCCCAACGACGGCGAGTACGGACACACCATGGGCAACAAGGTCGACTACGGCGCCTGGTGGACCTACGTGATTCCGCGCCTGGGCGGCCTGGAGGTGGCCAACGCCCCGCAGCCACATGAGATGCAGCCGCGACTGTCGGAGCCGGGCAAGATCGTGCTGAGCACGCTACCCGACCGGCGCGACTGGCACATGTTCGCCGAGGCATACTTCGATCCGGATTCCGGCATAACAATCGGTCACAGCCCGGTGCGCTTCCCGGTCTGCCGTGGCCCGCTGACCTATACCGGGCAGGAGGCGGTCGCGCGCGACATCGCCAACGTCAAGGCGGCCATGGCCGAGGCCGGCGTCGAGGAGGGCTACCTCAACTCGGTCGCCCCCGGCAGCTGCTCGCGCTTCGCCAACGAATACTACGGGTCGGACGAGGAGTTCCTCTGGGCATGCGCCGACGCCATGCGCGAGGAGTACAAGTCCATTGTAGACAGCGGGCTCATCCTGCAACTCG
>JBPYFB010000149.1:0-20344 GCA_051986465.1 Rugosimonospora sp.
AGGCCCTGCCCCTCTTTGAGCGCGCGCTGGCCGTCGCTAAGGGGGATCCCGCGCTCGCCGACCTCCGCCTACTCCTGCAGGTGAACCAGGCAGTGGCGCTGGGGGACCTGGACCGCTACGACAAGGCTGTCGAAGCCGCCGAACAGGTGCGTCAGCTTGCGGACGGTGCGGGCAACGTTGTTCGGCTGGAACAGGCGCAGTGCGCGCTCAGCGAACTCTTGTTTGATGTTGGGCGGTGGGATGACGCGCTCGCGGAGGCTGACTCCGTGCTGAGTGCTGCGACAGATCTGACGGTCGAATGCACTGGGCGTGGCATCGCCGCCGCGATTCTCATGCACAGGGCGGACGAGTCGTCGGCGGCGTACCTCGCCGACGCCGAGGTGTACGCGAAGCGCTTGGGGGACCGGGTGATCGGCCCGCTGGTGCTTGCCCGCAGCCTTGAGCGGGAGCAGGCTGACGCGCCCGCCGAGGCGCTCGCGATACTCATGGAGGGGCTGTCCGAGTCGGCCGAGGAGCTTGAGGAGGCGGGCGATCTGCTCGCCGACGCGGTACGGCTGGCACTGCTCATCGGCGATCGGGAGCTCGCCACCAACCTCGTAAGGCGGGCGGAAGACATCGCGCGCGTCTCCAAAGTGCCGCACTGGCAAGCCGTCGCGCCGCACTGCCGGGGACTGCTCGACGACGATCCGGCGCCGCTGCTGACTGCGGCCGACTGCTATGAAGCGGCGGGACGGCTGCTGCCAAGGGCGCAGGCGCTGGAGGCCGCGGGCGTGGCACTGGCCAACCGGGGCGACATCGCGGGTGCCCGTACCCGCTTCAGCGACGCCTTCGGCCTGTACGAGTCGCTCGGCGCCGGCTGGGATCTGGCCCGTACCCAGGCCACGTTCCGCGCGTACGGCATCCGGCGCGGGCCACGGGTGCGCCACCGCGCTTCGCACCAGGGTTGGGACAGCCTCACGCCCACCGAACTGAAGGTCGCCGCGCTGGTGGCGAAGGGCATGTCCAACCCCGAAATCGCCACGCACCTGTTCCTGTCCCGCCGGACCGTACAGACGCACGTGTCGCACATACTCGCGAAGTTGGATCTGCACTCGCGCATCGACATCGCCCGCGAGGCCAGCCGGCGCGACCTCACGCGGTACGCGGAGGCCGACGCGGGCTAGTCCCGGCAACGCCTCAGGCGGCCGGGGTCTCACCGGGCCCGCCGCCAGAGGCGGTTGAGCCGTTGCCGGGCGCTTTTCCCAGGGCGGTCTCGCTGGGAACCAGGCGCAGCCCGCGCCGCGACAACCGGGCCGCGCGCGACTTGGCGGCACTGCGGGTGAAGCTCTCCCGCCGCTCATCGTGACGCACCGGTCCACCCATGGTGTTCAGGTGCTGCGCGAGGTGCGCGCGTACCGCCGCGTCCCACACACCCTGGTCGACGTCGGCCGGCGCGATCCATCGATGTGAGTTGTCGCTGTAGTGCATGTCGTCGTCACCCCAGTGCAATACGCTCATCTGCGCCCGCTCTCCCGTCACGTCTTCCGGCCAGGTACGCGTACAGGATCCCGAGGCTGGCACCGCGAAATAACCGCCAGCTGCGCGAGATGGCGAGGAGTGTGGCGGGTCCCGAAGGCAACTACGCGACCTGGCGGATGTTCGCACGCTTCGCGCGGACGAGTATTGGTGCTGCGCCGCCCCACGCGGAGCCGACACAGGTCCTTGCTGTTGTACCGCCACGAGGGCTGCGATGGTGAGAGACTCGGGGTGCGTGGCCCAGCCCCCCGGCCACGCACCCCGCCCCCGTTTGCGCATAGTCCTCAGTGGACAGACAGCGCGATGGCGAGTGCTTCGTCGAAGTTCTGCAGACCCTCCAACCGGTACGTCGTGCGCTCGCCGAGCCATACCAGCGTGGGACCGGCCATCCGCGCCGTTTCGGTATGCGCCACGCCCTGCCGGTCGACGTACGTCAGCTCGTGCGGTGTCGGGAACCAGAGGCCGGACTGGCCCCGCACCTCAACCCAGCGCGCGTTTGCGACCGTCGTCTTGAGGTACATCGGGTCCGGTTGGCCGTCGAACTCGTCGAGGCGTACCGTGCCACCGCGATACAACAGGGAGACGATGCGCGGTGCGCCGTCGGGCCCGGGATCGGCGATCTGGACGCCGGCGGGTGTGCCCAACCGGTCCGGTACGCCGATGGGGAAGCGGGCGCGGCGCCGGGCGTCGTCGAGCGTCACGGACTGCAGGCTCGGCAACGGGCTCGGCGTAACGGCGGGATGGGGTTGGCCGTGGCGCACCTCGATGCCCGCGATGTGCAGCAGGCCGGTGACGGCGTGCGCGACCGCGGCGCGCCCCTGCGGTACCAGCGCGATTGCGAGAGCGACCACGACGGCGGCCGCGGCCGCGAGCCAACGCCTAGGCAGCGCGCGGAACCGCGCCTGCGCCGCGGATCCGCGCGTTGACAGCCGTGCTCGCACCGCGCGCGTCACGTCGGGCGCGGGCAGTTGCAGCCACCGGCCCAACTCGCGCAGTTCCTCGGCGAGTTCGAGGTCGGCGCCGTCCATGCGTCGCTCAGGCATGCGGCACCTCGCTCACCACGCCCGTGCCGAGCCGGGTGCGCAGCTTGGCGAGGGCCCGCGCGGCCCGGGACTTCACCGTGCCGAGCCGCCACCCGAGTGTCTGCGCCGTCTCCGCCTCGCTCAGGTCGAGCAGGTACCGGCAGACAAGGACTTCCCGGTCCCGGTCGTCGAGGGTGCGCAGCGCGGCGAGCAGTGTCGCGCGACGCTCGGCCGCGACGGCCGACTCGGCGGGCTGGTCGGAACCGTGGTCGGGCGGGTCGGCGCGGCCGGCGGCACGCACGGCGAGCGCCTCGCGCCGGCGCCGCGAGCGTTGCAGGTTGCGCGCCTCGTTCGCCACGATCGCCAGCAGCCATGGCCGGAACGGCGAATCACCACGGAAGAGGCGGAGCTTGCCGAACGCCTTCACAAACGCCTCCTGCACGACATCCTCGGCGTCGTCGCCGGCGCCGAGCAGCGTGGCGGTCCGGTACGCGAGCGCGGTGTGGCGCGCGACCAGAAGCTCGTATGCGTCCAGGTCGCCATCGCGCGCGCGGGCCACGATGTCGGCGTCGTCCAGTTGGCACCTCCGGGTTTCATGAGAGTAGACACCGCACTCGCCGCCGAGGTTCCACGGTCCACCGGGGATTTCGTGGAGCCCGGCATTTTGTGGAACCCGGTACGCGCGGCCGGTGTCCACAAGGCATGACGACACGCAGGCGGTTACTGGCAATAGCTGGGGGTGCGGCGATCGGCGGGGGTGCGGCGGTGTTGGGCGGGTGCCGGGCGCGGCCGGTACCGGTCGCAGCGCCGGTGGCCGTACCCGATGTGCTGCTCGTCGATACGACGAAGGGTCTGGCGGTGGTGCGCGGTACCCGGTGCGAGGTGGCCGGTACCGGGGTGGCGGCGGCGGACGTCCGGACGATCTACGCGACGGTACCGATGGCGGGCGGTGCGACCCGGCTGAACGCGATCAGGACATCCGACGGTACGGTCGCCGCGAGCGTCCGGCTCAACGGGGCCTGGGTACCGCGGATCGCGTCCCCGGACGGCACCAGCGTCGCGATGATGGCGCCCGCTCGGAGTGCGGGCCGGGCGCGCACCTCGATGCTGATCACCGACCGTACCGGCCCGGGGAAGCGGCTGGACCTGCCCGGGAACGTGGAGCCGGACGCGTTCGGCCGGGGCGCCGGCAACACCCTCTTCGTGCTCGACTGGCTGCCGCCGGCCGCGCCCGACCGGTACCGGGTGCGCGCGGTCGACCTGACCACCGGCACGGCGGGCCCGCTGCTGACCCGGAACAAGGTACCGGTGCCGGCCGGCGCGGAGGAGGAGATGCACGGTACCGCACGGCAGGCGGTGTACGCACCGGACCTGTCCACTGTGTACACCCTGTACACCAACCAGCCGGAGCACCAGCACACCCGGGATCTCCTCGCGGGCAAGCCGGGCGCGGAGCTACCCGCGTTCGTACACACGCTGAGCCTTGAGGTCGGCTGGGCGTACTGCGTGGACCTACCACTGCCGTTCGGGCGGGGCGACCCTGCCGCGCATACCGCCGCCATCACGCCGGACGGTACGGCACTTCTCGTGGCCGACCTGAGCAGCGGGCGCCTCGCGCACCTCAATACCCAGGAGCTGACGGTGACCGCAGTGGCGACGCTGCCCACCGGTACCGGCCGGGCCAGCGCCGCGGCCTCGCCCTACGGCGACCGGCTGTACGTCGGCATCGGTACCCGGGTGCACCTGGTGGCACTGCCCACAATGGACGTCAAGGCTTCGTGGGAGACGCCGGCCCCGGTGCGCGGGCTGACCGCGAGCAAGGACGGGAGCCGGCTGCTGATCGGTTACCCGGGCGGCGTCGCTTGGCTGGACGCCGCCACGGGTAGGTCGTTGGGACGGGCGGCCGTCACCGGCCTGACCGAGGTGCGCTGCGCGATTTGAGTGGGGGCGCCAGAGGTCCGTCCACTATGGGCGGCACCACCCCTCCCGCGCCCGAAGATGCGGGAGGGACGGGTTCAGTTGCCGACGAACGCGGGCGGCGTGTGCTGGTAGACCTTGCTGATCTGGTACGCGCGCTTCTCCAGCTTGCGTACTGATGTGCGAATCGAGGCCATCTGCTTGGCGCTGAGGTGCTTGATGGCGATGAGGACGAGGGTCTCGCCCTCGGGGTCGCCCACCGCGCCGACGCGTACCAGCCCGGTGCCCGGCGCGTACTCCTTGCGCTGGTGGCCGCTGGTCGGGTCGAGCGGGCTGTCCTCGTCGATGATGAGGACTCCCTTGTAGGTACCGGTCGGCACGGTGGTCGTCTGGCCCTTCGCGAAGACCTGCCCGCAGTCGAGGAAGTCGATCGAAGGTGAGCTGCCCTCAAGGAACGCGGGCGTACCGAGCCGCGGGTCACCGGGTACCAGCGTGCCGGCCTGGGCGTGGTCCTGGCCGGCGATCCAGGTGAACGGAGCACCGGTGAACGCGCCGGTGTCGTCGAACTCCTCGGGGTACTCGCCGAGGACCCAGACGTTGCCGTGCCGGTCCTGCGCGTGGAACGCGAGCTCCGACTCGGAGAGCTGGCCGTCGTTGAGGTCCTGGTCCCACGCCACGCGGGTGCGCACCCCATCGACGTATTTCACCATATCGGTGACCGTGAAAATGATCTGGTGCGGCAGTACGCCACCACCGGTATTAGATCGACCCTCGTACACGAACTGGGTCCCGGGTGTGAATGGGAAGAACCGGTTGTTGATTCGCGGCCCGTCCGGAAAATCGTCGCGATGAAATGCCGTAAGCTGTGGGCAGAATCGGTTAACTGATGTTACTGTTCTAGTTGATCGGGCCGACCCGGCCCATGCGAGATCACTTGTGGTGGCTATTAGGGTGGTGGTCAAGATGGCCGTGAATATCACAGCCAGACCCGGGCTCATGATCCGCCGAATCATCGGTCACGCTCCCTACAAGATGTCGTAGAATAATACATGAGGCGCCCCCTCCATCTCACTCTCCTCGGCCTAATGTGAATGTCAACCGACCGGTTAGTCACATTACCACCGACGATCGTCCAGGTGGGTGAGATCCGAGAAATGCCTGGTTATCGCACGTCTGACGGTCTCTTCCTTAACGCACACTAATGCTGGGATCCCCGTGTCGGATACCCGATTCACAATAACCGCGAATGGCCAGGAATTCGGGTTTAGCGAAAAACTCAGCCTTGCCTTGCCGCCCCTCTCGGCCGCAATCTCAATGAATTAGCGATGCCGATGATCGTGAATACGACTCGAACCCGAAGAGTCGGTCGCGTCGAAAGGGAGGCGGAGCAGAATGATGCATTGGATCGTCGGGGCGAGCCTGAAGTTTCGACTTCTGGTCCTTCCCGTCGCGGCAATCATGATGTTCGCTGGAATCGTTCAGCTGCGGCGGGCTCCGGTGGATGTCCTGCCCGAGTTCACGCCGCCGTCAGTGCAGATCCAAACCGAGGCACTCGGCCTGTCGGCGGAAGAGGTCGAGCAGTTCATCACGGTGCCCCTGGAGCAGGACCTGCTCAACGGGGTGCCCTGGCTGGACACGATCCGGTCCCAGTCGGTGGCCGGCCTGTCCACCGTGGACCTCATCTTCCAGCCGGGCACCGACCTGCTGCGGGCCCGGCAGGTGGTGCAGGAGCGGATGACGCAGGCCGTCGCGCTGCCGCACGTGTCCAAGCCACCGGTGATGATCGAACCTGAGTCCTCGACCAGCCGGATCATGGTGATCGGGCTGTCCGCCAAGAACATTTCTTTGATCGACATGTCGGTGCTGGCCCAGTGGCGCGTCAGGCCCCGGCTCATGGGCGTGCAGGGCGTCGCCAACGTCTCGCTGTGGGGCCAGCGCGACCGGCAGCTGCAGGTACAGGTGGATCCGCAGCGGCTGGCCGCCGCCGGCATCACCCTCAACCAGATCATCCAGACCACCGGCAACGCCCTGTGGGTATCCCCGCTGACGTTCGTCGAGGCGTCCACGCCGGGCACCGGCGGCTTCCTGGAGACGCCGAACCAGCGCCTGACGATCCAGCACGTGCTGCCCATCACGACGCCCGAGGGGCTGGCGCAGGTACCGGTGGAGGACTCCCACGGGTCCGTACCGACCCGGCTCGGCGACGTGGCCACGGTCGTGGAGGACCACCAGCAGCCGCTGATCGGCGACGCGGTCGTGGGCGGCAGCCCGGGGATCATGCTCGTCGTGGACAAGGCACCCGGTGCCAACACCCGTGACGTCACCGAGGGCGTCGAGAGCGCCCTGCGGGCACTTTCGCCGGGCCTGGCCGGCGTGCAGATCGACACCGCCGTGTACCGGCCCGCCAGCTACATCGACTCGGCAATCGGCAACGTCGGGCGGGCGCTGCTGATCGCGGTGATCCTGATGATCGTGCTGTTCGGCTTCGTCTTCTTCGACTGGCGCACGGCTGTGGTCAGCACCATCGCGATCATCCTCTCCGCGCTCACCGCCCTGCTCGTCCTGTTCGCGCGGGGCACCGGGCTCAACATGCTCGTGCTCTCGGGTCTGGTGATAGCCCTGGGGGTGCTCGTCGACGACGCGGTGGTCAATGTGGACACTGTCCGCCGCCACCTGGCCGAGCAGCGAGCGTCCGGTGTGGACACTCCGCGGTCGGCGGCGATCGTCGCGGCCGTGCGCGAGGTGCGCTGGCCGATCCTGTACGCGACGCTCGTCATCCTCGTGGCCGCGATACCGCTGATGGCCATGGGCGGCCTGAACGGCGCCTTCACCCGGCCGCTCGCGCTGTCGTACCTGCTCGCCGTGGCGGCGTCCACACTCGTCGCGCTGACCGTCACGCCGGCGCTGGCGCTGACCCTGTTCGCCGGTAGCGGCGGCCGCCGAAACGCCGCGACCACCCAGGCCCTGCGCCGCCGGTACGCCGGGGTGCTCTCCCGGACCGTCCACTGGGGACGCGCGGCGGCGATCGTCGCGGCGGTCGTGGTCGCCGGTGCCGGGCTGCTACTGCCGCACCTGCACGGCACGCTGCTGCCCGCGCCGCAGGAACGTGACCTGCTCATCAGCTGGACGGGTACGCCGAGCATGTCGGCGGGGGAGACGGTACGGATCACCCAGGCGGCCAGCGCCGAACTGCGCACATTGCCCGGGGTCAGCAACGTCGGCGTGCACGTCGGCCGGGCAATCAACTCCGACGAGCAGTTGGGGGTGAACTCCGGGGAGCTGTGGGTCAGCATCCGACCGAACGCCGACTACGCCACCACCGTGGCGAGCATCCAGCGGGTCGTCGCCGGGTACCCGGGCTTCGACCATCGCGTGTTCACCTACCCCGAACAGCAGGTCGGCCAGGTGCAGACCGGTACCCGCGGTGACGTGACGGTTCGCGTGTTCGGCCTCGACATGGACATGCTGCGAACCAAGGCAGACGAGGTGCGGCGGCTGATGGCCGGCGTACCCGGGGTGGTCTCGCCCCAGGTGGACCTGCCGGCACAGCAGCCGACCATCGAGATCGAGGTGGACCTGGCGGCCGCGCAGCGCTTCGGCATCAAGCCGGGCGACGTGCGGCGGGCCACCGCCACGCTGCTCTCCGGCCTCATCGCCGGCAGCCTCTACGAGGACCAGAAGGTCTTCGACGTGCTGGTGCTGGGCGTACCGTCCACTCGCGACAGTCTGTCGGCCATCCAGAACGTGCTGATCGACACGCCGTCCGGCGGGCATGTACGGGTCAAGGACGTGGCGCAGGTACGCGTGCGACCCGACCCGGTGATCATCCGGCACGACAACGTGTCCCGGCGGGTGGATGTGACGGCCAACGTGCGCGGTCGGGATCTGCGCTCGGTCGTCGCCGACATCCGTACCCGGCTCGGCGGGGTCAGCTTCCCGGTCGAGTACCACGCCGAGGTGCTCCAGCAGTACGCGCAGGAGAGCGCGAACCGTACCGGCGCGTGGGCTCTCACCGGAGTCGTACTCGCCGTCATCCTCCTGCTGTTGCAGGCGGCGTTCCGTAGCTGGCGGCTGGCCGCCCTGGTACTGGTGGCGCTGTTCGCGGCGCCCGCCGGCGGCGTGCTGGCCGCGTCCGCGACCGGCAACGGCTTCTCACTCGGCTCGCTGGTGGGTCTGTTCGCCGTGTGGGTACTCGCGGTGCGCCAAGTCGTCGTACTGATATGGCGGTACGGGCGAGATCCGGGTGAGCGCGGCGTCGAGGACGTCGTCAGCCACACCGCGGAGCGCTTCGTACCGGTCCTGAAGACCGCGCTCGCCACCGGTCTCGCGGTACTGCCGATGGCGGTACTGGGCAACGTCGCCGGGCTGGAGATGCTGCGGCCGCTGGCGATCGTCGTCCTCGGCGGCCTGGTCACCTCGACCCTGGTCAGTCTGTTCGTCGTTCCTGCTGTCTTCGTCGCTTACTCCGGCCGCATGGCACGGCAACCGAGGCAACCGGTGCCGGTCGCGGTCCCGAGCCTGGAGGAGGTCGGGTCATGAGGCAACTGCTGCGCGGCAGGCTGGGCCAGGTGCTCGTCGCCGTTGTGATTGCGGGCGCGGCCGCCGCCGTCGCCATCGGGGTGTCGACGATGGGGTACCCGACCATCGCCAGCTACCCGGAGACCACCGCTGGGGCGGCCACGATGGAGGTGGACCCGGCGACCAACATCGCACGCATCACGCTGACCGCGGACGCGGCGCGCCGCCTCGGCCTGAAGACCGCCGCGATCGCGGAGAGCCAGGCGACCGGCCCGGCCCGGCTGGTCGTGCCGACCGCTGCCGTGTTCTACGACCCGGCCGGCGACACGTGGGCGTTCGTGATGCGCCAGCCGTTCGTCTACATGCGCGAGCGCATCACGGTCGACGCGATTGACGGGCAGACCGCCCTGCTCACCGCCGGCCCGCCCGCCGGTACCCAGGTCGTGACCGTCGGCGCCGCTGAGCTGTACGGCACCGAGGTCGGCGTCGGCGAGGAATAGCCATGCGATGGATCATCGGTACCAGCCTGAAACTCCGCTTCATCGTGGTGGCGCTGGCCGTGGCCGTGCTGGGGACGGGCCTCTTCCAGCTGCACAAGATGCCGGTGGACGTCTTCCCCGAGTTCGCGCCGCCGCGCGTGGAGATACAGACCGCGTGCATCGGCCTGTCCGCGGGCGAGGTGGAGTCGCTGGTGACCGTGCCGATGGAGAACGCCCTGAACGGGCTGCCCGGCCTGGACACCATGCGCTCCAAATCGCTGGCCCAACTGTCCTCTGTGGAACTGCGGTTCCGGCCCGGTACGGACCTGCTGCGCGACCGCCAGCTCGTCTCCGAGCGGATCGCGACGGTAACGCCGACGCTCCCCACGTGGGCGGCCCCACCGGTGATGCTGCAACCGGTGTCGTCCACGGGGCGCGTGATGAAGATCGGTCTGACCTCGCAGAGCCGGTCGCTCATCGAGATGTCGATGATTTCGTACTGGACCATCCGTGCGAAGCTGCTGGAGGTGCCCGGCGTCGCGAACGTGGCGATCTGGGGCGAGCGCCTGCAGATGCTTCAGGTACAGGTCGATCCGGTGCGCATGCGCGCGCACAATGTGACCGTCGACCAGGTGATGACGGTGACCGCGGACGCGCTCGATGTCGGGCTGCTCCAGTTCTCCGAGGGAGCGGTCATCGGTACCGGCGGCACGCTGGAGACGCCCAACCAGCGCATCGGGATCCAGCACGTGCTGTCCATAAAGACGCCGGCCGACATGGCGCAGATACCCATCGAGAACCAGAACGGAAAGGTGCTGCGCCTCGGCGACGTGGCCAACGTCCTGGAGGACCACCAGCCGCTGATCGGTGACGCGGTCATCAACGGCGGCCCGGGAATCATGCTCGTGGTGGAGAAGCTGCCGTGGGCAAACACGCTGGACGTCACCCGGGGGATCGACCAGGCGCTGGGAGAGCTCAAGCCCGGCCTGTCCGGAATCACCATCGACCCGACCATCTTCCGTCCCGCCACCTTCATCACCTTGGCGATCGACAACCTCTCCCGGGCGCTGCTGCTGGGTTGCCTGTTCGTCGTGCTGGTACTCGCGCTGTTCCTGTTCGAGTGGCGCAGCGCGCTGATCAGCCTCATCGCGATCCCGCTCTCGCTCGTCTCGGCGATGCTGGTGCTGTACTACTCCCATGCCACCGTCAATACGATGGTGCTCGCGGGGCTGGTGATAGCCGTCGGGGTGGTGGTGGACGACGCCATCATCGACATCGAGAACATCGTGCGGCGGCTGCGCGAGCACCGAAGAGCCGGCGGCACGAGGCCGACCGCCGCGATTGTCCTGGAAGCCTCGGTCGAGGTGCGGGGACCGATCGTGTACGCGACGCTCATCGTTGTCGCCGCGGCCGCGCCGGTCCTGTTCCTCGGCGGGCTCACCGGGGCCTTCTTCCGGCCGCTCGCGCTGTCCTACACGCTCGCCGTGCTGGTGTCACTGCTCGTCGCGCTCACCGTGACGCCCGCGCTCGCGCTGCTGTTGCTGTCACGCTCCCATGTGGAGCGTCGCGAGTCGCCGGTGGTGCGGGGGCTGCGGCGCGGGTACGTCGCGTTTCTGGCCCGGGTTTTGCGCCGCCCGTGGCGGGCGTACGCGGCCACCGCGCTCGTGCTGCTCTGCGGCCTCGCGGTGATACCCGGACTGGGGCAGTCGCTGCTGCCCGCGTTCAAGGAGCGCAACGTCTTCCTGCACTTCATCACGGTGCCGGGTACCGCCGACGACGAGGAGGTGCGGATGGTCGAGGCGGTCAGCGTGGACCTGCGCAAGATTCCCGGCGTGCAGAGCTTCGGCGCGCACATCGGGCAGGCGCTGCTGGGCGACGAGACCTCGGGCGTCAACTTCGGCGAGCTGTGGATCAGCATCGACCCGAAGGCCAACTACGAGCTGACGATCGCCCGCATCCAGGCCCTGGCGAACAAGTACCCGGGCCTGCGCCACAACGTGTACACGTACCTTCGCGAGCGCACCGACGAGGTGCTGTCCGGCTCGGGCGACGCCATCGTGGTGCGCCTGTACGGGCCGGACCTGGACGTGCTTCGGGAACGGGCCGGCCACATCAAGGAGCTGATGGCCAGCACGAAAGGGATCATCGAGCAGCACGTGGACCTCGAGGTGAACGTGCCGCAGGTGCAGGTGGAGGTGGACCTCGCCAAGGCGGAGCGCTTCGGCATCAAGCCCGGCGACGTGCGCCGCGCGGCCGCCACCCTGATGGCCGGCGAGGAGGTGGGCGACATCTTCCGCGACGGCAAGGCGTACGACGTCCAGGTATGGAGCACACCGGCAACCAGAGCGTCGGTCAGCAACATCGAGCAGTTGCCGATCGACACCCCGAACGGCGGCCACATCCTGCTCGCCGACGTGGCCACCGTGCAGGTACGCCCGACGCCCAACGTCATCCAGCACGACGGCACGTCTCGATACATCGATGTCTCCGCCAACGTGCAGGGCAGGGACCTGGCGTCCGCGGTGGGCGATCTGCGCGCCAAGCTCGCCACCGTGACGTTCCCGCGGGAGTACCACGCCGAGCTGCTCGGGGAGTTCGCCGAGAGCCAGACCGCGAAGCAGCGGATATTCCTGTACGGTCTCGGCGCCGCCATCCTGATCCTGTTGCTGCTGCGGCTGTGCTTCGAGAGTTGGCGACTGGCCACGCTGTCGTTGCTGACGCTGCCCTCCGCGCTCGTCGGGGGGGTGATAGCCACCTTCGCCTCCGGCCGGATCATCTCCCTCGGTTCGCTGGTCGGCTTCCTCACCGTGCTCGGTATAGCCGCCCGAAACGGCATCCTGCTCATCAGCCGGTACCAGCACCTGGAACGGGACGAGGGCATGCCCTTCGGGCCGGAACTCGTACTGCGTGGATCGCGGGACCGGCTCTCGCCGATCCTGATGACCACGCTCGCGACGGGCCTGGCGCTCGTGCCACTGGTGGTCCTCGGCGACGCGCCGGGGCACGAGATCGAGCACCCGACGGCCGTCGTGATCGTCGGCGGGCTGGCCACCTCGACCCTACTCAACCTCGTGGTGGTACCCGCGCTGTACCTGTGGATCGAGCGGCGGCGGCGCCGGAGGAGCGAGGTTAGCATGGCCTGATGCGGTCGTTCGTGTACGCGTCCGAGCCGGCGCGCGTCGTCTTCGGCACGGGAACCCTGGGAACCCTGCCGGACGAGGTGAGCCGGCTCGGCCGCGGCCGGGTGCTCGTGCTCGCCTCGCCGCGGCTGGCCCCGGCCGCGCGCGACGCGCTCGGGCCGCTGGCCGTGGCCGAGTTCACCGGCGTCGCCATGCACACGCCGGTCGAGGTGACCGAGCAGGCCCTGGCGCTGGTAGCCGGGCACGGCGTCGACTGCCTCGTCTCCGTCGGTGGCGGCTCGGCCACCGGGCTGGCGAAGGCGCTCGCGCTGCGTACCGAGCTGCCGCACGTCGCGGTACCGACCACGTACGCGGGTTCGGAGGTCACCGCGGTGGTGGGGGAGACCGCGCAGGGCGCGAAGACCACCCGCTCCTCGCCGGCGATCCGGCCGAAGACCGTCATCTACGACGTGGCGCTGACTCTCGGGCTGCCGGTGGCGACGTCGGTGACGAGCGGCGTCAACGCGATCGCGCATGCGGTGGAGGCGCTCTACTCGCCCGGCGCCAACCCGCTCACCGACAGCCTCGCGCTGCGCTCGATCGGCGGGATGGCCGGCGCCCTGCCGCGTATCGCCGCCGATCCGTCCGATGTGGACGCCCGAGCGGACGCGCTGATGGCGGCCTGGCTCGCCGGTACCTGCCTCGGCAGCGTCGGCATGGGGCTGCACCACAAGCTGTGTCACACCCTGGGCGGCTCGTTCAACCTGGCGCACTCGCCCACGCACACCGTCGTACTGCCGCACGCGATGGCCTACAACGCCCCGGCCGTACCGGACGCGATGCGCCAGATCGCCCAGACGCTCGGCGTGCGGGACGCCCCGACCGGCCTGTACGACCTCATCGCGTCGCTGTCCGGCCCGACCTCGCTGCGGGAGCTGGGGCTGGCCGACGGCGATCTGGCGAAGGTGGCCGAGCTGGCGAGCGGCACCCCGTACCCGAACCCGCGGGAGGTGACCGCCGGCGGGCTCGACGCGCTGCTGCGCGAGGCGTGGGCCGGTACCCGCCCGGTGCCGCTGGTACCGGACCTGAGCTGGCTGACCCGGGAGGTGGTGGCGAGCTTCGCGCAGGCGCCTGACCCGCGAGTCAGGCAGCTCGTGACGGGACTCGTGCGCCACCTGCACGACTTCGTCGTCGACAACGACGTGACCGAGGCGGAGTGGCGATACGGCATCGGCTTCCTCACCCGGGCCGGGCACATCACGAACGACACGCGGCAGGAGTTCATCCTGCTCTCCGATACGCTTGGCGTCTCCAGCCTCGTCGATACGCTCACCAACTCCCGTACCCCCGAGACCACGGCCTCAGCCGTGCTCGGACCGTTCTATGTGGACGGACCTCCGCTCGCCGAGTCCGGCGCCGACATCAGCGGCGGCATGCCCGGCACGCCCCTCTGGGTTGACGTGCACGTCGTCGGTACGGGCGGCGAGCCGGTACCCGGCGCGACCGTGGACGTCTGGCAGTCCAATGAGGACGGTTTCTACGACGTGCAGCTGCCAGACCTGGACGCCCCGGTGCTGCGCGCGCGCTTCGGTACGGACGCGGCCGGGCGGCTGACGTTCTGGTCGATCCTGCCGTCCGAGTACCCGATACCGGGCGACGGGCCGGTCGGCGAGATGCTGGACGCGGTCGGGCGGCACCGCTGGCGCGCACCGCACCTGCACTTCATGATCTTCGCGCCCGGGTACCGGCGCCTGGTGACCCAGTTGTTCGTCGACGGTGGCGCGTACCTCGACTCCGACACGGTCTTCGGCGTGAAGGAGGAGCTGGTCGTCGAGTACGTCCGGCGCACGGGCCCCACACCGGACGGCCGGCCGGTCGAGGGCGAGTGGCGAAGCCTTACGTACACGTTCCGCATAGCGCCGGCCTGAAGCGCCGCGCGGCTTCTTGGAAGTCGGTCAGCTGGCTGGCAGGCCGCGCACCGGTGCGATCCGGACCGCCGCGGCGGCGAGCGCGCCGTCCGCGGGCGGAGTGCGCGGCTGCTCATTCGTCTCGCGCTGCCGAGGGCGGGGCAGCGCGGGCGGGCCGCCCGGCGCGGGCGCGTCGTTGTCGAGGAGCGGATCGAAGCACGCGCTGTGGCGCCCGGTGCTCTTCGCGCGGGCCAGCGCGCGTTCGGCGCGACGCAGCACCTCGGGCAGGTCGGCGAAGCCGTGAACCGGCGCGAACCCCACCGTGGCGCTGACGACGACGGTGCCGCTCGCCACGCGCATCGGCCGGGCGAGCGCCTCGGCCAGCCACGCGCCGGCCGGGTACGGCCAGGACCAGTCCGGGTCGGCGCTGCTGAGCAGGGCCGCGAACTCGTCGCCGCCGATCCGGCCGACCAGGTTGCCGCTGGCGTACGCGGCCAGCCGCCGGCTCATCGTCACGAGCACCTCGTCACCCACGGGTCGTCCCGCCGTGTCGTTGACGTGGCGCAGGTTGTCCAGGTCGACGACGACACCGACGAGCGGGGGCTTGGTGGGGTCGGCCAGCAGCTCGGCGCCGAGCCGGTTGAAGGTCTGCCGGTTGGGCAGGTCGGTGAGCGGATCGTGGCTCGCCGCGTGGCGTGCCTCCTGCAGTTGCCGGTGCAGCCGCTCGGCCGCCGCGCGGGTTTCGGCCTCAGCCTGGCGCGTCCGGTACCACCAGCGAAGGCCCACGCCGGCACCGGCGACGGCGGCGACCCCGGCGGCGAGTGAGATGGTCAGGGGATCCATGGTGGTCCTTCGGGGGATGGGGCGTGGTGGGAGAGCACCAGAGGTTCGATGCGGCCCGGGGCGTTCGCGATACGAGGATTCACGTTTTGCCACATTGAGTCTCGGCCTTCCGCGACTCCACATCTGTGAAACACAGATTACGAATTCGCGCACGGTTTTACAACCATCAAAGCCTGACAGGAAGTGAAGACCGGGTGTACGCCGCCAGCTACGCGTTGTAAGGTGCGCATAAGCCTTGAGACAGGCGAATACAGGAGATCCCCCGAGGTGGCGCCCTCGGGGGATCTTTGCCTCCGGTACGCCCGGCGAGTCAAGGTCGCGGTAGGCGACCGCCGGCCCCGTGTGACTGCCGAGTCAGATGTCGTACAGTCCGGACTTCACGTCGGCGAGGAACGCCGCGAAGTCGGCCTTGGTGAGAACCAGAGCACCGGCGTCGGGATTCTTGCTGTCCCGCACGGCTGTCGCGCCGGGTAGGTTGCTGGCGACCTCTACGCAGCCGGTGTTGGCGCCCGTGCTGCGGGTGGCCTTGCGCCATATCGCTTGAGACAGGTCAGTCATGGTCTTACTCCAGTCGTACTGCGAGGTGCTTGAGGTATGCGGTCGTCGCCGGTTCGCCCAGCGCCGCGTCGCGGATGCGACCGAAGAGCGTGGCGAACGGCTCGACTTCGGAGCCCGTGCTCACCTCCCTGATTCCGGCGTCGTTCTCCAGATAGACCATCGCGGGTTCGTCGCGTGGGAAGTCGAAGATGCTGATCAGGCTGCTCATGCCCGGGTGCGGACCGTCCGCGAGGCGCAGCAGGCGCAACTCCACGCCGGGCCGGTGTGCCCCGTCGACCAGGTACTCGATCTGCTCGCGCCGCTGTTCCTGGGTACCCCACCGGTACAGCAGGGATGCCTCGGTGATGACGGCGACCAGCTTCGGGCTCGTACCGTCGGTGCGGGCCAGAAGCTCCTGGCGCCGCAGGCGCGCCTGCAGCTCCCGCTCCACCCACTCGGTCGGGCGCATGCCAACCGCCGCCTGGGCCTTCATGTACGGAGGGGTCTGCAGCAAGCCGGGCAGGATCAGTGGCATGTAGACGCAGATGCGTACCGCGTCCTCCTCGAAGCCCGGGTACTCGCTGTCCCCGAAGACGTCGCCGTACTCGCGCCACCACCGGCGCGCCCGCGCGACCATCGCCAGGTCCTCGAGCTCCTCGCGCTCGGCCGGGCTCACCTCGTAGATGCGCAACAGGTCCCGTACGTCGCTCATCTCCGGGCGCTTCCAGGCATTGGCTTCAAAGCGGCCGACCTTGCCCCGTCCCCAGTTCAGCTTGTCGCACACCTGGTTGGCCGTGTAACCGTTCTTGATCCGCAACTCGGCCAGGCGGCGCGACAGCCTGCGCTTCGCGACCGTGGGGCCAAACGCGTCGGTCACTCGAGCCCTCCTCCTTGACAGGGCGACGCGATCAGCATACAGCCCTCCTAAATTGTGAATCACAAAGTTGCCGGGCGGCTCCACCGATCGGCGCGACTCGCTCCGTCAGCTCTGTGGGTCGTCGAACTCACCCGCCTTGGCGCCGTCGAGGAAGCACTCCCACTCGTGACGGTCGTACGCGAGAACCGGCCCGTCCGGGTCGCCGGCGACGCGGGCCAGTACCCACGGCTCCCCGTCGACGTCGACCATCGCCACCTCGACCGCACCCGGTCCGTCCCCCGAACGCCGCCAGGTCTGCGCGGCCACGTCGATGCCGAGTTCGGCGACGCTGGGCTTGCTGGGCACCGCAATGTCCTTTCCGTATGCGTTTCAGGGCTTGCGTCCGACGGCCGCGTAGAACCACCGGGAGCCCTCGTCGTCGGCGGCCTCCGGGTCTTCCGCGCCCCACACGCCGATGAAGTCGACCGCCGCGGGCGCGCCCTCGTACGGCGGCACGATCGCGAGACCCTCGAAGAACCGTTCGAACTGGGCGCGGGTGCGGGCGACCCCCGGGCTGGCCGAGCCCTTGTACACGTCGGCCACCCCGTTGACGATGCGGTCGGCCTGGTGGTCGCCGGTGGGCCCGGACAGCGCCAGGTATGAACCCGGGGCGAGGGCAGCCAGGTAGCGGGCGACGATTCCCCAGGGATCGTCCTCATCCGGTATGAACTGGGTGACGGCGGCCAGCAGCAGCCCCACCGGCTGGGTGAAGTCGATCAGCCGCTTGGTCTCGGGGTGCGTGAGTATGGTGTCCACGTCGCGCAGATCAGCCTCGAACACGGTCGTACCGGGCGTATCGGCAAGCAGGCTCCGGCCGCGTTCGATGACCCGCGGGTCGTTGTCCACGTAGACCACCCGGCCGTCCGGAATGACCTCGGCCACCACCTCGTGCGTGTTGCGCTGGGTCGGCAGGCCCGCGCCGATGTCGATGTACTGGCGGATGCTCCAGTCCGCGGCCATCCGCCGGACAGCCCGCTGGAGGAAGCCGCGGTTGGCCCAGGCCACGTCGATGATCTCCGGAAGGATGGACCTTATGCGTTCAACAGCCGCGCGGTCGGCCTCGCTGTTGGCCGTACCGCCCAGGTAATAGTCGTACATGCCGGCGACGAAGGGCTTCTCCGGCACCTCTGCCTCGTTGCTCATGGCTCGCGTCTCCCAGGGTAAGAGGGCGTACCTGCGGCATCAGCGCGCGGCCGGCAGCGGCCAGGCCGGGCGCGAGGATCTCGTCTCGCCTAGCAGTTTGTCATCCGACATGCGAATCACAAACTCCTAATCAAACAAATGGAGGTGGTCGGGTCGGTTTCGTGGCGGGCACCCCGGCGGGGGAGGATGTACCTGGAGGTCCACCCGCCGGTACGGGAGCAGCATGCCAGGGAAGATCCGCGACGAGGACATCGCGCTGGTGCGCGAGCGCACCTCGATCGTCGACGTGGTCTCGGAGCGGGTCACGCTGAAGCCTGGGGGCGGGGGCAACCTGAAGGGCCTGTGCCCGTTCCACGACGAGAAGACCCCGTCGTTCACCGTCTCCTCGGCCCGCAACGTCTTCTACTGCCACGGCTGCGCGACCGGCGGCGACGTCATCAAGTTCGTCATGGACACCGACCACCTCACGTTCGTCGAGGCGGTGGAGCGGCTGGCCACCCGCGCCGGCATCCAGCTGCGGTACCTGGAGTCCGGTCCGGCGCCGGTACGGACCGGCCAGGGCCAGAAGGCCCGGCTGCTCGCCGCGCACACCGAGGCGGCCGCCTTCTACGCCGAACAGCTCGCCACCCCGGGTGCCCGGATCGCCCGCGAGTTCCTCGCCCAGCGCGGCTTCGACCGGGACGCCGCGCAGGGGTACGGCTGCGGCTTCGCCCCTGACGCGTGGGACGCGCTCGTCCGGCACCTGCGCCAGAAGGGCTTCACCGCGCCGGAGATGGTCACCGCGGGCCTCGCGAAGGAGGCGCGTTCCGGCAGCCTCATCGACCGGTTCCGCCGCCGGCTGCTGTGGCCTATCAAGGACCTCTCCGGCGACGTCATCGGGTTCGGCGCGCGCAAGCTCTTCGAGGACGACGACGGTCCGAAGTACCTCAACACGCCAGAGACCCCCCTGTACAAGAAATCGCATGTCCTCTACGGCATCGAGCACGCCAAGCGCGAGATTGCCAAGCAGGGCCGGGCGGTCGTGGTCGAGGGGTATACCGACGTGATGGCCTGCCACCTCGCCGGCGTATCGACGGCGGTCGCCACATGCGGCACCGCGTTCGGCGGCGACCACATCGCCGTGCTACGCCGGCTGCTGATGGATACGGACACGCTGGCCGGAGAGATCATCTTTACCTTCGACGGCGACGCGGCCGGCCAGAAGGCGGCCCTGCGTGCCTTCGAGGACGACCAGCGCTTCGTCGCGCAGACCTTCATCGCGGTCAGCCCCGACAACATGGACCCGTGCGAACTGCGACTGGCCAAGGGCGACGCGGCCGTGCGCGACCTGGTCGCCCGGCGCGAGCCGCTGATCGCTTTCGCGCTGCGCTCGGTGCGCGCCCGATACAACCTGGACACCGCGGAGGGGCGGGTCGGTGCGCTGCGCGCCAGCGCGCCGCTGGTCGCGAAGATCAAGGACCGGGCACTGCGCCCCGAGTACGCCCGCAAGCTCGCCGGCGACCTCGGCATGGAGGTCGAGACGGTGACCCGCGCGGTGGCCCGGTCGCTCGGGCGCAGCGAACCCGAGCCAACGCGGCCGGCTCCTCCGTCGCCTGTGGACAGTCCACAACGGATAGTCGAGCGGGAAGCCCTCAAGCTCGCGCTGCAGGATCCGGTGCTCGCCGGGCCGATGTTCGACACGGTCGGCGCCGACTGCTACCTCGATCCCGTGCACCACGCGGTGCGGGAGGCGCTCGCCGAGGCCGGCGGCACGGCCACCGCGGTGGCCGGCGTCGTCTGGGTGGAGCGGGTCCGCGACGCCTGCGCCGACCTCGCCGCCAAGGCGCTCGTCGGCGAGCTCGCCGTGGAGCCGCTGCGGCTGTCGGGGCAGCCCGATCCGCGGTACGTCGCGGTGACCCTCGCCCGGCTGCAGTTGCCCGCGGTCAACCGGCGTATCCAGGAGCTGAAGTCCAGGCTGCAGCGGCTCAACCCGGTGACGCACGTGGATGAGCATTTGCGTATGTTCGGCGAACTGGTGCCGTTGGAACAGCACGCGCGAGCCCTGCGGGAGCAGGCAGTGGGAGGTCTGTAGCGGTGTTCGGCAGGCGGCGCAAGCTACCCGCCCAGCGGCGGCCGCCGCTGGAGCGCGACGAGCGGATCCTGGCCTGGGCGCAGCCCGCCGACTCCATCGGCGTCGCCGTCGCCACCAACCTCGGGCTTTGGCTTCCGGAGGACCCGCCGCGCCGGCTGGGGTGGGCGGAAATCCACAAGGCGGCGTGGTCGGGCAACGAACTGGTCATCACCCCCGCGGCCACCGAGACGACCATCAACGGGTATGCGGTGACCAGCGATCAAACTGCCCTGCGGTACACCCTTCCCGACCCTGGTGACCTGCCGCATCAGGTACGGGCCCGGGTCACCCGCTCGGTCGCGTACACGGTCCATCATC
>JBPYFB010000150.1:0-12395 GCA_051986465.1 Rugosimonospora sp.
AGAACGGCATGCCGACCAGCGCCGCCCACGCGCGCAGCGAACCGGGGACGTCACTGCGCAGTACCTCGCCGAGCGGGGTGAGTGCGAACCGCCGGTCGTCCAGCTCCGAGACGACTCCCAGATCAGCCACGGCGCGCAGCAGGCGATACAGGGCCGTCTCATCCGCACCGACCCGGCTGGCTATCACGTCCACCGGCTGCGCGCCGCCCGCCAGCTCGTCCGCGACCCCCAGCCGGGCGGCCACGCAGATCGCCTGCGAACCATAGGCGCCTAGCACCAATCGGATCAGCGCGCTGGCGGGTGGCGACATCACGACCTCCGTCAATACTTCAGTGGTATGAGTGAAACCAGCGGCCCGATGCCGAATGTCGACCCCGGGCCGCCGGCCGTCCAATGTGTACGGATGCAGCACTGTCCTCGGAGGACAGTCGCGATGGGCTACTTGATGCCGACGACCATCGAGTGTGGTCCGGTGAGGTGTTCGACGTACGTGTCGCGGAAGCCCGTCTTCTTCATCCAGTCCTGGTATTCGGCGCCGGTGCACTCGAATCCGCCCGGCGTCTGGATGAGCATGGTGAGGCTCATCAGCATGCCGTAGACGTTCTCCAGCCGGTCGTCGTCGATGACCGAGTCGTAGACGATCAGCGCGCCGCCCTCGGGCAGGGCGCTGTAGGCCTTGTCCAGCAACAGGGTCCGTTGCTCGGTGTCGAAACCGTGCAGGAGCTGCCCCATGACGAGCACATCCGCGCGCGGCAGCGGGTCGGTGAAGAAGTTGCCGGCGTTGAAGCTCAGGCGGTCACTGAGCCCGAACTCCGCGACGCGCTCGTCGAAGATGGGCTTGAGCGGCGGCAGATCGAAGCCACCACCGGTGATGTGCGCGTTGGCCAGGGCGATCTGAATCGACGCGGTGCCCCCGGAGCAGCCGATGTCGATCACGGAACGGTAGTCCTTCCACGGGAACTTGGCCGCGAGCACCTGCCCGATGTAGTTGCTGGCCCCGGCCATCCCCTTCGCGAACTGCCTGGTCTTCTCCTTGTCGGCGTAGAGCACCTCGAAGAAGTCTTTCCCGTCCTTGGCCTCGCTCTGCGGGGCGCCGGTGCGAAGCGACTCGGTCAGCTTCGACCAGTTGGGCCAGAGCGTGGTGTTCGCCATCTCCAGGACGCCGCCCATGTAGCTCGGCTTGGCCCGGTCGAGGAACAGGTCGGTCTCCGGCGCGTTGGCGTACCGGCCGCCCTTGCGCTCCAGCATGCCCTGGGCGACCAGTACGTCGAAGAAGTCCCGCACGGTACGCCGCGGGTGCAGGCCCAACCGTTCCCGCAGTGCCTCGCCGTCCAGCGGCCCCGTCTGCGCCAGCGTCGTGAACAGCCCGAGTTCGACGGCGCTCAACAGCGTCTTCGCGCCCCAGAACGCCATGCCGAGCTTCATGATCTTTTCGGGCGACAGGTGGTTCTCGTCCACTTTCTCCTCCAGGTGCGTTCGGCTTGCGTTGCTTGTGGTCGACTCCGGGACAGGTTCGATGTTGGCGTTGAGGTGGAACACGTTCTCGGGGTCGTAGCGCGCCTTGACACGCGCCAGCCGCCCGTACTTCTCCGGCCCGTAGCTGGCTCGCACGTGCTCGGCACCGCGGTCGAACATGAAGTTGATGAACTGGCGGGAGGCGTCGACGTGCGGCCGGATCGCCGCCCAGGTCGAGTCCACCCACGCCCGGTCGATGCGGTGCGACTCGGCGTCCGGGGCGAGCGCCACCATGCCGAGCATCAGTTGGCTGGACCGGTCCCCGCTGAAGGCGGTCGCCTCGTCGGGTACCTCGGCGACGGCTCCACCCAACCCGAGGACCCGGACGAACGACATCGGTGACCTCTTGTCCGGCAGGTGCTCGACGAGTGCCGTGATCACCTCGTCGGAGAGTCCGTGCAGATAGAGGTTCTTCTCGTACGCGTGGGTGCCGTGCGGGCCGAAGCTGTCGAACATCTTCTGCAGTTCGACATAGGGCATCGGGCTCACGAAGTCGAACAGCGGCGGCAACTGCGCGCGTACCTGTTCGACCAGCCGGGCATGTTCCTGCGGCGATGCGAAGCCGACGACGGCCAACATGTACCCGGGCACACCGTGGTAGGCGGCGGGTACGAACGGAGCCGGCGGCGCGGTCAGGCCGGCGACCAGCATGACCCCCGCCGCGTTGGGCGAGGACGCCAGCACCTGCTGACTCACCCGCAGCGCCTGCCGGCCGTTCTCCAGTCCCCAGAAGAACAATCCCAGGTGTACCAGCGGACCGACCTCGTGTAGCTGGAACTCGAAGCCGGTGACCACACCGAAGTTGCCGCCGCCACCCCGGATCGCCCAGAACAGGTCGGGGTGGCGCTCGGCGCTGACCCGCAGGGTACGGCCATCTGCCGTGACAACCTCCGCGCCGACCAGGTTGTCCGCGGCGAGCCCGGCGTGGCGGCTCAACCAGCCGTAGCCGCCGCCCAGGGTCAGGCCACCCACGCCGATGTCACTGATCAGTCCGGTGGGTACGGCCAGACCGTGCTGCTGGGTGGCCGCGTCCAGCTCGGCGATGGTGGCACCGCCTCCACACCACGCCCGGCGGGTCTGCGGATCCACCGATACGGCCCGCAGCTCGCTGAGATCGATGACCAGGCCGCCCTCGGCGATCGCGACGCCCCACGGGTGGTGGCCGCCGCCCCGAACCGAGATTTCCAACCCGTGTTCGCGCCCGAAGGCGATCGCCGCCGCGACGTCGGCCGGGCCGGTACAGCGGACGATGACCGCTGGACGGTGGTCGATGGCTCCGTGCCACACCGAGCGGGCCGCGTCGTAATCGGCGGCGGCCTCGTCGATCACCCGGCCGGTCACCTTGTCGCGGAGTAGGTCGAGTTCCATGGTCTGTGTCACGGTGTCTTGCCTCCCTGTTTGCTCAGGCGGCTGCTTCTACGTCAGATGCGTCTTCTACTTCAGATGCGCCTTCTACTTCAGATGCGTCGCGATTGGTTACCCGTGGCCGACGCCGGCCGTCGCCGGTGAGAGCAACGGCTTCAGGCGCTCGCTGATCAGCTCGATGTTGCGGGCCACCAGGTCGTCGGGCATGCCGGCGATGCTCGCCCAGAAAATGAGGTGTACCAACGGAAGTCCCTGGGTCCGCTCGCGGATGCGGGCCGCGGCGTCCTCGGGCGTGAGAATCTCCAGCATTCCCCACGACCCATCGGCAGGGGGCCGGCGAAGCATGTCGGTTGTGAGCATTGGTGGTTTGGGTCGGTCGGTACCCTCCACCGACGACTGCCGGTAGCTGTTCTTCTGATAGACCGCATGCGATGCGACCCGTGCCCACGCGGCCTCGGGGTCATCGGCCAGGATGATCGGTATCAGGTCGGAGACGCGGGCCTGAGCCGGGTCATGGCCGCCGTCGACCAGACCCGCGCGGTAATGGCGGAACATGTCCTGCGAAATGTGCAGCAGGCCGATGCCGAGCCGCCCGGCCAGGCGCGCGCCGCGGGGACCGTAGAAGCCGCCCCATACCGGCACCGGATCCTGGATCGGCCGCGGTGTCACGCCGCCCGCAGCCCACAGCTCTCGGGTCGCGCGGATCGCCTGCTCGGTCCTGACGAACCGGCGGTTGATGTCGGCGTCGAAGAGCCGGTACTCGGGAACCCGGTACCCGGCACCGAGTCCGAGTTCGAGGCGGCCACCGCTGATCAGGTCGACGACGGCTGCTTCCTCGGCAAGCTGGGCCGGTTTGCGCAGGGCCGGCAACACCACCGCGGTACCGATGCGGGCGTTGCGGGTGCGGGCCGCCGCCGCCGCGGCGAACGTGAGCGGCTGCGGGAGATAGCCGTCCTCGAAGAGATGGTGCTCGGTGAACCAGAGACCGTCGAGGCCGCGCCGGTCGGCCTCCTCACAGAACTCCAGGGTACGGGAGTAGTGATCCGCCCACGGACGCTTCCATTCGTCAGGGTTCCGCAGGTCGAAAAGACATCCGACTTTCATCTCACGCATTCCGTCCGTCGCGTGTGGTCGATGGGGAGTTGTTCGTGGTCCGTGCCGCGGGTTTCTTCGCCGGTGCGCCGAACCAGCGCAGCAGCGCGGTTTCCAGCTCCGTCGGCCCGCCGTCGAGCCACGCGATATGGCCGTCCGGACGGACCAGGGCGGCCGTCAGGTCCGACAGCGCGCTGGTACCAGCGACCTTGGCCGGTACCGTGTCCACCCGGTCCTGCCACGGCTGTGCGGCCAGCCGGATCCGGTCCTGCCGGTCAGCGTCCCCGGTGAGATCCAGCAGTACGCCGCGGGCCGGCCGCAGCAGCTCGCCGGTGGTGGTCGGACCGGTACCGGTCAGCAGGTCGGCATGGGCGAGCCGGGCGCCGAGGCGCGGATCGTCCCCCGGCCCCACGTCGTACCGGACGTCCACGCCGCCCAGCGTCTCGGCGAGGTACCGGCGCGCCTCGCCGAGCTGGATCAGTTCGGCGAAGACCGCGCGTATCGCCGTGAAGTCCGCGCCACCGAGCAGCAGATCGGCCTGTACCGCCACGTTCGTCAGCACCCGCGCGCCGATCGGGTACCGCTCGTCGTGGTAGCTGTCCAGCAGGCCCGGTGCCGCCCAGCCGCGCACCTGGGCGGCGAGCTTCCAGCCGAGATTGGCGGCGTCCTGCAAACCCAGGTTGAGCGCCTGCCCGCTGGCGGGTAGCTGGGCGTGCGCCGCATCCCCGGCCAGCAGCACCCGGCCCGACCGGTACCGGGCGGCCTGCCGGCTGACATCACCGAAAGCGTCGACCCAGATCGGCGTACCCCCGCTGATGTCCTCCCCCGTGATCCGTGCCCAGGCCCGCGCCGCCTCGGCGAAGGTCGGCGGCGCGGTGCGTACCGCCGGCGCCGCACCGAACTCGTGCAGCATCACCCGCGTCACGCCGTCACCCGTCCGCGCCGCGATGGCCAGGCCGTGCGGGAGGCGCTGGAATCGCCGCGGCGGGATGTCGATACCGGCCACGTCCGCGCGGATCAGTTCCCGCCGCGCGTCCTGACCGGCGAACCCGATACCGGCCAGTCCGCGTACGGTGCTGCCCGCGCCGTCGCAACCGACCAGGTATCGGGCGCGCAGCCGAACCCGGCCGCGCGGACCCGACACCTCCGCCTCGACGTGCTCGTCCGTCTGGACGAGACCGCGCAGTTCGTGGCCGCGCCGGAGATCGGCGCCGAGTTCGCTCGCCCACCCGTTCAACATCGCCTCGGTACGGGGTTGCGGCACCTTCCAGTAACCCGCGTGCACACTGCGGATCTGGTCCACCGCAAGGGGTACGCCGCCGAAGTGGCCGGCGAGCTCGGCCCGCACCGTGCCGAGCCGGTCCAGCAGGCCCCGCTGCTCGAAGATCTCCATGGTTCGCGCGTTGAGCTGGGACGCCCGGGATTCGCGCATCGGCTCGGCCAGCCGTTCCACCACGGTGACGCGAGCCCCGCCGAGCCGCAGTTCACCCGCGAGCATCAGGCCGACCGGTCCGGCGCCGACCACGACGACGTCCGTCTCCTCATGGGCCACGGTCATCGCCGCCCACTCGGTCCGCGGCCGACGGCCTGCGCCATAATCCCACCTCGTCCATCAAGTTTCGGGGCTATTCCGGCCCGTATTTCAGCGGGCGACCCGCTGCTCCAGCGCTTGCACCACGGCGGCCGGGGGCGGCAGTGTGGCGATCTCCTCGGCGAGGGTCTGGGTGCGCTGCCGGTAACTGGCGTCGCCGAGGATCTGCTGGCACGCCTGCGCGATGTTGTCGGCCGTGTCCTGCCCAGGCGGCAGCAGGACGCCGGCGCCGAAGTCGGTGATGGGCTGGCAGCAGGCGACCTGGTAGTCCTCCTGCGGGATGGCCAGCTGCGGCGTACCGGTGGCCATCGCGGTCATCGCGGTGGTACCACCACCGTGATGGACGATCACGTCGCAGGTGGGTACCACGACGTCCATCGGGAACCAGCCGACGCGCACGTCGCTGAGCTCGGCACCCAGGTCGTCGACCATGTCCTCGGGGCCCGCGACCAGCAGCTCAACGTCCAATGTGGACAGTGTGCCGTTCAGCCTGCGCAGGAGTTCGACGTTCTGCGCCCGGGATTGTCCGCCGCGGGTACCCGCGGTGATCAGGACCCGGTGCTTGCGCTCGGGGCGGGTGTACATCCACGGTTCGAGCGGCCGCTGTTGGTTGGCCGCGACGAAGCGCATCAACTGCACGGCCGGGGCGTTCTCGGGGCTGCGCAGCGAGGGCGGGCAGATCTCGATGAGCGGCTGCGGCTGCGGGAGTTGGTCGAGAGCCAGCTTCCGCAGCTGCGGCGCGAGTACCTCGACCGCGGCCTCGTCCATCTCCGTGGTTTCCGCGAGGTCCCAGGTGTGCCGGGCGTACGCCACCTCGAGTTGGGCGGCGACCAGAGCGGCCGCGTAGATGGCACCGCCGCCGACGATGATGTCGGGGCGCCAGTCCCCGGCCATACCGAGCAGCGCGTCAAGGCTGGCCTCGGCCATCCGGGCGAAGGCCCGCCCCGCGAACAGCATCGTGTCGCGCGGGCCCTCCGGCATCTTGGCCGGCCCGCCGTCGGCCTCCGTGAACATGTAGTAGTGCAGCGGCGTCGGGTTGATACCGACCGCCGGAATGCCGACCTGGGTAATCGCCGGGATCAGGTCCGCATTGCCCGCCATGATGACCTGATGCCCCGCATCCCGCACCGCGGTCGCGAGTGGAGTAAGCGCGAACACGGTCGCTGGGCTGCCGCCGGTGACAAAGAGGAATTTCATGCCGCTATTCGCTCCTTCTCGTATTCTGCTCGGGTCGTGAGGCAAGTTTCCCCGCCGCCGCACCGGTCGCTCAAGAACTCCGGGAACAGGATTCCGTAAGGGCTCAGTCAGGAGACTGTCAAGTCGCTCGACGAAGTGCGCCCGGGCCCGGCCTTGACATCTTCTTGACGAAGAACTCACCAAGAACTCGCTACCCGACCATTGACCGTCGGCCGGGCCGACACAGAAGCTGTATCGGGCAACCTGTATTGCAGTCGCCGTTTCCGCGGCGCCCGCAGAGAGGGGAATCCGGTGCACAGTACGCTGATTGTGGCGCGGATGGAAACGCAGTCGTGTGCCGATGTCGCTGGGCTCTTCGCCGCCTTCGACAAGACCGAGATGCCGCACCGCATGGGTACCCGCCGGCGCCAACTGTTCTGCTACCGCGGGCTCTACTTTCATCTCCAGGACTTTGCCGAGGACAACGGCGGAAAGCGAATCGAGGAGGCCAAGTCCGATCCGCGGTTCATACAGATCAGCGAGGACCTCAAGCCATTCATCGATCCGTACGATCCGGCAACCTGGCGTTCTCCCGCCGACGCCATGGCGCAACGTTTTTACAACTGGGAGGCAGCCGAGTGACCCGGCGAGTTGTCATCACTGGCGTCGGTGTCCTGGCACCCGGGGGCATCGGCGTCAAGGGCTTCTGGAGCCTGCTCACCGAGGGGCGGACAGCGACCAGGGGGATCACCTTCTTTGATCCGTCGCCGTTTCGCTCGCGAGTCGCCGCGGAGATCGACTTCGACCCGGCGGAGTACGGGCTGCGGCCGCAGGAGGTACGGCGCATGGACCGCGCCGCGCAGTTGGCTGTCATCGCGGCCCAGGAGGCGATAGCGGACAGCGATCCCGGCCTGGACGGCGGGGCGCCGCACCGGACCGGCGTGACGGTCGGCACCGCCGTGGGCGCGACGATGAGCCTCGACCAGGAGTACCGCGTGGTCAGCGACGGCGGCCGGCTCGACCTCGTGGACCACGAGTACGCGGTCCCCCATCTCTACGACTATTTCGTGCCCGGCTCGTTCGCCACCGAGGTCGCCTGGGTGGCCGGTGCGGAGGGCCCGGTGACCGTGGTCTCCACCGGCTGCACGTCCGGTATCGACGCGGTCGGGTACGCCGCCGAACTGATCCGGGAAGGCTCGGCCGACGTGATGGTCAGCGGTGCCACGGACGCCCCGATCTCACCGATCACCGTGGCCTGCTTCGACGCGATCAAGGCGACCACCCCGCGCAACGACGACCCCGCTCATGCCTCGCGGCCCTTCGACCGCACCCGCAACGGCTTCGTGCTGGGCGAGGGCGCGGCCATGTTCGTACTGGAAGAACTGGACCGGGCGCGGCGGCGCGGCGCGCACATCTACGCGGAGATCGCCGGCTACGCGTCCCGGTGCAATGCGTTCCACATGACGGGGCTGCGCCCGGACGGTCGGGAGATGGCGGCCGCGATCAGCGCCGCGCTCGACGAAGCGCGGGTGAACCCCGAGGACATCGACTACATCAACGCGCACGGCTCCGGCACCGTGCAGAACGACCGGCACGAGACCGCGGCCTTCAAACGCAGCCTCGGTGACCACGCCCGGCGGACTCCGGTGAGCTCGATCAAGTCGATGATCGGCCACTCGCTCGGCGCGGTCGGCTCGATCGAGATCGCGGCATGCGCCCTCGCGATGGAGAACGACGTCGTGCCGCCCACCGCCAACCTGCACTCCCCCGACCCGGAGTGCGATCTCGACTACGTACCCGTGACGGCCCGGCAGTGGAAGACGGAGACCGTCCTGACGGTGGGCAGCGGGTTCGGCGGTTTCCAGAGTGCGATGGTGCTGGCCAGTCCCTGGCGGGACGCGCGATGACGGGTACCGCCGTGGTGACCGGCATCGGCGCCGTCGCGCCCAACGGACTCGGCCTGGCCGACTTCTGGTCGGCCACGTGCAACGGCAGCAGCGGTATCCGGCGCGTCACTCGATTCGACCCGGAGCAGTATCCGGCGCGGCTTGCCGGTGAGGTACCCGGCTTCGACCCACGGGACCACCTGCCAAGTCGGCTCATCCCGGCGACGGACCGGATGACCCAACTCGCGCTGCTCGCCGCGGATCAGGCACTCGCCGACGCCGGCCTGCGGCCAAGCGACATGCCGGAGTTCGGCATGGGCGTGGTGACCGCCAGCTCCTGCGGCGGCTTCGAGTTCGGCGAGGGGGAACTGCGGAACCTGTGGAGCAGGGGCGGCCAGTACGTCAGCGCGTACCAGAGCTTCGCCTGGTTCTACGCGGTCAACACCGGGCAGATCTCCATCCGGCACGGGCTGCGCGGGCCCAGCGGCGTGGTGGTCAGCGACCAGGCGGGCGGGCTCGACGCGGTGGCGCAGGCCCGTCGCCAGATCCGCAAGGGTGCCCAGCTGATCGTGTCCGGCGGGGTGGACGCCTCGATCTGCCCGTGGGGCTGGCTGGGCCAGCTCGCCAGCAAGAGGCTGAGTACCAGCACCGATCCGGAGCGCGCGTACCTTCCGTTCGACGCCGGCGCCAGTGGTCATGTACCCGGGGAGGGCGGTGCGCTACTGATCATCGAGGATGCCGACAGCGCTCGCCGGCGCGGTGCCAGCCAGATCTACGGGACGATCGCCGGATCCGCGGCCACCTTCGATCCGAAGCCGGGCACCGGACGGGCACCGGGCCTGACGAGGGCGATCGAATCCGCGCTCGCCGACGCCGAGCTGGCACCGGCCGACATCGACGTCGTCTTCGCGGACGCGGCCGGCCTGCCCGACCTGGACCGTGTCGAGGCGGCGGCGATCAGGCAGGTCTTCGGCCCCGGCGGGGTACCGGTCACCGCCCCCAAGACGATGACCGGCCGGCTGTGCTCGGGCGCCGCCTCGCTCGACCTGGCGGCGGCGTTCCTCGCCATCCGCGACGGGCTGATCCCGCCGACCGTGAACGTGTCGCCCGATCCCGGATACGAGATCGATCTGGTGACCGCCGCCCGTCCCGCCCAGGTGAACGCCGCGCTGGTATTGGCCCGTGGCTACGGCGGTTTCAACTCCGCGATCGCGGTACGCGCCGCGCCGCGGCCTCCGGCCTGAACTGCGCCCCGGCGCCGCTATGTGTTGCGAGAAGGAGAGGACAGAAATGGCGAGTAGGCGATTCACCAACGAGGATCTGGAGCGCATCCTCCACGAGGCCGCGGGCGCGAACGACGCCGCCGGCAGCGGAACGGCAACGGCCGACATGCACTTCGAGGAGCTGGGCTACGACTCGCTGGCGCTGCTGGAGACGGCGAGCCGGATCGAGCGCGAGTTCGGCATCAAGCTCGAAGAGTCATCGCTGACCGTCGCGCTGACCCCGGGCGAGCTGATCGACAAGGTCAACGAGCACCTCGGAGCCGTCAGTGCCTGATACTCCAACTCCTGATCGGCGAGTGGCCGTTGTCACCGGGGCGACCAGCGGCATCGGCCGGGCAACGGCACAGCAACTCGCGGCCGGCGGGTACGCGGTGTTCATCGGCGCCCGCACCGCGGACAACGTCGCCGCGACGGTGAAGGAGCTGAGCGAGAACGGCGCCAGCGTCGACGGCGCGGCCTGCGACGTGCGCTCCCCGGAGTCGATCCGCTCCTTTGTCCAGGCCGCCACCGAGCGGTTCGGCCCGGTGGACGTGCTCGTCAACAACGCCGGCCGCAGCGGCGGCGGGGTCACCGCCGACCTCCCGGACGACCTCTGGTTCGACGTCATCAACACCAATCTGCACAGTGTCTTCCTGGTGACCCGGGAGGTGCTCAACACCGGCGGCATGCGGGCCAGGAGCCGCGGCCGGATCATCAACATCGCCTCGACCGCCGGCAAGCAGGGGGTGGTCCTGGGCGCGCCCTACTCCGCGTCGAAGCACGGCGTCGTCGGGTTCACCAAGGCGCTCGGCAACGAACTCGCGCCGACCGGGATCACGGTCAACGCGGTGTGCCCCGGTTACGTCGAGACCCCCATGGCCCAGCGGGTACGCCAGGGCTACGCGGCGGCGTACGGGACCACCGAGGACGAGATCAGGCAGAAGTTCGTCGCGAAGATCCCGCTGGGCCGGTACTCGACGCCGGACGAGGTCGCCACGTTGGTGGCCTACCTGGCCTCGGACGCCGCGTCATCCATCACCGCGCAGGCGATCAACGTGTGCGGCGGACTCGGAAACTTCTGACCGATGCTGGAGAGGGAGCGGAGCATGTCATCCCGTGGCCTGCGCGAGGTAGAGCACGAGGTCAAGGTCGACGCACCAGCGACGGCCGTGTATCGGCTGATCGCCGACGTGGCGAACTGGCCGCAGCTGTTTCCGCCGACGGTGTACGTGGACCACGTCGAGCGCGGCGGCGCCGAGGAACGGATCCGGATCTGGGCGACCGCCAACGGCGAGGCGAAGAACTGGACCTCGCGCCGGGTACTCGACCCGGCCGCCCGGCGGATCGAGTTTCGGCAGGAGGTGTCGGCGCCGCCGGTGGCCGCGATGGGCGGTACCTGGATAGTCGAGCCGATCGCGGAAAGCGCCTGCCGGGTGCGGTTGCTGCACTCGTACCGGGCGGTGGACGATCGCGCGGACCACCTCGCGTGGATCGACCAGGCGGTGGACCGCAACTCCAACTCGGAACTGGCCGCGCTCAAGGCCAACGCGGAACTCGCCCTGACGTCGGCGGAGTTGCTCATGTCCTTCGCGGACACGGTCGAGATCGCCGGTCAGGCGAGCGACGTCTACGACTTCCTCAATGAGGCACAGCTGTGGTCGGTACGGCTGCCGCACGTCAAGCGGGTACAGCTGACCGAAGACACCCCCGGGGTGCAGATCCTGGAGATGGATACCCGGGCCCCGAACGGCTCGGTCCACACCACCAAGTCGGTTCGGGTCTGCTTCCAACCTCACAAGATCGTGTACAAGCAGACCACCCTGCCCGCGCTGATGACGCTGCACACCGGCTACTGGCTCATCGAGGAGCGCACCGGGTCTCTCGCCGCCACCTCGCAGCACACCGTGGCCATCAACGTCGGTCAGATCGGCAACGTGCTCGGGCCGGAGGCCACCATCGCCGACGCGAAGGCCTTCGTGCGCCGCGCACTGAGCGGAAACAGCCGGGCCACCCTCGGCCACGCGAAGGCATACGCCGAACAGCGAGGCTGAACCCGCGATGGGCCACGTGACGCGGATGGGCGGGTCAGCCCTGGCTGACCCGCCCACGCCCACCGCTTCGCCGGCTCAGATCTCGGCCATCATGAACCCCACGCCGCGGACGGTGACGATCCACTCCCGTCGCACGAGCTTGCCGCGCAGGCTGTTGATGTGCGTATCGATGGTGCGCACCGACCACGTACCTCCCCAGATCTTCTCCTTGATCGTCTCCCTCGGTACCACGACTCCCGGGTTCGACGCGAGCAGGCAGAGCAGGTCGAACTCCTTCCTGGTCAGGTTCACCGCCGCACCGTCCAATGTGGCCTGTCGCGCCGCCATGTCGATGTTCAGCGGCCCGTACCCGATGACCGGGCTCCTCTCCTCCTGGTACCGGATCCGGCGCAGGGTGGACTCGATGCGCGCGATGAGCTCGTGCAGCCGGTACGGCTTCACGATGTAGTCGTCGGCG
>JBPYFB010000151.1:0-4121 GCA_051986465.1 Rugosimonospora sp.
CACGCCACCAGGCCGTACCTCACCGACCACGACGGCACCGCGTGGCATCTTCACGTCGCCGGCCCGGAAGCCAGCTGGGCGGACTGGCTTGCCGCGCGGACCGCACTGGCGCTGGCCCTCGTCATCGCCGACGGCGGCCTTTCCCGACTGCGCCGGTGCGCGGCGTCGGGCTGTGACGTCGTCCTGCTCGACACCTCACGCAACCACACCCGCAGGTTCTGCTCACCCACCTGCGCGACCAGAACGAGGGTCGCTGCCCACCGCCGGCGGCACACGCAACCCTGATCCACGCGGCGAGCGGCGTCGGTCAGTTGCGTGCGACAACGGCGAGCCGTTCGATCGATATGCAGGAGACCAGGCTGCGCTCCTTGGCGTTGCCCATGAGTTGCGCGGTCCACGTCGTGAAGCCGCCGTCGCCGAGTTCGACGACGCCGTCGCCGTGGCTCGCGGTGATTCCGTAGCGCGGTGTCGACGTAGTATCCGCGGCCACGCTCGCGGTCCGGCTCCTCAACGACAGGTACCGTCCCGGGCGGCGCGCTCGCGCGCTATCGACAGCAGCACCGTCTGCAGGTCCGTCGCCGGCAGGTCGATGAGCGCCCGACGCGTACCCTCCGGCAACCGGGCGCAGCTGCGGCGTTCGACCTCTGACATCCCACTCTCGCTCACCCTGGCCATGATGACGGATGCGCTTGATCCGGTTCACCGGAATTTCGTGGCTGCGGCCTGATCCGCGGCCGCGCCGGGGCGGAGTCGGCGCGCGCGATCAGGCTCGCGGTAGGGCTGGCAGGACGGTCGCGTCTCGGGTTGGCGGGCTGGCTGACGAATCGACGTTTTTCTACGGTCAGGAGGCAATGTCGGAACTGTTTGAAGGGGGGAACCACACGTGAGAGCACGGAAGGTTGTGGCGGCCGGGATGGCCGCGACGGTACTGGCCGTGGCGGTGACCGGTGGCACCGCGTCGGCCGCGACCGCGGCACCGGAACGGTCCACCGCCGGCGTGCTGCAGCACGGCCTGGACGATCTGCACAACCTCGGCATCACCGGGGTGCAGGGCATGGTTCGCGACGGCAACCGCGTGATCCAGGCCCGCAGCGGTGTGTCCGATGTGGACAGTGGACGGCCGGTGCCGGCGGACGGGAGCTTCCGGATCGGCAGCGACACCAAGACGTTCGTCTCCGTCGTCCTGCTCCAACTCGTCGGCGAGGGCCGCATCGGGCTCGACGACCCGATCGAGCGATGGCTGCCCGGCGTGGTCGACGGCAACGGCAACGACGGGCGGCTCATCACGGTACGGCAGGTGCTTCAGCACACCAGTGGCATCTACAACTACACCAACGACCTGGCGGTACTGCGGTCGCAGGACGGGTACCTGGCGCACCGGTACGACCATTACTCGGAGGCGGACCTGGTGGCGATCGCGATGCGGCACCCGCCGCTGTTCGCGCCGGGAACCGCCTGGAGCTACACGAACACCGACTACATCATCGCCGGCATGCTGGTCGAGGCGGTCACCGGGCACCCATGGGCGACCGAGGTACGGTCACGGATCCTCGTCCCGCTCGGCTTGCGGCACACCGGGTACCCGGCCGACCGGCCCACCCTGCCGCAGCCGCATGCCGAGGCGTACCAGCAGTTCGGGCCGGGGCTGCTGGTGGACGTCACGGATGTCAACGCGACCGTCGCCGACGCGGCGGGCGGGATGGTCAGCACCACGAGCGACCTGACCCGGTTCTGGCAGGCGCTGCAACGCGGTGAGCTGCTGCGCCCGCAGCAGATGGCGCAGCTGCACCAGACCGTACTGGCCACGCAGTTCCAGGGCCTGCGACCAGGTGTCGCGTACGGGCTGGGGATCATGTGGATCCCCAACCGGTGCGGCGGGTACTGGGCCCACTGGGGCGGGGTACCGGGGACGAGCACCCTCGACGGGGTCACCCCGGACGGGCGGCGGGCCGTCGTCTGGTACGAGGCAACGGTGTTCGGGGATCCGGCAGTATCGCAGGCGGTCACCGCCAGGGACATCGCCCTGCTGGACGACCTGATCTGTGGCTGATCACTATGTCAAAGGCACCGGCCAGGCGGAACGCGCGTGGCCGGTGCCGACGTCGACCCGCTCAGTTGTGGTCGGGGTCCGGCCGACCGCCGGTAAGGCGGATGGTGAAGCTGTCGCGGTCGCGGTACATGGCGACGTGGCTGCACAGCTGGTGGGTGAGCCACAGGCCGAGCCCACCCGGTTCAAGGCCGTTGCGGGGCAGGAGTCCGGCGTACGGATCGCTGAGTCCCGCGCCGTGGTCGGTGACCGTGAGCAGGACGCGGTCGGCGCCGGTCCAGAGCCGGACCAGTACGGGTGGCCGCCCGTGGCGGATGGCGTTGGTGACAGCCTCACTGACGGCGGTCACGAAAGTCTCGAGGTCGCGCCTGGATACGGACTCGGGCGCCTTGGCCAGGACCGCCTGCCGGGCGTCGTTCGGCGTCGGGTCGGTCAGGTCGACGACCGGCGGATGCTGCTGGAGCGGGTCCTCGGCCGGCGGGCGGTGCTGACCGAGCAGGACGGCCGGGTCGACGAAGCCGGGGTTGACGTGGTGGAGGGCACCCGGTGCGGCGATCATCGGATGGGTACGCGACACGTCCGCGAGGACGTGCGGCGGCGTCGCCGTCGTGTCATACGCGCACATGCTCCAGAGCGGGAAGTCGTTGTACGCACGGTTGATGGCCGACTCGTACCGGCACCACCAGTCCCAGGTCGCGCCGAACATCCACGGGGCAAGCTCGCCGACGATACGGATCTGGGTGGCCCCTTCGGCGACGAGGTCGGCCAGCAGCTTCCGGTAGGCGTGGATGGCTCCCGCCGGCCGCGCGTACATGTCTCCGCCGGACAGGTACGTGATCCCCGTCAGGTGCGGCATGGCCCGCTGTACCAACGCGGCGTGCGCCTCGCCGAAGGCGACCAGCGTGGGTTCCCCGGCCTCCAGGCCGCCGCTGAGGAACGGCAGCAGGATGTCCAGCAGCTGTGCTTCGCTGTCGTAGTAGGCGGCCTCGTGGAAGTAGCCCACGTGTCCGGCCGCGGCGCCCGTTCTCATCCGGCCACCTCGACCCGTACCGCGGTCAGCTCCAACAGCTCCGCCAGGTGGCGCAGGTGCGGCGCCCGGCTGCGTAGGACCACGGTTGCGCTGTGGGACCGGGCGGCGGCCTCGAGAGCCAACATGCTGTTGTGGTCGACGAACTCCAGCCGGCTCGCGTCGATCGGCAGGTGCCCCGCATCGGGCAGCCGGGTGCGTTCCAGCGTGGACCTCAACAGTTCCAGGCCATTGAAGTCCAGGTAACCGGCGATCACGCAGCCGCCGTCCGGACCGGTGTACAGGCGGAACGGGGCCGCGGCCTGGGTGTTGGCACTGGGATGCAGGCACGCCATCTGGGCCAGGTCCGGCTCGCGGATCACGCCCCGGTCGTAGCCGCACAGGCCGGACATTGAGGAGGCGGCGATGTAGCGGTCCACGAGGTACTCGTAATGAGCGTAGGCGTCGACTCCGGCAGGCGTATCGAGCGACGACGTGACGTCCGCGGCGATCCGTAGGTCCTTGAAGCCGCTGTTGAGCGCCTGCTCGGTGGCCGTCTGGCAAAGGCCGACCCGGACAAACGGGTCGACGACGACCGCCTCGCCGTAGGCAGGCCCAGAAAGGACGATCTCGGCCTGCCCGTTGGCCAACGCGGGTCCGAGTACCTCGTCGCGGCGCCAGGACTCTTCCTCGCCCGCCTGCGACACGACCGCCACCACGCGGTAGCCGGCCGCCAGCCCCTCCGCAAGGAACGACCGCACCGCTTGCCGGAACTCGACCGGCTCGCCGAACGCGAAGCAGACATGGTCACGACCGCGAGCCTGGTCCCTGAATCCGATCAGGTCCCCGCCGTTCATCCCGCAACCGTACAGCGGCTCCGGACAAACCGCTCTGTGACCTGCGGCGGTCACAGGTCGTCGCGCGGCCCCCACAATCGGACAATGAGCGCCTCGCCGGTCGACTTCGACCCGCGCCCTACTGCCAGGTGGCCGTGTCGGGGTCGATGTCGTGGGCGCGTGCGCTGGCGTCGATGCTCTGACGCAACCATGCGGCAAGGCCGGCGCGGAT
>JBPYFB010000152.1:0-54554 GCA_051986465.1 Rugosimonospora sp.
CGTTGTCAGCGCGATCGCGATCGGCTTCGGCTGGCTGCTCGCCGGCCGGATGCTGCAGCCGCTGAACCGGGTGACCGAGACCGCGCGGCGGATCGCCGAGGCGCCCGCCGCCGACCGCGGGCTGCACGAGCGGATCGCCCTGCGGGGCCCCGACGACGAACTCAAACAGTTGGCGGACACGTTCGACGTCATGCTGGCCCGGCTCGACCACTCCTTCGACGGCCAGCGTCGGTTCATCGCCAACGCCTCGCACGAACTGCGCACCCCGCTCACGCTCAACCGCGCCCTGCTGGAGGTCGCGGTACACCGCCGGGCCGCCTCGCCGGAGATACGGCAGCTCGGCGAGACCCTGCTGGAGATCAATCACCGGCACGAGCGGCTGATCGACGGGCTGCTGCTGCTGGCCCGCTCGGAACGGGAGGTGCGCGACCGGTCCTATGTGGACATGGCAGACATCGTCGAGCACGTGACCGCGCTGGTACCGGCGGGCGAGGTGACCGTCCACAGTGAACCGTCCGAGGCGCCGACGACCGGCAACTCGGTACTGCTGGAGCGGCTGGTACAGAACCTCGTCGAGAACGGGGTGCGGTACAACGTCCCCGAGGGCGGCTGGGTGCGGGTCACCAGCGGCAGGACCACGGACGACCACGTGGTCGTGACGGTTTCGAACACCGGCCCGGCCGTGCCCCGGTACGAGATCCCGGGCCTGTTCGAGCCCTTCCACCGGCTCGCCACCGACCGCCTCGCCACCGCGCCCGGTGCGGGCCTGGGCCTGTCCATCGTCAAGGCGGTGGCCGGCGCGCACGGCGGCGACGTACGGGCCGAGCCGCGCGAGGGCGGTGGCCTCATTGTCACGGTCACCCTCCCTGGTGTCCCTCAATCCTCGACGGATGTGCAGTAGTCGACCTCTTCCGTCGGGTTGAACGGACCCAGCAGGATGCGCCGCACGAACTGGCCACCCGAGGCGATCTGCTCGCCGGAGACGTCGAGGGTGAACTGCTGCGGTACCGCGAGCCGCCGCCCGTCGATGCGCACCCGCTGCCGTACCTGGTAGATCGGCGACCAGGGGCAGCAGTAGTAGTAGCTGCCCAGCCGCATCTCCTTGACCCGCACGATGCTGCCACTGCGCAGTGCGGCCTGGATCTGCGCGTGGATGGTGAGGGTACGGACCGGGTCTGGGTCGTCCGCCCACATCGCGTCGATCGCCGCGCACGCCTTCGGATCGGCCTGCCACTTGTCGAGGGTGGCCGGGTCGGTCAGGCACCACGGGTCGAACCGGGTACCGCCGGGCAGCGTCTCGGGGTCGAGCTTGGCCAGGTTCGGGCGCGCGTGGTACCCGCCGATGGCGGCCGGCATGGCGGCCATCTGTCCAATGTGGAACCAGAGCCGGGAGGCGCGCTTGAGGTGCGTCTCGACCAGCCCGGCCAGTTGCTCGCCGGCGGGCGTCGCGCTGACCGCCTCCGCGTACTCGACGCAGCCGACCGCCTCGGCGCACAGCTGCCGCATCCGGTTGACGGCGTGCCGGTGGTTGTCCGTGCTCGCCTGCCGGTCGAGGTCCCACACGGCAAGCTCGGCGCGCTCCCGGATGCTCGGCAGCGCGCGCAGCATCGCCCGCAGGTGCGGTGCGGGGCACGGGTCGCCGTCGACCCAGTCGGGCAGCGCCGCGGGGAGCCGTACCGTCGCGGCGAGGTCGAAGTCCGGGTTGGCGGCCGCCTGCTGTGCCTGGCTGAGCCAGCCGGCCGCGGCCGAGAACCAGGCCCACGCCTGCGCGAAGGTGGCCGGCGGCACGTACCCGACGGTGCCCGAGTCGCTGGCGTAATCGTGGTCCAGCAGCCCGGCGCCGAGCGTCTGCAGCACGTACGCGTTCCACGTCGCGACCAGTTGCCCGCGCAGCGCGCGCGGCGCGTTCCACATGTCGCGCCCGGACAGGCGCAGTTGGACGCACGCCTCGTCGACCTCGGCCAGCGCCTCGTACACGCCGGCACCGGCGGAGCGCAGCGCCTCTAGTGCGGCCGCGTTGGACTCGCCGCGGAACCGGGCCCGGACCCGGGTGGCGATGCCCGGTCGCAAGGGGTCACTCACATGTACAGGGTAAGCGGGTTGGCACGGGCGACGATTTCGCGCTATGTACAGGTTCGTGGATGGTTGGCTCGACGGCGCCGGACTCGTCGCGCTCCCCAGCGGGGTGCGGGTACGCGGCCGGCGACTCGCGGACGCTGCGAGCCCCGCGGACTTCGCGCTCGTACTGGCGAAGGGTCCGGCTCCCGCGTGGCCGCACCGGTACGTGCGCTGGCCGGACTTCTGGATACCGCTCGATCGCGCCGATGCGCTCGCCGCTCTGCGCGAGGCGCACGCTCGCGCCCTGGCCGGCGATCGGGTCGAGGCCGCCTGCCGGGGCGGCGTGGGCCGCACCGGCACCGCCCTGGCCGCGCTCGCCATCCTCGACGGCCTCCCGCCGGCGCAGGCGGTGACCTGGGTCCGCCGCGCCTACCACCACCGTGCCGTGGAGACCCCCTGGCAGCGGCGGTGGCTGCTCACCCTCCGGTGACGCCGTCGATGGATTGGCGGATCAGGTCGGCGTGCCCGTTGTGCCGCGCGTACTCGCCAATCATGTGGCTGTACAGGAAGCGCAGGGACATCCGATCCGTTCCGTCGCGCCCGGTCCACTCAATCGTGGTGTCGAGCGGTACGCCCGCCGCCACCTCGCGGGCGATCTCCTGCTCGTCGACGAGGCGCGCGTAGGCCGCCTCCGCCTGCCCCGGGTCGAGGTCCTCGAAGTCGGCGTCGGGGCGCTCGGGCGTCACGTACAGCCGGTCGATCGCCTCGCCGCGCAGCCGCTCGCGGAACCAGATTCGCTCCACCTTGGCCAGGTGCCGGACGAGGCCGAGCAGCGACAGGTTGGCCGCCGCGATCGGAGTCATGGCCAACTGCTCGCTGGTCAACCCCGCGCACTTGTACAGCAGCGTGGCGCGGTGCCAGTCCAGCAGGTCGGGCAGCAACTCGGTTTCCGGGGCGACCTGCGACCCGTCAGGGCGGATCACGGCCGGAGCAGTCCAGTTCACCGGGTCATTGTCTAGGATCTTGGCGGGAGCGGCACCGGTTTTCCGCGCCGCTCCCGCTTTTGGTGCCGCTCCCGCCAAGAGTTTCGGTCAGGCCAAGAGTTTCGGTCAGCAGGGTCCGTTGTCGGTCCACACGCCGGCCGCGCCGCCGGGCGTGTCGCCCTGGGTCCACCACTTCGCCGTCCACTTGTGGCCGCTGTACGTCACCGCGTTGCCGCCCACATACACGGCGCCCGAGCTCCACGCCGACAGGCCCGCGCACTGCCCGCTGCCGCCGCCGGATGTGGCGGTCGGGCTCGGCCCGGTACCACCGCCGCCGCACGTGCCGTTGTCCGTCCAGACGCCCTGGCTGTTGTTGCCCGGGATGTCGCCCTGGGTCCACCACTTCGCGGTCCACAGGTGCCCGTTGTACGAGACCTGCTGCCCGCCCGTGTACGCGGTGGTCGAGTTCCACGCGGCCGCGCTGCAGGTACCCGTGCCCTGCGAGGCCGGCGCGGTGCTCGGCGGGGTGACGGGTGGCGCGGCCCCGGCGAACTGGGTCGTGTACTTGGTGAAGTCCCAGTCGTTCTGGGTGACGCTGCTGCACACGCCCGAGGTGGTGCTGATCGGCGGGTTGCAGGCGCGGTCCCGGTTGACCGACCAGAACGTGTACCGGGTCAGCCCGTGCCCGGTCGCATAGCTGAGGACGGTCTGGAAGTCCGACTGGTAGAAGTACTCGCCCGAGTCGCTGCGACCGTTCATCATCGAGATGCCCTCGTGGTTGTACGCGGTCGCACTGCTCCAGCCGAACGTGTTCATCAGCAGCGTGTGGAACGCCTCCAGCGCGGCGGTCTGCGATGCCGCGCCGTTGAACCCGCCGTCGAAGGGCATGATGGCGTAGTTCGCCGGGGTGAAGCCCAGGCTCTTGGCGGTGTTGAGCACGTTCTGACCGAAGTACCCGGTACCGGCGGAGGTGCCGGCGGTCGTGATCGACACGTACAGGCCGGCGTTGTTGCGCTGCAGGATCTGCGCGGCGCCCACCTCGTTGTTGATGGCGGCGGTGTTCTCGTACTCCGGCTCTTCCAGGTCGAAGTCGATCGCCTTGATCGCGTACTCGTCGATCACCTGCTGGTACGCGGCCGCGGTGGCGGCGGCGGTACCGCAGGTCTGGCCGAGCTTGGTGCCGCCGTACCCGCCGATGGACACGGATACGTCCCCGCCCGCCGCGCGTACCCCGTTGATGACGCTCGCGACGGCGCTGTCCGAGGAGACGGCCGCGGTACCGTCCCAGGTGGGCGAGCAGCCGCCACCGTTGGGGGCGAGGATGAAGGCGAGTTCGAACGCCTTCTGGCCCGTGGCCGCCATGACTGACGGCAGGTTGGGCGGGTTGTTGTCCAGCGGCATCACGTACGGCGCGGAGCCGTACCAGTTGCTGCCCAGCGTGGCCGCCTGCGCCGATGAGGCGAAATTGACGCTGAGCGCCGCCGCGACCGCCGCGGTCGCCCCCGCGACGGTGAGTGTGAGGAGTCTCGATCGTCGCACGTACTTCCTCCTTCTTGGGATTCCCGTGTGGACGGACGGGAGGCGTCGTTTAAGTTTCTGTTAAGAAAGTTAATCGTTAACAAGGTTAGGTATATCAGCGCCATCGATGTCAGGGCAAGACATTCGTGGGTCCCGATTTGACGAGCGGGGCATCGCGTACCCTCAAGGGAAGATGTCTGGTGCGCTCCGCCCGGAAGGTGCGAAGGCCGTCGACGCGAGGGCCGTCGTGCTGGCGGTCGGCGTTCCGGTTCTCCTGGTCGTGGTGCTGCTCGGCACCGCCGGGCGGCGCGCCGTCGCCAATGTCCGGCCAGTCGGTCGCCCCGCCGCCGTCGCTGACCGTGACCACACGCACGCGCTGCCCGCCAACCGGACCAGGGCGCATCCACCTCGGACGGTCCCGTTCTCGACCGGCATCCCCCTGCCGGGCGCGCTCCTCGCCGCGGGCGCCATCGCGCTGCTGCCCATCCTCACCCGGCGCGCGGCCGCGCGCCGTTCGCCGGTCGGCCGGCTGCTGGTTCGGCTGCCCACCACGCGCGCGCCACCCGCCTGACCCCTGACCCGACGCTCTGCTCCCCGTCCTCCACCCTGACCAGGGGGTCAGTCTTGCCTAAAGCCATGCCTACGCCTGATAAACCCCACCCCGACCTCGCCGCCAGCCTGCCGCTGTTGCGCGCCCGCCTGGAGGAGCAGCGCGAGTTCCGCATCGAGCAACTCGTCGACCTCGCCGTCGAAGAGCTCGCCGTCGAGGAGCTCGCCACCGACGCACCAGGCACCGAGGGCTCGACCGGCAACAAAGCCAACGGGCAGGTGCACGACGAGATGTCGGTACTGCTCGCCGCGGCCGCGCGCCTCGCGCTCACCGACATCGAGAACGCGCTCGGCCGGATGGCGACCGGTACGTACGGGACATGCCTGTCCTGCGGCCTGCCGATCGAGCTCGCCCGGCTGTACGCGGTGCCGCAGACCGCCCAGTGCGCCTCCTGCCAGCGGGACACCTCGCCCGGTTGAGATCGAAGCTCCTACGGCCCGCGCCGTAACCCGAGCGACCCGTGTCGGCGGGGTCGCTCGCGTCGAGGGTCGTACATGTGTTCGAATCCTCTCATGGAGAAGCGGAAGCACTGGTGGAACAGCCGCTGGGGGCGGCTCTCACGCAAGGACGTCTTCGTGTACGAGGACGGCGGGCATTGGTGGATCGAGGCCCGCGAGGGCGGCTCGGACGGGCGCAGTCGCTGGCTGGAGTGTGTCAACGAGGACGCGGCGCTGGACGTGGTGCGGGACCTGATGGCCGGTACCGACGGCTGGCGCGAGCTGCCCGCGGTGAAGGCGCAACGAATCGCCGAAGAGTAGGAGAACCGCGCAACGAACGATCGCCGTCGCGCATTATCTGTCTGGATAGTGTCGCCGCATGACGCGCCGATACCTCATGTGCCGACCCACCCACTTCGCCGTGGACTACGCGATCAACCCGTGGATGGATCCCAGCGCGCCGGTCGACGTGGAGCTGGCGGTCGCCCAGTGGACCCGGCTCAAGGAGATCTACGAGGCGCTCGGGCACACCGTGGATCTGATCGACCCGATTCCCGGGCTGCCGGACATGGTGTTCGCCGCCAACGGTGCCACGGTCGTGGCCGGCAAGGTCCTCGGCGCCCAGTTCCGGTACCCGGAGCGGGCCGCCGAGGCACCCGCGTACCTCGCCTGGCTCGCCGCGGCCGGCTTCGACACGTACGAGGCGAAGTTCATCAACGAGGGTGAGGGCGACCTGCTGCTCACCGAGCGCTTCCTGCTCGCAGGTACCGGCTTCCGCACCGAGGTGGGCGCGCACGGGCAGGCGCAGGAGCTGTTCGGCCGCCCGGTGATCACCTTGCAGCTGGTGGATCCGCGCTACTACCACCTGGACACCGCGCTGACCGTACTGGACGGCCCGGCCGGGATCGCGTACCTGCCGGAGGCGTTCTCGCCGGGCAGCCAGGCGGTCCTGCGCGAGCTGTTCCCCGACGCGATCCTGGCGCGCGGGCAGGACGCGGCGGTGCTCGGGCTCAACGCGGTCAGCGACGGGCACCGCGTGGTGCTGCCGGTCCAGGCGACCGGGTTCGCCGAGGAGTTGAGCCGCCGGGGCTACCGGCCCATTGGAGTAGATTTGTCCGAGCTGCGCAAGGCGGGTGGCGGCCCCAAGTGCTGCACGTTGGAGGTGCGGTCATGACGGAGAACGCCAGCCTGACCCCATTCCGACAAGCTTCATGGGGCGATACCGGTACAGCCGTCGGGCACCGGACGGCGCAGGCGGTCGCCGAGGCCGAGCGCTGGACGGCGCACAACTATCACCCGCTGCCGGTCGTGATCGCCGACGCCGAGGGCGCCTGGGTCACCGACGTGGACGGCCGGCGCTACCTCGATTGCCTGGCCGGATACTCCGCGCTGAACTTCGGGCACCGGCACCCGGCGCTGGTCGCGGCGGCGCGCGCGCAACTGGACCACGCGACGCTGACCAGCCGCGCCTTCCTGCACGACCAGTTCGGCCCGTTCTGCCGGGAACTCGCCGAGCTGTGCGGCATGGACATGGTGCTGCCGATGAACACCGGGGCCGAGGCCGTCGAGACGGCCGTCAAGGTGGCGCGGGCGTGGGGATACCGGATCAAGGGGGTACCGGACGGGCAGGCGAAGATCGTCGTCGCGGCGGAGAACTTCCACGGCCGTACCACCACGATCATCAGCTTCTCCACCGACCCGGAGGCGCGCCGCGACTTCGGCCCGTACACGCCCGGCTTCGCGGTCGTACCCTTCGGCGACACCGCGGCGATGGCGGAGGCGATCGACGAGCACACCGTGGCCGTACTCGTCGAGCCGATCCAGGGCGAGGCCGGAGTGCTGGTACCGCCGGACGGGTACCTGACCGAGGTGCGCGCGCTGTGTGCCGAGCGCGGCGTGCTGTTCATCGCCGACGAGGTGCAGTCCGGGCTGGGCCGCACCGGAGACACCTTCGCGTGCCAGCACGAGGCGGTGGTACCCGACCTGTACGTGCTGGGCAAGGCGCTCGGCGGCGGCGTGGTACCGGTCTCCGCCGTGGTCGGTCGCGCCGATGTCCTCGGCGTGCTGCGCCCGGGCGAGCACGGCTCCACCTTCGGCGGCAACCCGCTGGCCTGTGCCGTCGGGCGCGCGGTCATCGGGCTACTGGCCACGGGCGAGTACCAGGAGCGTGCCCGCCACCTCGGCGGCCTGCTGCACGAGCGGCTGGCCGGCCTGGTCGGCAGGGGAGTCAGCGCGGTACGCGGCCGCGGCCTGTGGGCCGGCGTCGACATCGACCCCGCGCTGATGACCGGTCGCCAGGCGTGCGAGCGGCTGATGGCCCGGGGCGTACTGGCCAAGGACACGCACGGCTCGACGATCCGGTTGGCGCCGCCGCTCGTGATCACTCCAGACGAGGTGGACTGGGTCGTGGACCAGCTCAGCGAGGTGGTAGCCGCACCACGCTGACGAAGAAGTCGTCGATGCGCCGCACCACGTTGATGAACTGCTCGAAGTCCACCGGCTTCGTCACGTACGCGTTGGCGTGCAACTGGTAGCTGCGCAGTACGTCCTCCTCGGCCTGCGAGGTGGTCAGCACCACGACCGGTATCTGGCGCAGGGACTCGTCGTTCTTGATCTCCGCGAGTACCTCGCGCCCGTCCCGCTTGGGCAGGTTCAGGTCGAGGAGTACGAGATCGGGGCGGACCGCGTCGGCGAAGGGCTCCTGCCGCCGCAGGTACGCCAGCGCGTCCACGCCGTCGGAGACGACCGTCAGCCGGTTGCGCACCTTGTGCTCCTCGAACGCCTCTTGCGTCATGAGGACGTCACCCGGATCGTCCTCGACGAGCAGGACCTCGATCGGCATCACCGGCTCGGCTGGGTGGGTCATCAGACAGTCTCCTTGGCGCGGTCCTCGTCGGACTCCTGAGGTTGGGGCTCTTCTTCGGCGGTCTCGGCGGTCTCGGCGGTCTCGACTGGCGCCGGTACCGGCAGCGTGAACTTGATGAGGCTACCCGCCGCGGCGGAGTCGTCCAGCCAGATCCGGCCGCCGTGGTACTCCACGATCTTCTTCGCCACGGCCAGCCCGATGCCGGTGCCCGGGTACGCGTCCTTCGCGTGCAGCCGCTGGAAGATGACGAACACCTTCTCGGCGAATTCGGCATCGATGCCGATACCGTTGTCCTGGCAGCTGATCTCCCAGTCGTCGTCGACCCGGCGCGCGGAGATGTGCACCTTGGGTGGGACGTCGGGGCGGCGGAACTTGATGGAGTTGCTGACCAGGTTGCCGAGCAGGGCGCTGAGCAACGCCTCCTCGCCCCGTACCACCGGGAGCTCGTCCCAGGTGATCTCGGCCTGGGCCCGCTCGATCGTCGCGTCGAGCTGGTTGACCACCTCAGCGGCGACCGCGCCCAGGTCGACATCGGTGAAGCCGGAGGTGTGCCGGCCGATGCGGGAGAACGCCAACAGGTCGTTGATGAGGCGCTGCATGCGCTGCGCACCGTCGACGGCGAAGTAGATGTACTGGTCGGCCCGCTCGTCCAGTTGCCCCGCGTACCGCCGCTGCAGCAACTGGCAGAAGCTGGCCACCTTGCGCAGCGGTTCCTGCAGGTCGTGCGAGGCCACGTAGGCGAACTGCTCCAGGTCGCGGTTGGACCGGGTCAACTCGGTGGCCTGCTGCTCGAGTTGCTGGTTGGCCGACTCCAGCGCGGCGCGCCCGGTGCGTACCTCGGCGAGGTCGGAGACGATCCGCTGGCGCATCTGGTCGACACCCAGCGACAGCCGGGCGAGTTCGGGCGGGCCGTCGTCGCTCATCTGGTGTTCGTAGTCGCCAGCGGTCACCGCCTGGACGTCCGTGACGAGGCGGTCCAGCGGCCGGATCACGAGGAAGCGCAGCAGCACCGCGAGCAGGGCGCCGGCCACCACGACGATGAGGGCGGCCGCGATGAGCAGGCGCACGATCAGTTTGGTACCGCCGCGCGCGTCCTGGACGGCCCGGTCGCGTACCGCCGTGATCGCCGTGCGCAGGTCGTCGAGTGCGGTGCTGGCGGCGTCGAGCCGGGAGTCGCCGGCGGCCAGCAGCGCCCGCGCGCCGGCGGCGTCGCCACCCGCCGCCCGCGCCACCGCCGGCTCGACCACACTCGACCGCCACTGCGCGACCTGACTCTCCACAGTGGTCAGTTTGTCCCGCAGCGCCGGGCGGCTGCCGAGCAGCCGCGCCAGATCGGCCGCGGCCGCGCTCTCGGCGGCCACGCCCTGCTGGTACCCGGTCAGGTCGCTACCGTCCAGGTTGAGCAGGTACCCGCGCACCCCGCTCTGCTGCTGGTACAGGCTGGCGGCGAGGCGCTCGCCGTCCACCCGCATCGGGGTCGCCTCGCTGAACACGGCGTCGAGCTGGCTTTGGTTGTGTACCGCGCTGACCATCGCGGCCAGCGCGATGACACCCAGCGCCACGGCCACGGCAAGGCACAATGCGGTCACCTGCGTGCGCAGGCTCCAGCGACTCGCTTTCACCGGGCGTCCCCCGGCGTGAGTAGCAGCATCGCCACATCATCCGCCAGGGGTTCCCCGTTGCGCTCCTCGGCCTGACTGATCAGCCAGTCAGGTATGCCGGAGACCGGAAACCCCTCGGGGTAGCTCCCGACGAGCGCGCACAACCCGTCCACGCCCAGCCGGCCGTCGCCGGCGCGCCCCTCGATGAGGCCGTCCGTATATACGAGGACGGACCAGCCGGTCGCGGGCAGCGGTACCGTCGTCGGCGGGTGCGCGCGGCCGGGTATCACGCCGAGCACCATCGCGGGCTCACCGCTCACCGGTTCGGCTTTGCGGTCGGAGATGAGCAGCGGCGGCGGGTGGCCGCAACTGCGCACCGAGACGGTACCCGCGCTGAGGTCGACGAGGACCGTGGCGAGCGTCGCGAAGATCTCCTCGGCGTGCCGCTCGCTGACCAGTACCTGCTCCACGGCGGCGAGTACCGCCTCGTCGGGTACGCCGGCCAGGGTCAGCGCCCGCCAGGCCACCCGCAGCTCCACGCCGAGCGCGGCCTCCTCGACGCCGTGCCCGCAGACGTCGCCGATGAGCAGGGACAGGCGCTGCGGCGCGGTCTGGATCGCGTCGTAGAAGTCGCCGCCGAGCAGCGCGCGGCGGCGCCCCGGCCGGTACAGCGGGATGAGCGTCACCTCGCCGGTCTGCACGAGTGGCTGCGGCAGCAGGCCGCGCTCCAGGCGGGCCGACTCGGCCTGGCGCAGCTCGGCCTCGCGCAGGCGCCGCGCGTTCTCGTCGGCGCGGCGGCGCTCGACGGCATAGCGCACCGCGCGCGCGAGCAGTACGCCGTCGACCTTTCCCTTGACGAGGTAGTCCTGCGCGCCCACGCCCAGGGCGGCCACGCCGAGGTGTTCGTCGGACATTCCGGTCAGTACGCACACCGCGACGCCGGCTCCGCTCTGCAGCAGTGTGTGCAGCCCCTCCAGCCCGGTCGCGTCGGGCAGGCCCAGATCGAGCAGTACGCAGTCGATGTCGTGCAGGCGCGCCTTGGCCTCCGCCATCGTCGACGCGGTCACCAGATCGATCGGCGCGTCCACCTCGGTGAGCAGTTCGGCCACGAGAAAGGCGTCCGCCTCGTCGTCCTCGATGAGCAGCACCCGCAGCCGGTCGCCGCCCACGGGCGCGCCGCCGCCTGGCCCTCCAGCCAGCCGTCGCCACCCGTCCCGCGTATACATACCTGAATCCTGCCGTACGCGCGCGATTTCGGCACCGCCACACCCCGACCGCCGCCGGAATGGTGCCCGTACCGGGTAGCTGGGAGAGCGCTCCCCTTGATGGCTGAGCCAGTCGGGCGCGATACGGGCTGCCTGGGAGAGCGCTCTCCCGGGCAGTGGCGTCGTATCCTGGTTGTCGGTACGCGTCGCCGACCGAGGAGGGTGCATGAACACGCAGCAGCGGCCAACCCTGGAGGGCGTGGCCCTGCGTGCCGGTGTGTCCCGGGCGACCGTTTCGCGCGTGGTCAACGGCGCGCCCACCGTCGCGCCGGCGATCCGGGAGAGCGTACTGCGGGCGGTACGGGAGCTGGGGTACGTGCCCAACCACGCCGCCCGCACCCTGGTGACCCAGCGGACGAACTCCATGGCGCTGGTGTTCCCCGAGACGGCCACCCGGGTCTTCTCCGACAACGAGCTCTTCCCCGGCCTGGTGCAGGGCGTCAGCCAGGAGCTCGAAGCGGCCGGCCAGCAACTGGTACTGATGATGGCCAACTCGCGGGAGAGTCACGAGCGCATCGCGCAGTACCTGATGGCGCGGCACGTGGACGGCGCGATGATGGCCTCGATGCACGGTGCCGACCCGCTGCCGATGACCCTCCAGCGCACCGGCCTGCCGGTGGTCGTCAACGGCCGGCCGTACGCCTCGTCCACCGTGCCGTACGTGGACGTCGACTCGGTTGGTGGCGCCGCCGAGGCGGTACGCCACCTCGTCAAGCTCGGCCGTAACCGGATCGCGACGATCGCCGGTCCGCAGGACATGGTCGCGGGCATTGACCGGCTCACCGGGTACCGGGCGGAGATGCGCGGCTCGAAACGCCGCTCGATCGTGGCGATCGGCGACTTCACCCGGGAGTCGGGGGAGCTGTGCATGCGGCAGCTGCTGGAGGACGACCCGGGCGTGGACGCGGTCTTTGTCGCCTCCGACCTCATGGCGCACGGCGCGCTGCGGGCACTGGCTCAGGCCGGCCGGCGGGTACCCGACGACGTCGCGGTGGTCGGCTTCGACGACTTCGAGCTCGCCCAGTACGCCCAGCCGCCGCTGACCACGATCCGGCAACCCATCATCGAGCTCGGCCGTACGCTCGCCCAGCAGCTACTCAGCCTGAGCGCCGGAGAGGAGATCGATCCGGCGGTGGTACTGGCGACCTCGCTCATAGTCCGGGATTCGGCGTAACCGCAGCGACCCGTCGAAGAGGTGCGGCGCGTCGGGCGCGGCGGCAATGGCGGGCGGTACGCCGCAGTCGCGCGGCTGTATCTCTCCTATGTGGACAAACGAGGCGCGCCAGGCCGGCCCGCGCCGCTCGAACTCCTCCTGCGCAGCCGTCTGCAGCGCGATGAACACGAGCGCGAGCAGCGCACCGGTGGCGATGACGATCACCAGCGGTACCAGGCCGATCAGGTCGACCCCGCCGCCAACCGGCCCGCTGTCGTGTTGGAGGTGCACGCGCAGCGCGGCAAGCGCGGTGTAGTGCGTCCCGGTGACCGCCACGCCCAGCGCCGCCGCGGCCGCGACCCGTGGCCACCAGCCGCTGACGTTCGTCGCGCACCACAGCGCGGCGGTCGCGGCGACGACCGCTACCAGCACCGAGGCGGCGACGAGCGGCGCGCCGTACCCGACGCTGCCGCCCACCCTCATCGCCGCCGTGCCGGTATAGGTCATCGCCGCGACGCCTGCGCCCGTGACGAGGCCACCGCGGACGACGCGCACCGCCGAGGGGGGTCCGTACCCGGCGGTGAAGATCCCGGCGCCCACCACGAGTACCGCCATGACCGCGCTGAACGCGGTCAATCCGGGCTCGTAGCGGACCGTCGAGTCGGGCACGTCGAAGCCGAGCATCGCCACGAAGTGCATCAGCCAGAACGCGACGCCGATCGACGCCGACGAGATCACCAGCCAGCGGGTACGCCGGCCGCGATCCTGGGTGTCGTGCGCCTGCTTCGCGGCGCCCAGGCCGATCAGCGAACCGGTGCACGCGACGAGGTATCCCGCCACCGGGTTGATCGCGCCGTTCGCGAACTGCTGCACCGTTGCCATGCCCCGATTGAGCCATACCGATGGCCGAGTCCGTCGCACAGCGTGTGCGTGTCCGTACGCACTGGCGTTAGTCCTCTGTGGACGGACCGATCCACCGATCAGCCATATCGATCCGCGCCGAACGCCCGTACCCTGCGGGCATGGCTCTGTTCGGGCGCGCCCGCACGGCGACGGGCGCTGGCGTGATAGCGACTTTGATCCTGGTACTCGCCTTCGGGAACCAGGCCTTTACTGAATGGGCGGCGCGGCATACCAAGTCCGGTACCGTCTGGGGCTGGTTCCTGGGCGTGTTGAGTTGGCCCAGCTGGGCCTTCGGCCCCCGGGACAGCAGCGCCGCGGCAATGCGCGACCTGCTCTCGCGGGACCTGCGGGCGATCCTGCTCGTGGTGTTCGTGGCCCTGGTGCTCAGCCTGGCCGGCAAGGCGGTCGCCGGCGGCGCGGGCGGTTTCATCCTCGGCTGGTCCGCGCTCATCTTCGGCTCCGCCCTGGCGGCTTTCGTCACCGCGTTCATTTCGTCGCACGCCACCTGGCTGGGCGCGTTCCAGTCGGCCCAGAACGGTTCCGGGTATGGATTGTTCGTGGGCTGGCTGGTCGGTTTCGCGGTGGGTGCGGCGCGCGGCGGAGGAGGCAGCGGCCCCTGACGCGAACCGCTACGGTGGCCCGATGCCGTTACGTGCGACGCTCGCCGTTCTCGCGTTGCTGGTTCCCGCGGGCAGCCCGGTCAACCCGGCGGCGCCCGCGGCCCAGCCGGGCTGGCGCCCGGTGTGGTCCAACGACTTCACCGGCTCGGCGCTGCCCAGCCAGTGCACCACGTACGGCTCACCGCACGGTGGCCCGGCCGACAGCTACTACACCCCCGACGAGGTCAGCGTCGCCGGCGGCATGCTCCGGCTGGGCATGCGGTACCTGCCGAAGAACGGGCGAAACTACGCGACCGGCGGGGTCACCTGCTACAAGGTCACCCAGCGGTACGGGAAGTTCGAGTACCGCGCGAAGCCCCCGCTCGGGCAGGGGATCGACGCGTACGCGACGCTCTGGCCCCCGGACGAGACGCCCGACGACAACGTGCTCATCGAGACGCTGCCCCGGCCGGGACAGGAGCGGGTGTACTACTCGAGCAACGACGGGGCGACCTCGGTACACACCGACTTCGGCGGCGCGTACAGCGGCTCCTTCCACACGTACACGATCGAATGGAGCCCTGGGCTCCTGCGGATCCTCATCGACGGCGCCGTCAAGCTGACCGACCACCATCCGGGGACCGCGCCCAAATGGATCGGCTGGGCCGTCTCCAGCGGAGATCCGCTGACCGGCGAGCCCGACTCGGCCACGAAGCTGCCCACCGAATTCGACGTGGACTGGGTTCACGTCTATGCCTATGTCCCCGGCGCGGCGGCCGCGGCGACGCCGGCCGCCAGCCGTTCCGCCCCGCCGCCACCGGCCTCGGCGTCTGCGAACGCGTCCGCGAACCAGTCCGCCGCGCCGGCCTCCGCGGCCGCCGCGGGCGCGGTGGCGGGGGCGCCATCGGGGCCCACGCTGACTGCGACGGCGCAGCGCGGTTCAGGGAGCGGGCTGGTGTGGGCGGTGCTGGCCACTGTCGCCGCCCTTTTCCTCCTCATTGGCGGGTACGCGCTGCGACGACGCGGCGGCCGTCGCGGTGGGGCGCACGCTTCCACGGGGTGAGACCTGCCACACCCGTAGATGGATTAGTCCGCATTTGCGGGCTTATGGTGCAGGCGATCTGGCCGCTCTCCACAGAGGTGGGTCGCCCGTCCGGGATCACGGAATAGATGTGTTCTGGGCGCGGTTGCAGGGGTATTCGGTCGTTGACGACGTGGTGAGGCACTGCCAGGGCTGGTACGGCTTTCTCACAGCAAACGCCAAGGTGGGCATGCGAACCTGAACGGGTCCAGATGCGTCAAGTAAGTGGTGAAGGTCTCGTCGGTCGTCACGGCGGTATGACTGCCCTCCGTGGCCGAAGACGGAATCTTTGCCCCGAGCCGCCTGTTGTGTAGTTGGCAAACGTGGGGGAACGGCGAAGTTGGCAGACGGTGCGAGCAAGGCAGACGGACGAAGTGGTGAATAAGCGAGAAGCGGGGGAGGGCCCAGGGGTGGACGAGAAGGAGACGCCGGTGCTGCGCACCGACCAAGTAGCCGAAGAGCGCGATCTCGTCGGTGTGTACCTGCACGAGATCTCCCGTACTCCGCTGCTGGATGCCGCGCGTGAGGTCGAGCTCGCCAAGGCGATCGAGGCGGGTCTGTACGCCGAGCACCTGCTCGATGAGGACCAGATCCCAGAGGGTGTGACCGACGCGGAGCTGCGCCGGTTGGTGAGCTTGGGGGAGCGCGCCAAGGACCTGTTCATTCGGGCCAACCTGCGGTTGGTCGTATCGATCGCGCGCCGCTACGTGCGGTCGGGCATGCCGATGTTGGACCTGATCCAGGAGGGCAACACCGGTCTGGTACGCGCGGTGGAGAAGTTCGATTACGAGCGCGGGTACAAGTTCTCCACGTACGCGACGTGGTGGATCCGCCAGGCGATCAGCCGGGCCATCGCCCAGCAGGAGCGCACCGTACGGCTGCCCGTACACCTGGTCGAGGACGTCAACCGGATGCGTAACGTGGCCCGCCAGCTGACCCGCGAGCTGGGCTCCGAGCCCGAGCCGGAGCAGATCGCGACGGCGCTCGGGGTACCGCTGGACCGGGTGAACGAGCTGATCCGGTGGTCGCAGGACACTGTGTCGCTGGACACACCCGTGGGTGACGACGGCGACACCAACCTGGGCGACCTGGTCGCCGACACCGACTCCCCGTCGCCGGAGGAGATCGTGCTCGGCGCCCTGGAGCGCCAGCGGATCGAGGGCCTGCTCGGCCACCTCGACGACCGGTCGGCCGGCATCATGCGGGCGCGATACGGCCTGGAGGACGGCCGGGAGCACTCGCTGACCGAGGTTGCCTCCCGCTTCTCCCTCTCCCGGGAGCGGATCCGGCAGCTGGAGATCCAGGCACTGGGCCGGCTGCGCGAGCTCGCCCGTGCCGAGGGCCTGCAGGCGGCGTAAACCCAGATATCCGGCAGCGGCCGGTGTCCACTACAGACGTGGACGCCGGCCGCTGTCGTATCAGCCGGGTTGTCGGATCAGCCCACCGGCGGCGCTGCCTGAGCGGTGAGCTGCGCGCGCAGTTCGGCAACCTCGCGGTGTAGCTCCTCGTGCTGCGCCGCCATCTTCGTGAACGCGGCGTGCAACTTCTCGATCAGCGCCTCGGCCTTCGAGTCGATGTCGTAGTCGTGCTGGGCCAGTTCGGCCGCGACCTGGTCGCTGCGCTTCGCGGCGATCAACAGGATCGCGCCCTGCAGCGCCGCCAGACAGCTCAGCACGAGGTTGAGCAGGATGAACGGGTACTTGTCGAATCCGCTGTTGTTGTTGAACGCCATCCACACAGCGAGGAAGACCAGAGCCCCGAAGACGAAGCCCCAGGATCCCATGCTGTTGCGCAGCCGGTCCGCGGCGCGCTCGCCGAGGGAGAGCTGGCGGTCGCTGCGTACCCCGGGGTGGGCGTGCCACCCGTGGACCCGGGCGATCGCGCTCCGGTTGCGAAGCTGATTACTCGTCGTGGTCATGCCCCCGGACGGTACGCCACTACGAAGCTCCTTCGGAATGGCAGGACCGTACCGAAGGAGTGTCGCGGATACGCCTCGCGCAGCGCGACGGCCACCTCCGCGCGGAACTCGGGGCGCTGGTCCGGTTCGAGCGCGTTCAGGTACGGGCGCAGACCGGTACTGCCGAACCACTCCAGTACCGGATCGTCCCCGGCGAGCACGTGGTGGTACACGGTCTCCCAGGCGTCCACCCGGTACCCGAGGTCACCGAGGAGCGTGACGTACTCCCCGGTCGGGCGGACCGTCCCGGTGCCGGTGGCGCCGACCGTAGGTCCCGTGATGCCGGCGAGCCGGTCCCGCCAGCGCGGCGACTCGGCGATCGAGGTGAAGACGTTGCCGGCGGGGGAGCCGGACATGGCGGGCACCTGGAAGGCGAGCGCGCCGCCCGGCCGCAGCGCCGCCATCCACCCGGGCAGCATCTCGACGTGGCCGGGTACCCACTGGAGGACGGCGTTGGAGACGATGACGTCGACCGGAGCGTCGGGGCGCCAGTCGCGTACGTCGCCGAGCGCGAAGGAGAGCCGGGGACCGGCGAGCGCACTGGCCGCCGCCACCATCGCCGGGTCCGAGTCGACTCCGCGCACCCGCGCCTCGGGCCAGATCGCCGGCAGCGTCGCGGTGGCGTTGCCCGGCCCGCAGCCGAGATCCACGACCTCGCGCGCGTCGGGTACCCGCACCCGCGCGATCAGGTCCGCGAAGGGGCGTGCCCGTTCGTCGGCGAATTTGAGGTACTGCCCCGGGTCCCAGGTCATGCGGCGATCCTGGCACCGAAAAGGATCGAACCCCCGGCGGGGGGCACGCCGGGGGTTCGATCTCGCCGGTGGAGGGCGCAGGGGAGAGCCTCCATCGAGCGGGGGGAATCAGCTTGGTCGGCCGTAGCCGTACAGCGTGTCGATGTTGATGCTGGCCAACTGAACCGTGGTTCCGGTGTGCGGTGCGTGGATGACCTGTCCGTTACCCACGTAGATCGCGACGTGCCCGAGGCTGTTGTAGAACACCAGGTCGCCGGGTTGGAGCTGGCTGCGGCTGATGTGCGAGATAGCGTCCCACTGCATCGCGGCGTTGTGCGGCAGCGACACGCCCGCCTTCGCCCACGCCGCCATCGTCAGCCCCGAGCAGTCGTACCCGGAGCTGTACGGTCCCGCCGCGGCGTAGACGTACTTGGCGCCGATCTGGGAGTACGCGAACTTGACCGCGATGCCCGCCTTACCGGCGACGTACGGGACGCTCGTGCTCTTCGGTGGCGCGGTCGGCCCGCTGACCTTGTTGGCCGTACCCGCCTGGACCATCAGCGTGTGCAGCTTCGCCAGCTGCGCGTTGATCTGCGTCTTCTGAGTGGCGAGCTGGTCGCGATGCGCCGACTGCGCGGCGACCTGCTGGTCGAGCTTGGCCTTGTCGGCCAGGTACGCGTTCTTGGCCTGCCGGTAGCCGGCCAGCTCGTGGCTGCGCGTACGCGCCACCTGGTTGAGCGAGGTGAGCTGGTCGATGAACGCCTGTGGCGTGCCAGCCGACAGGAGTGCGTTGACTCCGTTCAGCCGGCCACCCTCGTACGCCGCGACCGCCAGTTGCCCGACGTCCTTTGCGGCGCTGTCCACTTCCGCCTGCTGGGTCTGCAGCTGAGTCTGCATCTTCGCCTGCGCGGCTTGTCCCTGTTGCAGGAGGATGGTGGTCTTGTTGTAGTCCTCGACCACCTTTTCCAGGGCGTTGTTCTGTGCGTCGATCTGCTGCTGGAGGCTGCCCGCAGACGGACTCGCGTACGCGGCCGAGGCTGGTGCCAAGATCGCGGTCGCAAGGGTTCCCAGGAGTACAGCGCGCAACAGCTTTCGCGCGGTGCGCAAGAGTGTTAGACCCCTTCTTCCCCTGAAGGCCCGACCGTTCGGGTCCTTCGCCGCCTACCGAGTTAGCTGACGGGTTCGGGCGGGAAGATCGCCCTACCGCTTGCGCGGATTCACCCCGAGGAACTTGGGTCCCCGGTTCGCTGACGGTCACCGCCTGTGCGATGCCCGCCCGGTGCGATTCGGCGGCGCTGACCAGTGTCGCCCGGGATTGGTCGACTGTGTACTGATCAGCGGTCTCAACCTAGCGTGACTGGCGAGATCACGAAAGGGCAACGGTACCAAATGCTCGTGATGAGATCGAATTAGCGAATAGTCGGAGTTACTTGTTGTTCATTGCCCGCAGCAGCTCGTAATTTCCCGCCGGCAATCGACGCCTAAGAGTATGCCGCGTGCCGATCTGCCATCTAGCAGATGGACACCCTTCCCTTCGGAAGCTGGCTCACTGACAATGAGAGGGTGCCCGGTGCGGCGCGCCGGGGACGACCTACACGGCGCGTCGCACCACGCTGGCACAACAAACAGCGGCACCCGGCTGCCACCGGATGCCGCTGTAAAGACTCCACACCGGCCCGCCTACGAGCAGGAGGAGATAAGCGTGGATCGTACCCATGATCCGACCCGTACGCCAGTGACCTATTACTACCGCGACGGTGCGACCTGCGTGACAGATACCTGGCTCGTGGTGTCCGGCCGGCGGTACGCGATCGCGCACCTGCGCCGGCCGCGCACCGTACGTAGCCTGGGCGGTCCGACCGTCAAGGGCGCGGCGCTCACCTCCGGTGTCGTTGCCGTGGGCATCCTGTTGGTCGCCCGGCACCTCAGCACCGCGGGCTGGATTGGCGCCGGCGTCGCCCTCGCCGTACCGGTCGTCGTGCTCGCCGGCGGGCTGGCACGCGCCCGGCGCCCGTACGAGCTGTGGGCCGAGTACCGCGGCCTGACCGTCCAACTGTTGTGCGAGCCGGATGCCGGCCGGTACGCGAAGATCTGTCAGGCGCTCACGCTCGCCTGCCAGTAGGACTTCTAGTGGGACCGGGGTGCGGTCCGCTCGGCCAGCCGGATCCGCGCCCCGTCGTGGTCGAAGAGGAACACCATGTCGAGGTTGACGCCGACCGCGACCACCGAGCCGAGGCGCGGTACCGGGCCGGGCTGCGGTATCCGTACGGCGAGCCGCCCGCCCGGCGGTGGCGCGGCCGAGGTCTCCGGGTCGTACACCGGGTAGAAGCCGTACTTCGTGCGCGCCGTCGCGGGGGGCGTATCGGCCTGCGCGTGCGGTACCAGTCGGGACAGCGTGTTCCGCAATGTCTCGGCGCCGGTGTGGTGTACCGGCTCCTGCGCGATCGCCTCGCTCAGCGCGCCCGGTGCGTCGGGGAGTTCCAACTGGCTCTGGGTCACCGCCGTCGGTACGCCGCCGACGTCGATCTGGGCGAGCACCTCGTTGCCCAGATGCTCGAGCTGGCGGACCGTGCCGTGCAGCGCGCCCTCGGTGTCGTCGGCGACCAGGTGCAGGGCGTCGGGCCGGATGCCGACCGTCACCCGCTGGGTGTGGTGCGACGCGAGGAACTTCGCCCGCGGGTCGTCCGAGGGCACGCTGAGTATCTGCTCGCCGAAGTCGACGACGGCCTGTGGGCCACGCGCGTACACGGCGGCCTGCAGGAGACTGGTGCGCGGGGTACCGACGAAGGCGGCGACGAACAGCCGTTCCGGGTCGCCGTACACCTCGGCGGGCGGCCCGATCTGCTCGAAGCGACCCTGGCGCATCACCGCGATGCGGTCGGCCATCGTCATCGCCTCGGTCTGGTCGTGCGTCACGTACAGAGCCGACACGCCCAGGCGGTGCGCGAGCGCGACGATCTCGGTGCGCAGCTCCGCCCGTACCGCAGCATCCACATTGGACAGTGGCTCGTCGAGCAGGAACGTCGACGGCCGGCGGACGATCGCGCGGGCCATCGCCACCCGCTGCCGCTGGCCGCCGGAGAGCTGCTCCGGGCGGCGGCGCAGTTGCTCCTCGACGCCGACCAGCCGCGCCGTCTCGGCCACCCGCGCGGCGATCACGGCGTCGTCGGAGACCTCCCTGCGCAGCGGGAAGGCGATGTTGTCGGCGACGGTGAGGTGGGGGTAGAGGGCGAAGTCCTGGAAGACCATGGCGACCTGACGGTCCTGGGCCGGTACCCAGTCCATGACGCGGTCGTCGAACAGTACGTGACCAGACGTCGCCTGCTCCAGGCCTGCCACGATGCGCAGTATGGTGGTTTTGCCGCACCCGGTCGGCCCCAGCAGCACGACGAACTCGCCGTCGCGGATGTCGAGGTCAATGCCGTCGACCGCGACCGACCCGCCCGGGTACACCTTCCGGATACCGGCGAGTTGGATCGCAGCCATGCGTCTATGGGACGACGGGTGCGCACCCGGGCGCAAGGGGGTGAACCTTACCCTCTGTTGTGCGACGCCGGGCGGTACCTAGCGGGCGCCGGGCGGCGCCTGGCCGGGGCGACGGAGAGGGACTGGATGAAGCTCAAATTGGACCTGCACGATATCTATAACCGCGGATACGACATCGACCGTGCGCTGCGCGGCATCATCGACGAGGCGATCGCGAAGAAGGCGACGCTGGTCGAGATCATCCCCGGCAAGGGCTCGGGCCAGCTCAAGAAGCGGGTGCTGCGCTTCCTCGACCAGAAGGAGATCAAGGCGCTGTACCACAGAGTCGAGAAGGACTCGCAAAACTTCGGCCGGCTCTTCATCCACTTCCGCTGGAAGTAGGCAGCGAGATCATGCGCGGCCAGGTGATCGCCAACCGTCCGCGAAAGATCCTCGTGAACGTCTGGGGTGCTGCGCTTTTCGCGCCGGAATTACTGTCCACTCTGATTAGTCCGCATCGTGCTGATTCGGTCCACTGTGGTCGGGTACTATATCCGCGCTGAGTAGTCGACTGTGCACAGACAGCGATGATGGATCAATGTTGGGGGCGGCAATGACGGTGAAGAAGGTCCTCACCTGGCTCTTTGGCGCGTTCGTGCTCTTCTTTCTCGCCTTCCGGCCGACCGGCGCCGCGACCGTCGTGCGGGACATCGGCGGGATACTCGGGCGGGTCGCCGGCGGGCTGGGGGACTTCCTGAACAGCCTGGTCAGCTGAGCAGCGGGAGGATCAGTACCAGTGCGGGCTGCGCGACAGCCAGGTCGCGTACGCCTGTGCCGGTGTTCCGTACGTGTCCTTGATGTACCCGAGACCCCACTTGATCTGCGTCGCCGGGTTGGTGCGCCAATCCGAGCCGACGCTTCCCATCTTCGAACCGGGCAGGGACTGGGGGATCCCGTACGCCCCGGAGCTGGGGTTCGTCGCGCTCGTCTGCCAGTCGCTCTCGCCGTTCCAGAGCTTGACGAGGGGGCTCATCTGGCTCACCGAGAAGCCGAACGACGGGAGGAGCTTGCACGCGATCAACTGGTTGCCCGTGTACGCCGAGCAGCCGGCCGGTACCGAGGTGCGGGACCGGGTCGGGGAGGGCGCGGGGCTGGACGACCGCGTCGTGGCGCTGGGGAGCGGTGCGGCGGAGGCGCTGGGCGAGACTCCGGCTGACGGGCTGGCACTCGCGCCGAGCCGGTTGAAGTCCCGGTTGGCGGCCTGCGCCCGGCGCCCGTCGTCCGTGGCGGTCAGGTTCACGCTCACGTGCGTACGCCAGCCGAGCTGGTGATCGAGGTACACCGCGCCACCGCTGCCGATACCGAGGAGCAGGGCGCCGATGATCGCTACCTTGCCGCGACGCTTCCGGGTCTCCCGCCGGTGGGTGGGTGTCCACAGTGACGGACGGTTGCGCGAAGCCCGGCCGCGCTGCCGGTGATTCGGCACGGTGGATCCCTTCGTCGAGCCCGTATGTGCTGGTACGGGGGAGGAACACGGGGCGAAGGACCTTGACCCTGCCTGCTGTTCGGGAGAGGGGGCAAGTTACGCGCAGTGATAGTGGCTTGTCTCACATCCATTGGTGATCAGTACCGACAAGGCCAGCAATTGGTGCTATTGCCGCTATCGCCGTCGAGGTGGCGAGACCAGACCCGTCTCGTATCCGAACACCACGAGCTGCGCCCGGTCCCGGGCATGCAGCTTGAGCATCGCCCGCGACACGTGCGTCTTCACCGTGGTCGGGCTGATCGTCAGCAGCTCGGCGATCTCCTCATTGGTCAGTCCACGCCCGACGAGCACCACGATCTCGCGCTCCCGGTCGGTGAGCAGGCGCAGCTTCGCCGCCTGCTCGCGGGAGGCGGTCGGTCGGGCGGCGAACTCCTCGATCAGGCGCCGGGTCACGCTCGGCGCGAGCAGGGCCTCGCCCGCCGCCACCACCCGGATCGCGCGCCGCAACTCGTCCGGCTCGAGGTCCTTGAGCAGGAAGCCGCTGGCGCCGGCGCGCAGCGCCGCGTACACGTACGCGTCGAGCTCGAAGGTGGTCAGGATGATCACGCGGGTACCGGCGAGATCGGCGTCGGCGCAGATCCGCTTCGTCGCCTCGATACCGTCCAGTCTGGGCATGCGGACGTCCATCAGCACCACGTCGGGGCGGGTTCGCCGGGTCAGCTCGCCCGCCTCGACCCCGTCCGCGGCCTCGCCGACCACCTCAAGGTCGTCGGTGCGGTCGAGCAGCGCACCGAACCCGGCACGCACGAGCGCCTGGTCATCCGCGAGCAGCACCCTGGTTATAACGGCAACACCGCCAGGAGGCGGGCGCCGCCACCGTCGCGCGCGCCGAGCGTCAGGTGGCCGCCGAGCGACTCGGCGCGCTCGCGCATGCCGCGCAGCCCCATCCCGGAGCTCGTCTCCGCGGGCAGGCCGCGCCCGTCGTCGCTCACCTCCACCCGCAGCGCGCCGTCCGCGCGCGACAGGCGTACCCACACCGAGGCCGCGCCGGAGTGGCGCACCGCGTTGGTCAGCGCCTCCTGCACGATGCGGTACGCGGTCAGCTCGGTGGCGGGCGGCACCCCGCTCGTACCGTCAATGTCAAGCTCGACCGCCAGACCGGCGGCGCGTGCCGCGGCGGCCAGCCCCGGCAGCTCCGCCAGCGTCGGCTGCGGCAGCGTCCCGGCGTCCCCCTCGCCGCGCAGCGCGGCGAGCGCGGCGCGCAGCTCGGCCAGGGCCTCGCGCGCGGAGGTCCGCATCGCCAGCACCGCCGCGCGGGCCACCTCCGGGCTGTCATCCAAGGCGTCCAGCGCGAGGCCGCCCTGCACGGCGATGACCGAGACGGTATGGGCGAGCACGTCGTGCAGCTCGCGCGCGATGCGCAGCCGCTCGTCGGTCATCCGCCGCCGCAGGTCGGCCTCTGCCATGGCGTGTGCCTGGCGCACCCGTTCCTCCGCGTCCAGGCGCCGCTGCCGCACGCTGGCGCCGAGGATGACGAGGCAGACCATGCCGATCACGGGGCCGTACACGGCGGGATCGGTGAAGGACACCGCGTGCGGGGCCAGCGTCGGCGGCACGCCGGACAGCACGGCCAGCGCCGCCGCCACCGCCAGCGACCACCAGGTGCGGCCGTAGGCGGCCACCGTGTAGGTGCCGGGGAACAGGGCGAAGGCCAGCGCGCCGCCGGGATAATCCATGACGTGGTACGCGAAGGCGAGAGCCAGCACCACGAGCGCCACGGCGACCGCGTGCCGCCGCCGGAACATCAGCGCTGCGGCGGCGGTGAAGGCGAGCACGTACGCGACGACTGCGGGCGGCGGCTCCCACGGCGACCTGGCCAGCTCGGCCCAGGTGCCGAACCCGGCGAGCAGCGCGCTGACCGCGACGATCGCCAGGTCCGCCGCGCGCTCGCCGCGCCACCGTGCCAAGGGCATGACATCACGGTACGGCCGGCAGCCGTCGAGTCGTCCCTCCCGCGGATCAGGCCGCCTACTCCGTTTGGAGTACGGGGCGCCACGCGTCGCGGTCCCACGGCGAGCCGGTGAAGTCGTACCGGACCGCGTGGGGTGCCAGGGCGACGAGGCTCACCGAGGTGGAGCCGTACGCCCGCTCGGCGAACTGCCGGCGTACCAGCAGGGCACCGGGCGCGCCCGGGTCCAGCCCGTCACCGGCGGCGAGCTCGACCCAGTCGCCCCAAGCGTCCATAGTGGACTTTCCGGCGGCCGGGTCGGCCGAAGGGATCGCGGCGAGCAGCGGCCGGAAGTGCGCCACCACCGGATCGTCGGGCGCGTCCGGACCGCGGTTGACGACGATGTGGTCGCCCGGGCCGAGCCGTCGCTGGCGCAGGTCGGTACCGTCCCAGGACAGCACGCTCACCCCGTCGGGCGCGGCGCGGACGAGGTGGAAGCCGTCGTACCGCGCCACCTGGTCCCGGTCGGGCAGGCTGCCCCGGCCCAGCGCCGCCAGCGGCAGGCCGCCCCGGCTCGGGCGCTGGCCGTCCTCGGGGAGGGGAAGTCGCCGCGCGTTCAGTACGGCGGCGAGCGCCGGCACGCCCGTGTCGACCGCGAGCCAGGTACCGCCGGCCACCAGGTCCCGGCCGCCCAGCAGGGTACCGCCCCAGTGCGTGGCGGGCGGGTCCCAGGCACGCCCGACGAACTCGTCGCGCACCGCGGCGAGCAGGATCGGCCAGCGCGCGAGGGGCTCGTACCGGAGCAGAACCGTACACATGGTCCGGAGGCTACCGTCCGGCTACCCGCCCGAGGTGAGCAGGCCGCGTTCGAAGGCGGTGGCGACGGCGGCGGCGCGGTCCTTCACGCCGAGCTTCGCGTACACGTGCAGCAGGTGGGTCTTGACGGTCGCCTCGCTGATGAACAGCTTCGTGGCCGCGTCCCGGTTGCTGAAGCCCCGCGCGATCAGCCCGAGCACCTCCAGTTCCCGCTGGCTCAGCGGTTCCCGGGCGGGCGAGCGCACCTGGCCCAGCAGGCGCGTGGCGACCGACGGGGACAGTACCGCCTCGCCGCGGGCAGCCGCCTGTACGGCCCGGATCAGCTCGGCGCGCGGCGCGTCCTTGAGCAGGTACCCGGTGGCGCCAGCCTCCACCGCCGGCAGCACGTCCCGGTCGGTGTCGTACGTGGTGAGCACGAGTACCCGGGACGGTACCCCCCGCTCCCGCAGCGCGCCGATCGCGCGTACCCCGTCCAGCTCCGGCATCCGCAGGTCCATCAGCACCACGTCCGGCCGCAGCGCCTCGGCGAGCGTGACCGCCTCGGTACCGGTACTCGCCTCGCCGACCACCTCGAACCCGGGTTCGCTCTCGAACATGCCGCGCAACCCGTCCCGTACGATCGGGTGGTCGTCCACGATCAGCACAGCGATCGTCACGCCGTCACCTCTGCGGGGATGGCTGGGACGCTGGCGGATACGGCCGTACCGGCGCCCGGCTCGGATTCGATAGCGAGGGTACCGGCGACCCGTCGCAGCCGCTGGCGCATCGCGGTCAGGCCGAAGCCGCCCTCGCCGTCGTGTGGGCGCGGCGGTTCCTCGGGTGTGAAGCCGCGCCCGTCGTCGCGGATGTCGAGGGATACCACATCGTCCATATAGGACAGTGTGAGCCCGACCCGCCCGGCTTCCGCGTGCTTGGCGACGTTGGCCAGTGCCTCCTGGGCGGTACGCAACAGGGACGCCTCCAGCTCCGGATGGATCGGGCGGGCGGTGCCGGTGGTGGTCAGCTGCGCAGGTACCCCCGCATCCGCCGACCACCGCGCCACCACGGCGGACAGCGCCTCGGGCAGGGTCGCCTCCGCCAGCGCCTCTGGCCGCAGCGCGCGCACCGAACGGCGCGCCTCGGACAGGTTCTCCCGGGCCAACCGCGCGGCGGTGTCGAGGTGGCGGCGCCGCTCGGCGTCGCTCCCGGTCTCCGCCGCCTGAAGTTGCGTGATGATCCCGATCAGGCCCTGGGCCAGGGTGTCGTGGATCTCCTGGGCCAGCCGCTCGCGCTCGTCGTGTACCCCCGCCTCACGCGCCGAGGCGAGCAGCTGCGCATGCAGGCCGGCGTTTTCCGCCATCGTCGACTCGAGTTTGCCGATTGTCCGCTTGTGCGCCTCGGTCTGGTCGGCTGCGATCCAGCTCAGGATCGTCACCGCCCCAGCGACGGCGGCGTTGAACAGAGTCACCACGATGAGCGAGGGCCACGCGGCGGCGGTCAGGGCGGCGGTACCGCCGATCTGGGAGAAGGACAGCAGTGCGGCGGTGGCGAGCACACCGGCGAGGCGCCAGCGCCCGCGCAGGCACTGCATCGTGTGGAGGTACCCGCTGAACGCGAAGTACCCGAAGACCGGGCTGCGCAGCACCAGCGCCAGCGCCAGTCCGAGGAGTCCCACGAAGTACACCGCCTGCAGCGCGCCCTTGTCCGTCCATTGTGGAACGAGCGGGACCACGAGCCAGAGCGCCGCGACGCCCACCAGCGCCATGGTGCCGGGCAGTTGCGCGTGCGGTGCCCAGAGCACGTCGAGCACGGCGGAGACGGCGAGCGCCGCGTGGGGCACCAACCGCACCCCACGCGTCAGCCATCGGGCCCGCCCGAACACCTCCGGATGCTGCCACCCGACATCCACCGCCATGGCCTGGCCCCTCACTCCCAGCGGAACAGGCGTGCCGCCGCTACCGAGAAGAGTGCCAGGTAGCCGGCCATAACTGCCAGAAGCGAGGCGTGTGGCCAGGCACCCGTGGCCGCCTCACGCAGCGCGTGCTCGCCGGCGCCGAGCGGGGTGAGGTCGCTGATCCGGCGCAGTACCGACGGCATCACCTCGACCGGCGTGTACAGCCCGGAGAAGAACATGAGCGGGAAGAACAGCAGTTGGCCGATGGCGGCGCTGGCCTTGCCGCTGGGCGCCACCGCGGCGACCACCAGGCCGAGGGCGAACACCGAGCCGGCGGCGAGGAGGAGGGCGAGCAGGTATCCGAAGGGCTGGCGGGGCAGCGCGACGCCGAATGCCAGGCTCGCGACCGCGATCAGCGCGACGATCGCCGCACCCCCGGTGGCCAGGCCGGCGACGAGCTGCGCGGCGAGCAGCCGGCTCGGCGGTACCGGAGTGGTGGACATGCGGCGCAGGATGCCCCGTTCGCGGTAGATCGCGAGCGTCGACGGCACCAGCGACACGCCGGTGATCGCGAGCACGAACGCGATGCAGATCTGCGTGTACAGGTCGATGACGCGGGCACCGCCGAGCGCCGGGTTGTGCTCCCGAAATGCCGGGATGCTGCCCAGTACGGCGACGAGGAACGGGCCGAACGCGATGCCGAAGATGACGGCCATCGGCTCGCGCAGCAGCACCTTGATCTCGACGGCGGTCATTTTGCGGAACAAGCTCATGACTGCGACCTCCCGGTCAGCTTGACGAAGACGTCGTCGAGGCTGGCCTGCTCGACGCGGAGCGAGGCGGCGATGATCTGCTTGCGGGCCAGCAGCGAGGTGACGGCGTGCAGGACGTTGCCGGTACCGGTGATCACTATCTGGTCGCCGTGCCGGCTCACCCCGGTCACCTCGGGCAGATCGAGCAGAACCTCGTCGGAGATTGGCGCGGAGGGCCGGAACCGGATGCGCTGCTCGGCGCCGATCTTCTCGACCAGCGCGGCGGGCGAGCCGCTGGCCACGACCCGACCGGCGTCGATGAGCGCAAGCCGGTCACACAGCCGCTCGGCCTCCTCCATGAAGTGGGTGACCAGCACGATCGTCACGCCCCGGTCGCGAATCCGCTCGATCAGTTGCCAGGTGTCGCGGCGCGCCTGCGGGTCGAGGCCGGTGGTCAGCTCGTCGAGGATGGCCACCCGCGGCTCGCCGATCAGGGCCAGCGCGATGGACAGCCGCTGGCGCTGGCCGCTGGAGAGCGCGGCGTAGCGGCTCTCCAGCTTTTCGGTCAGGCCGAGCTCGTCGGCGAGCGAGCGCCAGTCGGCGGGGCGGCGGTAGAAGGAGGCGTACAGGTCCAGCGCTTCGCGTACCTTGATCTTGTCAGCCAGCTGGCTCTCCTGCAGCTGTACGCCGACCTGCTCGCGGATGCGCGTCCGGTCCCGGCGCGGCTCGAAACCCAGTACCCGTACCGTGCCGGAGTCCGGCGCGCGCAGGCCACTGAGGCACTCGACGGTCGTGGTCTTGCCGGCTCCGTTCGGCCCGAGGATTCCGAAGATCTCACCCTGTGTGACGGTGAACGAGACATCGTCCACAGCGACCTTGTCGCCGTACCGTTTGCGGAGGTTGCTCACCTCGATGACATCCATGACTAATACGGTCCCGTGCCGGCGGCTTCGCCGCGTCGACTGGCCAGCTACGTCCCGGTACGGGCACGGTGGATTTCGGCGATCCACCAACTGGTTGATGCCGGTGAGCGTGATTCGTTTCAGTGGTGCTAGACAGTGGTAACGAGGTGGTACGCCGGGCCCGGGCCCGCTTTCTTAGGAGTTGTGCATGAGAGCCGCGGTGATCAGCGCGCCCGGAGCGGTCGAGGTGACCACTGTGGACGATCCCAGCCCGGGCCCCCGGCAGGTCGTCGTCGAGGTGGCGGCCTGCGGCATCTGCGGTACCGACCTGCACATCCGGCGGGGTGAGTTCGCGCCGACCCTGCCGGTGGTACCGGGGCACGAGTTCGCCGGCCGGGTGGTGGCGGTCGGCAGTCTCGTTGACGAGGTGCGCGAGGGCGACCGGGTCGCCGTCGATCCGTCGCTGTTCTGCCACGAGTGCTACTACTGCCGGCGTGGCCGGAACAACCTCTGCGAGCGCTGGGCCGCGATCGGGGTGACCACCGCGGGTGGGGCCGCCCAGTACGCGCTCGCGCCGGCCGGCAACTGCGTGAGGCTGCCCGAGCACGTACGAATCGAGGACGCCGCGCTGATCGAGCCGCTGTCCTGTGCCGTACGCGGATACGACGTGCTGCGCAACCAACTCGCCACGCACGTGCTCATCTACGGCTCCGGCACGATGGGGCTGATGATGCTGGAACTGGCGAAGCGTACCGGCGCGGCAACCGTCGACGTCGTCGACCTCAACCCGGAGCGGTTGACGACCGCGCGGCGGCTCGGCTGCTCCGGCGCCGCCACCTCCGCCGACGAGCTGACCCGGCCACGCGGCTGGGACGTGGTCATCGACGCCACCGGCAACGCCATGGCGATCCAGGACGGGCTGGGGCGGGTCGGCAAGGGCGGCACCTTCCTCCAGTTCGGCGTCGCCGACTACGCGACCCGGGCCACGATCGAGCCGTACCGCATTTACAACCAGGAGATCACCATTACCGGCTCCATGGCCGTACTGCACAGCTACGAGCGGGCCGCGGAGTTGTTCGTGGAGGGCGTGTTACAGCCGGACGTGCTGATCAGCCACCGGCTCCCGCTGGCGGATTACCCTAAGGCGCTGGACCAGTTCGCGGCCGGCATCGGAAGGAAGATACAAGTCATTCCATGAGTGCGCTTGAGATCCTGGTCGTCGGCGACGAGTTCATTCCGGCCGCCAGCTATGAGGAGGCGTTCCGCGCCGAGCAGAACGGCGGAGGCGCTGACGGGCTGGTGTCGCTGCGTGGCATCCCGCTGGGCGGCAGCAAGGGCGAGCAGCACGCGGCACAGCAGGTGATGGAGCGCGCTGGGGCCAACGCGGTACCCGCCCCGCCCGAGCTGCTCGCGGCGGTACCCGGTGCCGCCGCGCTCTGCCTGCACTTCGCGCCGGTCGGCGAGGCGGTGCTGGCCGCCGCGCCGCAACTGCGCCTGGTCGCCGTGGCGCGGGCCGGGCTGGAGAACGTGGACGTCGCCGCCGCCACCGAGCGCGGGATCGGGGTGGTACCGGCACACGGGCGCAACGCCGGAGCCGTCGCCGAGCTGCAGCTGGCCCTGATGCTCGCCGAGGCGCGCAACGTGGCCCGCGCCGACGCGAGCGTCAAGTCGGGCGGGTGGCGCAAGGAGTTCCCGGGCGCCCGGATCGAGGTGGCCGGCCGTACCGTCGGCATGGTCGGTTTCGGGCATGTGGGCAAGGCGTTCAGCAGCCGGCTGTCCGGCTTCGGCTGCCGGCTGCTCGCGTACGACCCGTACGCGAGTGACGCGGCGCTCGCCTCGGCCGGTGTGCTACGGGCGTCCACAGTGGACGAAGTCTTCGCGACCGCCGATTTCGTGGTGGTACAGGCGCGGCACACGCCGGAGACCGACCGGTTCATCGGCGAGCGGGAGCTGCGGCTGATGCGCCCCGACGCGTACTTCATCAACGTGTCCCGCAGCCGGCTCGTCGACTCCGGCGCCCTGCTGGCCGTGCTGCGCGAGGGCGCCATCGCCGGCGCCGGGATCGACGTGTTCGACGAGGAGCCGCTGCCGCCCGACAGCCCCTGGCGCGAACTGGACAACGCGACGTTCACCACGCACTTCGGTGGCGATACCGAGGACACCAACCGGACCTCGGCGCGACTGGTCGCCACGGCGGTGCTGGAGTACGCCCGCACCGGCCGGGTCGCCCACGCCGTCAACGCCACCGAGTTGGGCTGGACGTGACTGGGTATCTGCTTGGGGTTGACGCGGGGCAGACCGTCACCAAGGCCGCGCTGTTCGACGTGTCCGGCCGGGAACTCGCGGTCGCCGGTGCCGGTACCCGCACCGTGTCGCCGCGCCCCCGGTGGCAGGAGCGCGACATGGACGAGGCGTGGGTACAGACCGCGCAGGCGATCCGGAGCTGTATCGCGCGGGCGGGCGTGGATCCGGCGTCGGTACTCGCGGTCGGGCTGTGCGGGCACAACGACGGTGTGCACCTCGTCGACGCGGCGGGGCGGCCGGTACGCCCGGCGATCCTCGCCACCGACTCGCGCGCGTACGGGCAGGCCGAGCGGATGTCCACGGGCGAGATGGGTCGCCGCGCCCTGGAGCTGACCGGCCAGGTACCCGTCGCGTACAGCCCGGCACCGCTGCTGGCCTGGCTGCGCGAGTACGAGCCGCAGGCCCTCGATCGCGCCGCGCACCTGCTGTTCTGCAAGGACTGGCTGCGGCTTCGCCTGACGGGCGAACTCGCCACCGACCCGAGCGAGGCCAGCGCCTTCTGCACCGACGTGCACACCCAGACCTGGTCGCCCGAGGTCCTGCAGCTGTTCGACCTCGCGGAGCTGACCCGCCTGCTTCCGCCCATTGTGGACAGTGCCGCGGTCGCCGGTGCGGTGACACCGGAGGCGGCCGAGCTCACTGGGCTGCGTGCCGGCACCCCGGTGGTGACCGGGGCGCACGACGTGGACGCGGCGGCGGTGGGCATCGGCGCGCTGGCGAGCGGCGCACTCTCCATCGTCATGGGTACCTTCAGCATCAACCAGGTGGTGGCGGCGCGGCCGGTGGCGGACGTGCGCTGGCAGGCGCGTACGTTCGTGCGTCCGGGGCAGTGGCTGCACATGTCGACGTCGCCGAGCAGCGCCTCGAACCTGGAGTGGGCGGTGCGCCAGTTCGGGCCGTGGGACTCGGGCGGGCTGCCCGCGCACGAGGCCGCGATCGCCGAGGCCGCCGTCACTGAGACCGCCCGCGGCGAGGGCGACGGGCCGGTGTACCTCCCGTTCCTGTACGGGTCGCCGCACGGCGCCGGAGTCGGTGCCGCCTTCGCCGGCTTGCGCGGCTGGCACACCCGCGGTCACCTGTTGCACGCCGTGCTGGAGGGAGTGGTGTTCAACCACCGTTGGCACACCGAGGCGCTGGGCGAGGCATTCCCCGTACGGGAGCGGCCGGCCCGGCTGTGCGGCGGCGGCGCCCGAAGTCCACTGTGGAGCCAGATGCTCGCCGACGCGCTCGGCACGCCGATCGAGGTGACCGACGCGATCGAGGCGGGCAGCCGGGGCGCGGCGGTGCTCGCCGGGGTCGGCGCGAAGGTCTACGACGACCTGGACGAGGCGACCGCGGCGACGGTACGGGTGGTGCGCGGGTACCAGCCGGACCCGTCCCGCGCGGCGGAACTGACCGCGCGGTACCGGCGGTACCGGCGCGTGGTGGACGCGCTCGTGGAGATCGCGGACGGGTAGCGGGCCTACCGGTCGGCAGGGTTCGACAAGATATCCGTACCCGATCTGGCTTTCTGACGTGCGCGGCGCGCTCCGGTAGGGTACCAATCAGCTGTGGTGATTCCGGTTCACGACGTCAACCCGATCCGCAAGACGCCCTGGGTGACGTACGCGTTGATCGCAGTGAATGTCATCGTCTTCCTGCTCACGCCCGCCTCGCGCAGCGTCGCGACGGCCACGCCGGGCCAGGTGTGCCAGCAGGCGGCCTTCTTCGACCGGTACGCGGCGATACCGCACGAGCTGGTGCACGACACGGCGTCGCCCGTCGTGGCCTCCGGCGCCGTGGAGAACACGCAGAGCGGGCCGGCCTGTGTCGCCACCCGCCCGAGCTACCACAAGATTCCGGCACTCTCCGTGCTGTACTCGATGTTCCTGCACGGCGGCTGGCTGCACCTGCTGGGCAACATGCTGTTCCTGTGGGTCTTCGGCAACAACATCGAGGACCGCTTCGGCCGGCTGAAGTACCTGCTGTTCTACCTGATTTGCGGTTACGCGGCGAGCTACGGCTACGCGCTGGCCAACCCCAACTCCGGGGTTCCGCTCATCGGCGCGTCCGGTGCCATCGCCGGCGTGCTCGGCGCGTACCTGGTGTTGTATCCGGGCGCGCGGGTCTGGAGTCTCGTGCCGATCCTGCTGTTCATACCGCTACGCCTGCCGGCCTGGCTCGTGCTGGGCGCGTGGTTCGTGCTCCAGTGGGTGTACGCCTCGGGCATCGCGGTCTCCTCGGCCGGCTCGGTCGGATACCTCGCGCATGTGGTCGGGTTCGCGGTCGGCGCGCTGATCGCGCTGCCGGTACGGCGACGACAGCCGCCCCCGCAGTACCGCCGGGTCGGCTTCACCTGGGGCTGACCCAGCACACCGCGCGCACACCGAGGCGCCGCCATCCCGTGCGGCGCCCCGGCTCTCTGCCCAGATCAGTTGTGCGGATCAGATGTGCAGCTGTACGACGTCGCCCTGGTCCTGCAGCAGCGCGTCCCAGGTCTCCCAGCTCAGCCAGAAGGTACCGTCGCCGAGGCCGCCCCACGTCGGGCCCCAGGACTGTACGCACCACACCCGGTGGTTCTCCACGTCGATCCCGTTGACCTCGATCTCGTGGCCGCCCCGGACGTACGCGCCGTCGTCGAGCCGAACCTCCCCTGTGGACTGTGGGTTGTCGAAGCTGCTGTACCACTTCACCCCGGTGATCACCGGGCCGACCACCAGTGCGCCGAGCGCCTGGTGCAGGCCGAACGCGTGCCGGTACGAGGAGATGTACCCGGCGCGCCGAGCCGCCTTGGCCACCGCGAGCCCGGAGGAGCCCGTGTCGTCCGGCGGGTACACGCCGGGGTAGCGGTCCAGCCGGGTCGCCTCGGAGTACAGCTCGACCGCGTCCGTCTCGGTCAGGTCGCGGCCGTCCTTGAACAGCGGGTCGGTCATCAGTGCGCCGGCCATCGCGTTGCCGGTGCAGCTACCGAGCTGGCCCTGGTCGAACGGCGGGCAGTGGCGCTCGTGGCGGACGGTCCGCAGCGGCGCGACCATCGCGGGAAAGGCCTTGCTGCGCTCGTCGTGGTCGATGTTGCGGCCCAGCCGCATCCCCGGCACCTGGATCTCGGGGAGGTGTTGCGTGCGATTGGTCATCCTAGGTCCTCCAGCCGGTGACCTCGTGCTACTACTTACGGTTACGAGGAGCGCACACGGTAGGGCCGGGATACTGGGAGTCGCAATGGCGACAGGTACGAACGGATACGATCGGGTGTGCCGCCGCGCGTGTTGCTCGTCGACAACTACGACTCCTACACCTACAACCTGTACCAGCTCATCGGGCAGGTCACCGGGGTACCGCCGGTCGTGGTGCTGGGCGATGCCCTCGACCCGACCGAGCAGATCGACCGCGAATTCACCCACATCGTTGTCTCTCCCGGGCCGGGCCACCCGCATGCCGCCCCCGGTTGCCTGGAGCTGATCGCCGGTACCCGACTGCCGCTGCTGGGCGTGTGCCTCGGCCACCAGGCGATCGCGGTCGCGTTCGGTGGCACCGTGACGGCCGTACCGCCCCGGCACGGGTACGTCAGCACGATCGAGCACGACGCGCGCGGAGTCCTCGCGGGCCTGCCACAGGGGCTGCGGGCGGTCCGGTACCACTCGCTCGCGGTGACCCGGATGCCCGAGGCGCTGGAGGTCGCCGGGCGGGCCGAGGACGGCACGGTGATGGCCCTGCGCCACCGGGAGCGCCCGCTGCACGGCGTGCAGTTCCACCCGGAGTCGGTGGCCAGCACGCACGGCCGCCAACTGCTCGCCAACTTCCTCCTCGCCAACCCTGGCGCACCTCGATCGCCTGCGCCCCGATCGGCGGCGCCTCGGTCCGCCGGGCGGGCAAGGCTGCTCGTTCGGGAGGCGCCGTGGCGGGACCCCGAGGACGTGTTCGTGGCGCATTACGCGCACCAGCCGTACACCTGCTGGCTGGACAGCGCCGACGCGCGCCCGGGGGAGCGGCGGTTCTCTTACCTCGGCGCGCCCGAGGGGCCGCGCGGACATGTGCTGACCGCGCCGCGAATCTTCGAGCGCCTGGCGGCGGGGGTACGCGAGCGCGCCGTCGATCCGGGGCAGGCGCCGTTCCCATTCCACGGCGGATACCTGGGGTACCTCGGGTACGAGCTCGACGACGCCGCTTTCCTTTACGTCGAGCGGTTCCTCGCCTTCGACCATGACGCGCGGCGGGTGTACGCGGCCGCGCTCGCCCGGCAGGGGGAGGAGCCCGCGGCGCGCGCGTGGCTGCGCGAGGCGACGGCGCGGGTACGGGCGACCCGCCGCGCCGACCCGCCCTCCCGCGACGGTACGATGTCGCCGATCGTGTCCACAATGGACGATGACGGGTACGCGCGCGCGTTCGCGATCGTACAGCGTCACCTGCACCTGGGCGACTCGTACGAGGTGAACCTCACCTACCGCCTCGCGTTCACGTGCACCGCGCGCCACACCGAGCTCTACCGCCACCTCAGGCGTACCAACCCCGCGCCGCACGCCGCCTTCCTGCGGGTACCCGGTACCTCCGTGCTGTGCAGCTCGCCCGAGCGCTTCCTGCGCGTCGGTCCACATGGGACGGTCGAGGCGCGGCCCATCAAGGGCACCCTGCCCCGGCACCCCGACCCGTACGCCGATGCTGTGCTGCGGGAGCGCCTCGGCAAGGATCCGAAGACGTTCGCGGAGAACCTGATGATCGTCGACCTGCTCCGTAACGATCTGGGTCAGGTGTGCGAGCTGGGTACCGTCGCGGTACCGGAGCTGATGGCGGTGGAGTCGTACCCGACCGTGCACCAGTTGGTGAGCACGGTGACCGGAGTGCTCGCCCCCGGTACGGGCGCCGTGGCGGCGGTACGGGCCGCGTTCCCGGCCGGCTCGATGACGGGTGCGCCGAAGCTGCGCACGATGCAGATCATCGATGAGGTCGAGCACGACCCGCGCGGCGTCTACTCCGGCGCCCTGGGCTACTTCAGCCTCTCCGGCGAGGCGGACCTCGCGGTCGTCATCCGCACCATCGTGGCCCGCGGTACCGGCATGACGATCGGCGTCGGCGGCGGCGTGGTGACCCTCTCCCAGGTCGCCGACGAGCGGGCCGAGGCGCAGCTCAAGGCGGCGGCTCTGGTGGAGGCGGCGCGCCGGGCCTGCGCCGCGCAGGAGTTGGCTGTGCCGCTCACCCTGATCACCGCCCACGGGCCGCAACTTCATTGAAGTTGCGGTGTTGGGGCGGTCCCAACCCCGCAACTTCAATGAAGTTGCGGGGATCTTGGGGCAGGGCCGGGGCCTCGGGGGCGGGCGGCGCGGCGCGGTTAGTGACCGGAGCTTTCGTAGCGGCGCAGGCCGGACTGGAACATCAGCAGGGCGAGGCCGACGCAGCAGGCGGCGACGAGCGGGGTCAACAGGCCGACCCAGGCGAGGTGGCCGCGGTGCAGCACCGCCGTCGCCGGGAAGAAGCTCACAAGGGCGTACGGCATGATGCCGATGAGCACCACGCGCAGCACCGTGCCGTACACCGTGATCGGGAAGCGGGCCAGCTCGCCGACCTGGTACACGGCGCCGGCGAACAACGTGAACGGGCCGGGCACCCAGAAGCAGACTGCGTTGCTGGCGATGACGATCGCGAACTTCACGCCGATCGCGGAGACCAGCAGCACCAGGCCGAGCGCGATTGTGGGTACCGTCCAGTGCACGCCGGCCCGGGACAGCGCCCAGACGAGCAGCGGTACGCCGGTCACCAGCGAGCCGAGGCCATGAAAGCCGAACGTGCCGCTCGTCAACTGGAGCACAACCGGGTACGGCCGGGCCAGCGCGTAGTCCAGCTCGCCCTGGTTGATGATGAACGGCAGCGCCCACGCCCCGTCGATCAGCAGCGCGCCGGCGCCCTCGGCAATCGAGATGAGTGAATACATCGCGACCACGTCGGGCAGCGTCCAGCCGTCGATCGAGGGTATCCGGGAGAACAGCACGCCGAGGAAGGCGAGCCCGAACAGCGGGCCGAGCAGGCCGGCGACGACCAGGAGCCAGAAATCCGACTGGTACTCGAGTACCGCGCGGATGTGCGCGCCGAGGCAGCGCCGGTACAGCCAGAGCGTCCGTCGCATCTCAGCCTCCGTGCACCGTGAGCTGGCGGATCGCCCAACGCCAGACGAGGCGGCTACCGAAGATGAGTGCCACGGCCCAGACGAGCTGGATGGCCAGCAGCCGGGCCGCGCCCGCGCCGTGCGCCTGGCCGAGGTAGATCAGGGCGGGACTCGAGGTGGTGCTCGCGAAGGGCAGGGCCAGGGCCGTGCTGTGCAGCCAGCCCGGGAAGAACGACAGGGGTACCAGCGCACCCGACATCAGGTTCGCCACCCCGGTACGCAGCCAGATCACGCCGTTGTAGTTCTCCGTCCAGAAGCAGAGCATCGTGCTGAGATACACGATGCTGAATTTGATCGGGATGACCAGCAGCACGCTCGCCGCGAACAGCACCGCCTGACCTGGTTCCGGGGTTGCCACGCTGCCGGTGAGCGCGACGACGCCGAGCGCGACCACGCCGGTCGCGACCAGCTCCGCGCCGATCCTGCCGGCCGCGGAGGCCAACTGCGCGCCCTGGTAGTCGACCGGCCGGGTCAGGTCGAGCGCGACCATCCCGCTACGGATGCGGTTCGCCATGCCCCAGTCGCCGAACGTGCTCATCAGCGCGCCGGTGCCGAACGCGACGAGCAGGTACGCCTTGATCTGCGCCCAGCCGTACCCGCCGAAGCCGTGCCCCTCGCGCAGCAGCACGCGCCACACCGCGAGCAGCGCGACCATCTGGAACACCTGCCCGAACAGGCCCAGCACGAAGCCCAGCCGGTAGGTCGTCAGCGCCCGCCAGGAGGCCCGGGCCAGAGCCAGATAGCCGGTCACAGCACCAACTCCCCGGCGTACACGCGGCGCACCACGTCCTCGATCGCCGGCTCGTCGATGTGCAGGTCCTGGACCTCGGAGAGCGGTGTGATCGCCGTGAGGATCTCGCCGACGGTCAGCGCGAACCGGTCGAAGCGGACCACGTAACTGCCGCGCCCGTCGCCCTCGCTCACCTCGGTGTCGGGCAACCGTGCCGCGACCGCGGGCAGTGGCAGCGGATCGGCGAGCTGCATGTGCAAGGTGCGGTGCCGGGCGAAGTGGTCCTTCACCGCGGTCAGGTCGCCGTCGTAGACGATGCGGCCCTCGTCGATGATGACCAGCCGCTGGCAGATGTCTTCGATGTCGCCGAGGTCATGGGTGGTGAGGATGATGGTGGTCCCTTCGTCGCGCAGATCGCGCAGGAACTCCCGGACCCGGTCCTTTGCCGATATGTCCAGTCCGATCGTTGGCTCGTCCAGGTACACGATGCGCGGCTCGTGCAGCAGCGTGGCGGCGAGGTCGGCGCGCATCCGCTGGCCGAGGGAGAGCTTGCGGGCCACCAAGGGGAGCAGTTCACCGATGCCGAGTACCGCGTCGAAGCGCTCCAGCCGGCGCGCGTACGCCTGCGCGCCCACGCCGTACATGTCGCGCATCAGTTCGAGGGTGTCGCGTACCGGCAGGTCCCACCACAACTGGCTGCGCTGGCCGAACAGCACGCCGATCTGGCGGGCGTTGGCGCGCCGCTCGCGGTGCGGGACGATCCCGCCTACCCGCACCTCGCCTGAGGTTGGCACGAGGATGCCGCTGAGCAGCTTGACCGTGGTGGACTTGCCCGCGCCGTTCGGCCCGACGTACGCGACCGACTCGCCGGCCTCGACCGACAGCTCCACCTTGGATACGGCCTCGGTCGTCCGGTACCGGCGCCGGACGAGGTGTGCGAGTGACCCCCGAAGCCCTGGTCCCTTGTCTGCCCGCCGGAAGACCTTCGTCAACTGGTGAGCCTCGATGATCGTCACGGAAGCGATCCTGGCACGCTTTCGTTTAGACGCCCAACGAATTTCCCGTACGTGGCCTCTTGCCGCGTTCGCAGGGACTCTCCGTTTTCTCTCACGGAGACTCCGTCGAATTCGCGGATGAAGCCGCCAACCGGATTAAAGCCGCACTGAGCTTGGCGAGGAATACTGGTTTGCGCGGATGGGTAGCAGGTTGGAGTGAAACGCGCGGCACCCACACGACGCCGTCGTGTGTGTGTATGTGTGGGAGAGGCGATGGGCATCGACCTACGACGAGAGCCGCATGGCGATGGTCGAGTCGTGGTGTGGGTCTCGGGCGATCTGGATCTGTCTACAAGGGACAGCTTCGTGGACACAGTACGTGAGGTGCTAGCAGGCGGGGAGCCGACCGCCGTCATTATCGACCTGTCAGGCGTACGCTTCCTTGACGCCGTTGGGATCGGGGGGCTGTTGCGGGCTCGGTCGCTCGCGTTGACGAGCGGCGTGACCATGGAGGTCAGGGGCCCGAAAGGAATGGTCGAGACGGTGCTGCGGATCACGCGGGCCGACGAGGTTCTCGGTACGGCACCAACGGTTCCTCCAGGACCCGAAGGTCCTGGTTAGGAGGCGCAGGTGGCTGCGCTCAGTTGTAGGGTACGCAGTCAGGGCTCCGTCGTCCTCGTGGAGGCGGACGGACGGCTGGACATGGCGTCGGTACCCTCTATGCGCATCACGCTCCTCAAATGCCTGGCCGACTCACCGAGCGCGGTAATCGTGGACCTGTCCCACGTATTGGTACGGGAGCTGCTCGCGCTCGCGGTCTTCCCATCGGTACGGCGGCAGACCGCCGACTGGCCGCCGGTACCGCTGCTGGTGTGCTGCCTCGACCCGAGGACGGTACCCCCGCGCCACCGCCGCCGATGGCTGGGCGAGACCACCGTGTTCGACAACCTGGCCGAGGCGGAGGCCGCCGCGACCCGTCCCGACCTGCTCGACCGCCGGGTACACGCGTGGTTGCCGCTCAGCATCGAAGCGCCCGTACGCGCGCGCGAACTGGTCGCGATCGCCTGCCGGGCGTGGGGTATCGAGCACCTGCTGCCGGCCGCCGAGGTGATCGTGTCCGAGCTGGCCGCCAACGCCATCTGCCACGCGTCGGGGATACCGCGCCTGGTGATCGTGCGCGGCGACCGGTACCTCCACCTGGTCATGCGGGACGGCAGCCGGCGCATGCCGGTGATGGTCGACGACGAGGCGTTCGACGTGGCCGCCGAGCACGGACGAGGGCTGCGGCTGGTACGGGACCTCGCCGCGAGCTGGGGCGCTCAGGCAGGCGGCGACGGTAAGGCGGTCTGGGCGACCCTGCCACTGATATCCGTCTGAAGCTGCACGGGGTCCAGGGTCACGATGTGCTGTGGGACATCCTGATCGGCCTCGGCGTCGCCCTGCTGCGCCGGCTGACCGGCCTTCCAGTGTCTACAGTGGAGTCTGCGGACTGAACTGCTCGTTGATGATGTCGATGAGCTCCGCGTGCGTCTGCGCGTCGGCCGCCGCGACGAGCCCGTGCTCGCCATCGCGCAGCGGCTGCCCGCGCAGGCCCGTCACCACGCACCCGGCCGCCTGGCACAGCGCGACGCCGGCTGCGAAGTGGACACTGTCGGCGAGCCCACCGTGCGCGATGTACGCGGCGCGCCGTCCCGCCGCGACCCACACCACGGCGAGGCTCGTGGAGATCACCCGGGGCAGGTACGCCGCGGTGAACCGCGGGCTGGCCAGCAGCTCGGTCGGCCGGAACCGGTCGTTGTCTGGTTTCGACGGGTCGAGGTCCACGTCGACGAGGCGGCTCGCCGGTGACGGTACCAACGGCTCATCACTGCCCCCGCGCCGCACGTGGGCCGCGCGCCCGTCCGTCCAGAACACCTCGCCCGCCATTGGATCGGCGCCCGCCGCCGCGACCGCGGCGCCGGCCTTCCGCAGCGCCACGTTGACGACGAACAGTGGTGTCTGCGCGGCGAAGTTCAGCGTCCCGCACAGCGGGTCGACGAGCCAGGTGCGGCCGTCCGAGGTGTCCCCGATGGCGCCCAGCTCCTCACCCTGGAAGGCGTCGCCCGGGCGTTCGGCCTGGAGCACGCCGAGGATCGCCTTCTCCGCATCGACATCGGCGTCGGTCGCGAAGTCCAGCGTCGTCTTGTCGAAGCGGGCCAATGCCGTGCCGAACCGGGCGCGGGCCACCGCCGCGCCCGCCTGTGCCGCGGCGATCGCCACTTCCGCATCGCTGAGAGCCATGCCGGTCAGCCCATCGTCTTGGCGCCGTCGAGGGACTCCCGGATGATGTCCGCGTGCCCGGCGTGCTGCGCGGTCTCGGCGATGATGTGCAGCAGGACCCGCCGGACCGACCACGCTGATCCGGGCTTGTGCCAGGGCGCCTTGGGTAGCGGATGGGACACGTCCAGGTCGGGCAGCGAGGTCACCAGTTCGTCGGTACGTCGCGCGACATCCGCGTACTTGTCGAGCAGACCCGCGAGGGTCTCGCCGTCCAGCATGCGGAAGGCGTTCGCCCAGTCGAGCGGCTCGGCCTGCATCGCCTCGGCGCCGCCGACCACGAAGCGCATCCAGCGCTCCTCGGTGATCGCGACATGCTTGATGAGTCCGCCCAGGCACAGCTCGCTCTTTGTGGTCCGCAGCGCGGCCTGCTCATCGGTCAATCCGCGCGTCGTGTGCCGCAGGAACCCCCGGTGCCTGTCAAGCGACTCCAACAGGTCGGCCCGCTCGCCCATCCCGTACCCCCCATTCCGGTTTGCCCACCGACCTTAGAGTAGGCCGCGTGCTTGCCGAGCGTCGCATGCTTACGAGGACTCACATGCCTACCTGGCGTCCCAGCTTGGCATGGCGTCGGATGCTTACGTGGAAGGGCCTCGTGGCGGGCGCGTTCATCGTTCCGTTCGCGGCCTGGGCGCTGGTGCGGCTGCTCGGACTTGAAGACCACGCCTGGCCGTTGGTCGCCGCGATGGCTTACACGACCTACGCCGCGCTCCTCGCCCTGCTCCCCGTCGCGCTCGCGCTGGCGTTGCGCCGCTGGGTCGTCGCCGGTATCGCCGCCCTCGTCGCGCTCTGCCTCGCGGCGTGCGTGGTGCCGCGCGGGCTCGGCGGACCCGACCGCGGCTATGGTCCGGCGTTGCGCGCAATGACGTCGAACCTGCGGGTCGGTGGCGCGGATCCCGGTACCCTCGTCGCGCTCGTCCGCCGGCAAGGCGTGGATCTGCTCGCGCTTCAGGAGTTCACGCCGCGGGCGGAGGAGACGCTGCGCGACGCCGGGCTGGAGCGCCTCCTGCCGTACCACGCGGCGTACCCGGTCGACGGCGTCGGTGGCGCGGCGCTGTACAGCCGGTACCCGCTTCGCGATACCGGGTTCCGGCCGTTGCCACCCTTCTTCGGCCAGGCGTACGCGACGCTGGACGTACCGGGCGCGGTACCGGTCCTCGTCGAGTCGGCCCACCCGTGCGCGCCGTCCGACCCGTCCCGCATCACCGACTGGCGGCACGACCTCGCCGCCGAGCCCCGAGCCATCCCGCACGGTCCGGTACGGCTGCTGCTCGGGGACTTCAACGCGACGCTGGACCACGCACCGCTGCGCGCGCTGATCGGCTCCGGGTACCGGGACGCCGCCTCGGTGGTCGGGGCCGGCTTCGTACCGACGTGGCCGTACGACGGCAGGCTCCTACCGAAGACGACGATCGACCACGTGCTGGCCGACCAGCGGATCGGGGTACGGCGCGTCTCCGCGTACCCGATCCCGGACACGGACCACCGTGCGCTGTTCGCGGAGCTGACGCTGCCCGCGGGCGGGTGAGCCCATTGGGCCGGCTGGAGACGATCAGTTATGACGGCTTCGACGGCCGCGACTTCCACCGGTCAGTCGGGCAGGATGAACTCGCCGCCATCTATGCGTCGCTGCGCTACCCAGCGACGTTCGAGTGGCAGGGTACGGACGGCGAATGCCTCATCGTCAGCGTGGACGGCGAGCGGTCTACTGCCACGATCGGGGTGGACCGTTCGTTCTACAAACTCATCTACGCAGAAGCCGACGGTGCGGTCGAGATGGAGCTTGGCGGCCACATCGAGATGTACCCTCGCCGCATTGTCATCCCGGTGCCTCTCGGGCTCAGTCTTCTGCTCCGGATGCCAGATCTCGCGGGCGTGATGCGCGATTACCGCTGGGAGATCGAGGATTGAGATGGCGGTCATTCTTGGCGGGTTCGGCACCGAATCCGGTGCCGCCGCTGCCAAGATCTGGCTACCGACTCGCCTCAACTGGTGAAGGCGGCGACCGCGCGGGTTGCGATCGGCTCGGCCTGGCGCCGCGCACACCGCAGACCGTTGACGGTCTCGGTCAGGGTACGCCGGCCGGCAGCCACCGCCCAGCAGTCGAACAGCAGCGGTCGGGCGTGCAGCACACCCGCGAGGCGGTCCAGTTCGGCCGCGGTCGGCTCGGTGTGCTTGCGGTAGCGCGAAATGGCCGCATCCACAAGCCGCAGGTCGCGCACTGCGCCGGCCCACAGGAGAAACGCCAGCGACCACAGCCGCGGGCCGCGTCCAGAGCCGGCCCAGTCGACAATGACCAGGCCGCTTGGCTAGGGTCAGCGACCGATGAATTCCCGGTACGAGTCGCTGGTACTTGATGCCATCCCGCCCGGCTGCGCGCGGGCCGTGGACGTCGGCTGTGGTAACGGTGGTCTTACTCGTGAGTTGCGCGGTCGCGGCATCCCCAACGTTTTGGGTATCGATAGCGACGGCCCCTGTATCCAGCGGTGCAAGGACCATCCGGAGGCCGGCGATATCAGATACCTCGTCGGAGATCTGCTCACCAGCGAGCTCGAGCCGGCCAGCGTTGCTCAGGGCGGCCTTGCTCGGGCCGGCCTTGCTCAGGCCAGCTTTGATCTGGTCAGCGCTGTCGCCTCGCTGCACCACATGGATGCGCGCTCGGGACTCGTCCGGCTGCGCAGCTTGGTGGCACCGGGCGGTGTCCTTGTCGTCATCGGCCTTGCCAGACCCGACCTGCCCAAGGACATCCCCATCGAGGTAGCGGCCCAGCTCGTCAGCGGGGTTCGACGGCGGCTCGTCAGCGGGGTTCGGCGGCGGCCGAGCACGGCCGACAGCGTTCCGGAGCCGCCAACCGTCTGGCCACCGCCAGAGCGTTACTCCACAATGCGGCGCCTGGCCAGCGAGCTGCTCCCGGGCGTCCGGTGGCGACGGCACCTGCTTTGGCGGTACTCCCTGGTATGGCGGAACGCCGAAGACTGAGCCGTACAGCGCACGCCGTTGCCTGTATGGGCTTGATGACGGCCCGACCTTCGGGGCGGGCAGTACGTCCGGCATGATGCCGAGATGACCAGTGACGTGGACGATGACCAAGCCGCGCCGGGCTGGGATGCGATTGATGCGGCCCTGAACGGGCTGTATCCGGGGGTGGAGCCTCGACATGTTGGCTACATGCCGCCGGCAGCGTTCAGCAACAACCTGCAGGGATGCTCGGCGTATCAGGCCGCCGGGCATTGGCATTACGTCACCTACGGTCTCAGCGAGCTGTACACGCCGGGCGCGGAGGATGATCCGGAATGGTCGGGGTGGGGGTTCGAACTGACCCTGCGCGTGGCCCGAGGCGGCGAGGCTGAGGCTCCTGGTTGGCCGTTTACGATGTTGAACCAGCTCGCCAACTTCATCAACGCTCAGAGCGTCCTGGTAACCGACGGGCATCGGATGGACCTGCGGCAACCGGTCACCGGGTATCCGCACACCGACGGGTCCGATACGGCGCTGACGGTGTTCGCGTTCACCGTCGACCCGCAGTTGGGCACGATCGACACTCCTAATGGCAGAGTCGTCTTCTACCAGGCGGTCGGGGTGACTGCCGAGGAGAAGGCGCGTATGCAGGAGTCGAGTACCCGGCATGTACTCGACCAACTGGCGGGCTCCAATCCTCTGCTGATCACCGATCCGGCCCGCGCCTGACCACTGCGCACATCGGGAGCGGCAGTGGCCCGCTAAACCAAGGGACGGCCGAACCCACAGGACTTGGGTTCGGCCGTCCGGCATGTCTTGAGACATCACAAAGGTGCGCCCGGCAGGATTCGAACCTGCGACCTTGAGATTAGAAGTCTCCTGCTCTATCCACTGAGCTACGGGCGCGATCGCTGTCCGCGAGAAGGTTACCGCCCGGTCGTGCGGGGCTCTCACTCCATTACGGCACGCGGGGACACCCGGGCCCGCTCGTATATCGGGCAACCAGCCCTAAACCAGAAGATTTCGCCGATCAGATAGGCTCGGGGCTAACAGGCGGGCAAGAGGACTTTTCGTCCTCCTTGGCAGGCGCTAAGTTTCGTCACGTGCGGGACATGAGCACCAAGATCCTTCCCGTGCTCATCTCTGTCCGCGACCGCGCGTACGACGAGCTGAACGTCCTGGACCAGTACCTGGATGAGGTGGTCATCGGGTACAGCCTCGGGCCACCGTACGGGGAAACCTTGGTCACCTGGGCAGATCTGGAACGCCTGGACATGTCCCGCCGGAGGCTGCGCCGGGAGGCGATCGCCAACCTCGAGGAGATGCTCGATTCGGTGCACATCTACGGGCAGCCGCCCGCCCTGATGGTCTCGTTCAACGGCCTCGAGTCGAGCCTGCTGCTCGCCGACGAGTTCTGGGACGGGGTCGTCGAGTCGGTACCGGGTGAGCTCGTGGTGGGCGTACCAGCGCGCGACGTGGTCATCATTACCGGCTCCCGGTCGCGTACCGGCCTCGACAAGGCAATGCGCGCCGTCGAACGGGTGTTCTACGCCAACGGTCCGAACCTGCTGGTGCGCGACCTCCTCGTATGGCAGGAGGGGGAGTGGCAGCTGTTCTGACGCTCGTTACCCGGGCAGGTATGCCGCGAGCCACCGGTCCAGTTCGGCGAAGACCTGTTCCCGCACCGGAGGTGCCGACAGCGTCAGGTCGTGCAGCCCACCCTCGACCCGCACGATCGTCACGTGCCGCCCGAGTGACGGCGCCCACCGTGCGATGTGCTCCACGTCCAGCACCGAGTCGGCGCTGCGTGCCTCATCGCTCCAGATCGCGCTCTTGTAGCTGCGCGTCGAGCATGCCACCAGCACCGGTACCGGAATGTTCAAACCGGCGTGCAGTCTGGCCTGAGCCGTCCGGATGGCGGTGAGCCACGCGGCGCGTGGCTGGAAACCGACGATCGGCTTCCAGGCCGTGTCGAACTTCCACTCCCCGTGGTGGTCGGCGTGGATGCTATGGCCATATACAGTGGACACTCCACTTCGGACTCTTGCGTATGGCCGGAAGCGCGTTACCGCGCCGAAGACAGGCCCGAGTACCTGGCGGGTCAGGCGGGCGACGTTGAGTTCGAAGAACGGGCTGTTGAGGAAGAGCCCGTCGACCACATTGGCATCCCGGGTGTGGTGTGTCCACAGTGCTGTGATCAGCCCGCCGGTGGAGTGTGCGTTGACGAGCAGCCGGCTGTGGCCATCGTCTTCGCGGATGATGCGCGCCGCCTCGTCGAGCTCCGGGAAGTAGTCGCTGATCCGGTGGATGAAGTTGGGCGTCTGGTGCGGAAGCAGGCTGCGACCGTACTTACGAAGGTCGATGGCGTAGAAGTCGAAGCCGCGCTCGACGTAGTGGTCGGCGAGGTGGGACTGGAAGAAATAGTCGTTGTATCCGTGGACGTAGAGTACCGCGCGGGTGGCCCGCCCCGGCGCGCGCCGCCGTACCAGGACCGCCACGACCGGGCCCTCGTCGTCGCTGCCGAGCTCGATGGTGTGCCGCTCGTACGGCAGACCGAGTATGTCCGTCTCCACGCGAGGACGGTACCGCGCACCGCCGACATTCGACATCCACAAGATCGCGGTGTTGTCCACAACCACCCTCGCTGTCCACAGATTCGCTTTTGCCGCTGGCGTCCGCTCGGACGCGCCGCCACTCTTGGCCCGAGTCGGCTCGCGATCGGTCAGGCAAGCGGGATCTTCGGGAGAGGAAACATGTTCGACACTCCAGTCACGATCATCGGCAATGTGCTGACGACGCCCGAGTGGCGGCGCACGAGCACGACCGGCACCATGCTGGTCACCTTCAAGGTGGCGTCCACATCGCGGCGGTACGACAAGGAACGCGCGCAGTGGGTCGACGGCGACAGCCTCCGCGTCAGGGTCGCCTGTTGGCGGAAGCTCGGCGAAAACGTGTCCCTCTCGGTCCAGCTCGGCGATCCGGTGGTCGTGTACGGGCGCATCTACAGCCGCGACTGGGTCGACGACGTCGGAGCCAGGCGCACCTCATACGAACTGGATGCGGTCGCGGTGGGGCACGACCTGTCGCGGGGCGTCGGCAAGTTCGCGCGCCGCCGCGCGGTTGGCTCGACCGACATGGTGAACGACGAGGCGAACGCGGTTGCGATCGGCGGCGAGCTGACCGAGCCCGCAGAAGACCCCGGGCGTCCAGATGACCTGCCGACCGATCACGAGCTGTTCGAGAACTTCGACAGCGCGATCTTCGAGGTGGCGCAGCCCGATCCCGAGTCGGAGGAGTCCGACGAGGAGGAGGCGGCCGCGGAGGAGGCGGCCGAGGCGGCTGCGGCCGCGGCGGTGGCCGCGGTCGAGCAGGTGCTGGCGGGTGTTTCGGACGGGGTGGAGGCCGGTGTGGAGACCGGCGCCCGAGGCCGCTCGCGCGGGGCGGGCCGGTCACGGGCGGGCAGCGGCGCCCGAGCGTAGCGCCGCGCCGGCGGTGGCTGGCCACCCGCCTCGGCCAGCCACCGCACCCGAATCCCGGGCACCTGGGTCCACGGGTGAATGAGTAATGCCACCTGGCGGCATCGGCTCCGCTGCGGCCGGGCTACGCTCCGGCGGGTGAAGGGTCGGGGGGCCTCGCACGGAAGAGGGGAACCGTTATGGGCAAACGGGTACACGGCGCCGTGGCGCTCGCCGCCGCGAACGCGGCCGGACTGCTGGGCGGCGCGCTGCTGGACGCCGCTCTCGGCGATCCTCGGCGGTGGCACCCGGTTGCCGGGTTCGGGCAGGCGGCGGCGGCACTGGAGCGGCGCATGTACGCGCCGAACCACCGAGCCGGCCTGCGGTACGCGTCCGTCGCGGCCGGGCTTCCAGTGGTGACGGCGGTGGGCGCGAGCCTGGCGACGCGGCGCCACCCGTGGGCGCGGACCGCGCTGGTCGCCGGTGCGACCTGGGCGGCACTGGGCGGCCGTTCCCTGCGGCGGGAGGCACGCGCCATGGCACAGGCCCTCGACGGCGGCGACCTGGACGCGGCGCGCAACCGCCTACCACACCTCTGCGGGCGCGATCCCTCCACATTGGACAATACTGAGTTGGCCAGGGCAACGGTGGAATCGGTCGCGGAGAACACATCCGACGCCGTCGTCGGCCCGCTCGTCTGGGGAGCGATCGCGGGCCTGCCGGGATTGGTGGGTTACCGGGCGGTCAACACGCTCGACGCGATGGTGGGCCACCGGTCCCAGCGTTACCGCCACTTCGGTACGGCGGCGGCCCGGCTCGACGACGCCGCCAACCTCGTACCCGCCCGGCTGACGGCAGCCTTGACGGTTGTCGTCGCGCCTGGGGTGGGCGGGAGCGCCCGGGCAGCCCTGCGCACCTGGCTGCGCGACGGTCATCGGCACCCGAGTCCCAATGCCGGGCAGTGCGAGGCGGCGATCGCAGGTGCGCTCGGCGTACGCCTGGGCGGGCGGAACCGGTACGCGGGCCGGGTCGAGGTGCGGCCGACGCTCGGCGAGGGCAAGCCAGCCGCGGCCGACGACATCCGCCGGGCCGCGACGCTGTCCGGCGCCGTGGGAAGCCTGGCCCTGATCCTCTGTGCGGGGCACGCGCTGGCGGCACCCTGGCGGCGGAGCCTGTCGCGGGCGCTCGCCCAGCGGATGAGCGCCGGCGCCGGGAAGCGCGCGAGGTGAGCGGAGGCGCGAGGTGAGCGGAGGTGTGAGGTGAGCGGAGGGCTGTTGGTCGCCGGCACCGGTTCCGATGCGGGCAAGAGCATGCTCGCGACCGGGATTTGCCGGTGGCTGCACCGGCGCGGCGTCCGCGTCGCCCCGTTCAAGGCGCAGAACATGTCGAACAACTCGGCCGTCGCGCTGGACGGTGGCGAGATCGGTCGGGCACAGGCGCTGCAGGCTGCCGCGTGTGGACTGGCGCCCAGCGTCCGGTTCAACCCGGTCCTGCTCAAGCCCGGCAGCGACGGTACGAGCCAGGTCGTGTTGCACGGTCGGGCGTTCGCTTCGATGGACGCCGTCAACTTCCACGAACTCCGCCAGGCGCTCGCCGGTGCCGCGTTCGACGCGCTGGCGACCCTGCGCGCCGAGTACGACGTGGTGATCTGCGAGGGCGCCGGTAGCCCGGCCGAGATCAACCTGCGGCGCGGCGACTTCGTCAACATGGGCCTGGCGCGCCATGCCCGGCTGCCCGTGCTGCTGGTCGGTGACATCGACCGGGGTGGCGTCTTCGCCTCGTTCTTCGGCACGCTCGCGCTGCTCGCGCGGGACGACCAGGCGCTGCTCGCCGGGTACGTGGTGAACAAGTTCCGGGGCGACGCCTCGCTCCTCGCGCCTGGGTTGTCGGCGTTTCGCGACCTGACCGGCCGGGACTTCTACGGCGTCATGCCGTGGCACCCTGAGGTATGGCTCGATGCCGAGGACTCACTCTCCTATGAGGACGGACGAGTGATCGGTCGGCCCGCCCAGCCGCACGGCTCCCAATGGCTGCGGGTCGCGGTCATCCGGCTGCCGCGCATCTCCAACGGTACCGACGTCGAGGCGCTCGCCGCCGAACCCGGTGTCGCGGTCCGGCTCACCACCTCGGCAGCCGAGGTCGCGGAGGCGGATCTCGTCGTCCTGCCCGGCAGCAAGTCCACAGTGGAGGATCTGGGTTGGCTGCGCGAAACCGGCCTGGCCGCGCGCATCGAGGCACACGTACGGGCCGGCAGGCCGCTGCTGGGCATCTGCGGCGGGTACCAGATGCTGGGCGAGCGCATCCACGACGAGGTGGAGAGCGGGCACGGCACGGTACCCGGCCTCGCCCTGCTGCCCGTCGAGGTCACCTTCGCCAAGGAGAAGACGCTCGCGACCGGCGCGGGCCACGCATTCGGTGACGTCGAGGTGAGCGGCTACGAGATCCACTACGGGTACGAGTCGCGCACCGCGCCGGCCCCGCTGATCCGCCGCCGCGACGGTACCGGGGAAGGCGCGATGCTCGGCAGCGTCTTCGGTACCCACTGGCACGGCATCCTCGAATCCGACGCGTTCCGCCGCGCGTTCCTCACCGAGGCGGCCCGCCTCGCCGGTCGCACCGGCTTCTCGGTTGCCCCCGATACCTCCTTTACCCAGCGCCGCGAACGCCTGCTGGACCTGCTAGGCGACCTCGTCGAGGAGCACCTCGACACGGCGGCGCTGTGGCGGCTGATCGAGTCCGGGCCGCCGCGCAACCTGCCCTTCGTGGCGCCGGGAGCACCCGGGTGACCGCCGTCGCCAGCTACGCGGCGCTCGCCGAGGAGGTCATGCACCGGCCTCCCCGCCTCGGTGCCGTGCGGCTGGTGGCGGTCGACGGTGGCTCCGGCGCCGGCAAGACCACAGTGGCCGAGCGCCTCGCGGTCGCGCTGCGCCAGCGAGGCGTGCGGACCGGGGTCGTACACACCGATGACCTGCTGGACGGCTGGGCCGACCAGTTCACGTTCTGGCCGCGCCTGGGCGACGGGGTACTCGAGCCGCTCGCTCATGGGCGTCCGGGCGGGTACCGGCGGTACGACTGGCATGCGGGCAGGTTCGCGGAGCACCAGCCGGTACCCGTACCAGATGTCTTGATCATTGAGGGCGTCAGCACGGCCCGGCGCGACGTGCGCGACCGGCTTACCCTGGCGGTGTTCGTGACCGCCGACCCGGCGCTTCGGCTGGCCCGGGTACTGGCCAGGGACGGGGTCGCCATCGAGCCCGAGATACGGGCGTGGCTGGCGGCGGAGGCAGTGCATTTCGCGCGAGATGCGACGCCGGAATGGGTGGATGTCCTGATGGACGGTGGCTCCCGGGTGGAGCACGATGCAGACAGCGAGTACGTGCGACTGCGCTGAGTGACGGGGAGACGGAACATGGACGAGAACGAGACCGCGCCGGTACGCAGGCGGGTCGTATTGACCGGGATCAGTTCGCGTGCCTGGGAGCACCCGGCCGATCGCGGTGCCCTGACTGCGCTGCGTGAGCTGCGCGGCTTCGACGAGGTACTCAAGATGCTCTCCGGCCTGTGGAACGAGCGGGCCTGGCGGCTGCAGTACCTGGGCGGGGCGATCCGGGCCGACCACCGGCAGCACGCCCGGGTGCACCGCATCTTCGCCGAGGCCGGCTCCACCCTCGACGTCTCCGAGTTGCCCGAGCTCTACATCGAGTACTCGCCGACGATCAGTGCGAGCTGCATCGGCATGTCCAAGCCGTTCATCGTGATCAGCAACCGCGCCGTCGAACAGCTGGACGAGGAGGAGCTGCGCTACATCCTCGGACACGAGCTCGGGCACCTGCAGAGCGGGCACGCCGTCTACCGCACCATGCTGATCATCCTCACCCGGTGGGCGACGAGCATCGCCTGGCTGCCGATCGGGGCGCTCGCGCTGCGGGCGATCATCATGGCGCTGATGGAGTGGTGGCGCAAGGCGGAGCTGTCGGCCGACCGGGCGGGGCTGCTCGCCGGTCAGGATCCGGCCGCCGCTCTGCGCGCGCACATGAAGCTGGCCGGGGGCGGCGACCTCAGCGAGATCGACACCGCGGCGTTCCTGGAGCAGGCCGCCGAGTACGAGCGCACCGGCGACCTGCGGGACAGCCTCATCAAGCTGCGGATGCTGCTCATGCGCACCCACCCGCTGCCGGTGGCGCGCGCGGCCGAGTTGCGTCGCTGGACGGATTCCGGCGCGTACCAGCGGATCCTGTCCGGGGATTACCCGCGCCGGGAGAACGACAGCACCGCGTCGGTCACCTCGGACGCGAAGGAGGCCGCCGAGGAGTACCGGCAGGCCTTCCGCCGCTCCGAGGACCCGCTGGTCGGCTTGGTGCGCAGGTTCGGCGACGGCGCGGCGGGCGTCGGTGAATGGGTGGGCGCCGGCTTCGGAAGGGTACGCGACTGGACCGGCCGCGCGGCTGGTGCCGCGCGGCAGGCCAGCTCGGGCGGCGGAGGGGGCGAGACTCCGCCGGCCGGCTCGCCACCGCCCTCGTCCCCGCCGTCCAATGGCGACGACCCTTGGCGACAGGCGAGTGACGGCCCCGGCGAGCCCCCGGAGTAGTTCCAGCCGATCATCGCGGCTATGGTCGGCGGTGTGGCGACGACTGGTGGGTACGAGGAGCTGCGTGCGGCGGTGACCCGGGTGTTGCCCGGCGTCACCGAGGACCTGATGCGGCTGGCCCGCATCCCCGGCATCGCCTTCGACGGCTTCGACCACTCCGAGGTCGAGCGCAGCGCGGCGGCCGTCGTCGACCTGTTGCGCGACGCCGGCCTGCCCGACGTGCGCGTCGTGCGGGCCGGCGGCCAGCCCGCGGTCATCGGGCGCCGCCCGGCGCCGCCCGGCGCGCCGACCGTCATGCTGTACGCGCACCACGACGTCCAGCCCGTCGGCGACCTGAGCGAGTGGCACACCGACCCGTTCGAGCCGACCGAGCACGACGGTCGCCTGTACGGGCGCGGCTGCGCCGACGACAAGGCGGGCGTCATGGCGCACCTGGCCGCCTTGCGCGTCTTCGGCGACGACCTGCCCGTGGGGGTGGTGGTCTTCGTCGAGGGCGAGGAGGAGTTCGGCTCGGCGAGCCTGGAGGACCTGCTGCGGCAGTACCGCGACGAGATCGCCGCCGACGTGATCGTGATCGCCGACTCCGGCAACTGGGACGTCGGGGTACCGGCGCTGACCACCAGCCTGCGCGGGCTGGTGAACCTCTTCGTCGAGGTGCGTACCCTCGACCACGCCGTACACAGCGGCATGTACGGCGGCCCGGTACCGGACGCGCTCACCGCGCTGTGCCGGTTGCTGACGACGCTGCACGACGACGCGGGTGACGTGGCCATCGCCGGGTTGACGCGCTCGCCCGCCGCCGATCTCGAATACCCTCTGGACCGCTTCCGCGCCGAGGCCGGCCTGCTCGACGGGGTTTCACTGATTGGTACGGGTCAGCTCGTCGAGCGCCTGTGGACCAAGCCGTCGCTGTCCATCCTCGGCATCGACGCGCCGCCCACGACCGGCGCGCCCAACGCGCTGGTGCCGATGGCGCGGGCCAAGCTGTCGGTACGCATCGCGCCCGGCGACGATCCCGCGAAGGTGTACGAGGCGGTGCAGGCGCACCTGCAGTCCCATGCGCCGTGGGGAGCGCACGTGAGCGTGACGCTCGAACAGTGGGGCGCGCCCTCGGTCATGGGTTCGTCGGGGCCGGCGTACGACGCGGCGCGGGCGGCGTTCCGCACCGCCTGGGACGGTACGGAGCCGGTGGAGATCGGCATGGGTGGTTCGATCCCGTTCATCGCGACGTTCCAGGAACTGTTCCCGGAGGCGACCGTCCTGGTCACCGGAGTGGAGGACCCCGACTCGCGGGCGCACGGCCCCAACGAGAGCCTGCACCTGGGCGAGTTCGCCCGGGTCTGCCTCGCGGAGGCGCTGCTGCTGACGAATGTGGCGGAGGCCCTGCGCCGCACCTGACCGCCCCCGGGTCCGCGGCGCGGCAGGGCTAACCGGGCGCGGCGACACCGGAAAATGGCGGCCGGGCGGGAAATGTCAGAGGTGGCTGCGAGGATCGAGGCATGCGGTTCGCGGAAGTCGCGGCCACCTCGGTCGCGGTCGGTGCCACCTCGGCGCGCCGGTCCAAGGTGGCGTTGCTCGCCCAGGCACTGCGCGGGCTGGCCGCCGACGAGATCGAGGCGGGCGCCGCCTACCTCGCCGGCGAGTTGCGCCAGCGGCAGATCGGCGTGGGTTGGGCTAGCCTTCGCGACCTGCCGCCGCCGGCCGAGCAGGCGATGCTGGAGGTGCGCGACGTCGACCAGGCGCTTTCGCGCATTGGTAGCCAGAGCGGTGCCGGCTCGCAGGCCCGCCGCCGCGACCTGCTGGGCGCGCTGTTCGCCGCGGCAACCGTCGATGAGCAGCGCATGCTGCGTGGCCTGATCTCCGGGGAACTGCGCCAGGGCGCACAGGCGGGCCTGCTCGTCGACGCGATCGCCCGGGCCGCCGAGGTCGACGTCGCCGCGGTGCGCCGCGCGCTGCTGCTGGCGGGTGACCTCAAGGCGGTCGCCCGGGCGGCGCTGACCGGGGGCGCCGCGGCGTTGAGCGAGTTCCGGCTGCGGGTGGGGCGCCCGCTCGCCCCGATGCTGGCGCAATC
>JBPYFB010000153.1:0-5444 GCA_051986465.1 Rugosimonospora sp.
ACCGGCAGCGGGAAGGCGCGCTCCCCGTCCGCGTACCCGGTGATGCCCTCGGCCGCCAGTTCCACGGTCGCCGCCCGGTACGTGGTCACGAGCGGATGTTCGACGTGCGTCCCCTGGTACAGGTGGGGCTTGATGCGCATCAGGGTGGCCCGCCCCATGCGCGCGCCGACCACCACGTCCAGCAGCCCGTCGGTCGGGTCGGCGGCCGGACAGATCCGCATCCCGCCGCCGTAGCTCGGCGTGTTGCCCACCGCCACCAGGACCGCGTCGACGTGGTGCTCCACGCCGTCCAGGCGCAGCGTGTACGCGCGCGGCCGCAGCCGCAGCAACTCCATCAGGATCGCGATGTCGTAGCGGCGCGGCCCCTTCGGAAAGCGCATCTGGTTGGCGCGCTCGTTGACGATCGCGTCGAATCCGGCCGCGAGCACCGCACCGAACCAACGCTGCTGGCCGGCTGCGTCGGTCATCCGGGCCAGGTCCACGCCCCTCGTGCGCCCCGCCGCCAGCGCCTGCGCCACGGCCCGCGCCCCGGCCACCGGCTCGGTGGGCAGCCCCAGATCCGCGATGAAGTCGTTGCCGGTGCCGGCGGGTACCGCGCCGAACGGGATCCCGGTGCCGGCGACCGCCTGCAGCGCGAGGTGCAGGGTACCGTCCCCGCCGACCGCGACCAGCGCGCCCGCCCCACCGTCGACCGCCGCCTGGCAGGCGCGCAGGGCCTCGTCAGGGGTACCGGCGGTGAGCGGAGTCACCTCGCGCCCGCTCGCCCGCAGCGCGTCCAGAACGCCGGGCATCTCCGCGGCGTAGCGTCCCCGGCCCGCGACCGGGTTGAGAAGAACGGCGACCTGTCCGGCCGTGATGCTTGTCACGGCAAAAGGTTAAGTCATGTCGTCGTACCGGCGCTCCAGCGGCTGCGCCGGAGTGACCGGTTCGGTGGCGGTCAGCGCGGTACCCGCCTCGACCGGCTGCGCGTCGTCGAAGTCGAGCGGCGAGATCTCGTCGTCGCCCACGTCGCCGTACATGGACCGGTGCCGCCGGTCGCGCCGCTTGTCGTTGATGTACGCGAACAGCACGGCCGCGAAGTACAGCGCGGTCAGTCCGAGCCCGAGCGCGGACATGCTGAACGGGTCGCCGGTCGGGATCGCGATCGCGGCGAACGCGAAGAACACGAAGACGGCGATGCGCCACCAGCCGAGCAGGCGCTTGTACGTCGCGATGCCGGCCATGTTGAACAGCACGACCACGAGCGGGAACTCGAAGGCGAGGCCGAAGAGCAGGATCAGCCCGGTGACGAAGTCGAAGTAGTTCTTGATCTCCAGGTTGACCTGGGCCTGGCCGGCGAAGCTGAGGAGGAACTCGAGGCCGCGGCCGACGACCAGGTAGGCCACGATCGCGCCGAGCGCGAAGAGCGGGCCGGCGACCCCCGCGAACGCGTAGGCCCAGCGCCGCTCGTGCCGGTGCAGGCCGGGGGCGATGAAGGCCCAGAGCTGGTACATCCAGACCGGCGCGGTGAGGACCAGCCCGATCCACAGCGCGATCTGCATGTTGAGCACCAGGCCGTCGGTGGCCTGGGTCATCAGCATCGGGCACTGCCAGCTCGGGTTCACCGGCTGGTTGTGGGTGTGGGCGTAGCTGACCGCCTGCTTGTACGCGACCCGGCAGTACGGATCCTGGAGCAGGGTCATGACGCGGCCCTTGAGCCACCAACCGACGCCGAACCCTACGGCGATGCCCAGCGAGGCCCGAAACAGCCGGCTGCGCAACTCCTGCAGGTGTTCCAGCAGGGTCATCGAGCCCTCGGCAGCCCGCTGGAACTGGGTGGCGCGTCCGCGCCGTACCGCGAGTCTCACGGGTAGCCGCGGCCCTTAACTGACGTCGCGCACGCGGTCGGGGTCGGCGCTCTTCTGCTGCGCCGGCTGGCCCTCGATCGGCGCCCGGCCGGACTGCGCCTCCGCCTTGCCGTTCACGTCGTCATCGGTCAGGCCCTTGGTCTCGGCCTTCAGGATGCGCAGGGAGCGTCCGAGCCCGCGCGCGGCGTCGGGCAACCGCTTGGCACCGAAGAGCAGGATCAGCAGCACAACCAAGACGGCGATGTGCCATGGTTTGAGAGCACCCATCGGAAGCCACCTCACAGTCTCGTCAATGACGAGCCCATACTACGTTCTGAACGGCGGGGACCGCCCTGCCGGAAGGTCCCGGTTTGCCACTGGCTGGTGAAGTCTGAGCCATACCCCCGGGGGACGTCAACTTCGGGGTAGCCGTCCGGTGACCGATTCGGCCCGCTCGGCGAGGTCGGCGAGGCGTTCCTGCAGGTGCGCGAGGTTTGCCTGGACCGTCGCCGCCTGCGCCTGGTTGGCCCGGGCCCGGCGCATCGCCCGGTCCAGGCGGCGCAACCGGCGCAGCACGGCCAGTGCCGAAAGCACGAGAATTACAATGCTCGCGGCGACGATGCCGAGCGCGATCAGCCAGGCCATGGCCGTGATTTTAGTCTGGTACGGCTTCGTACGCCGCGAGGGCCTCACGCGCGTGGTCGTACACGGACGCGACCAGCTCGGGCGGGGCCACCACCACCACCTCCGGCCCGAGCCCGAGCACGAGCCGGCGGGCCCAGCCCATGTCAGCCGCGCGCAGCGACACCTTCCAGTGCTCCGGCGACTCCTCGACGATCTCCTCGCACGGGTAGTACTCGGTGATCCACCGCCCCCCGCGCCCCACCCGCAGGGTCACCAGCGGAAGTTCCGCGGTCGGCGTGAAGGCGCTGGCGGCCACGTCGGTCGGGTGCGCCTGGGGCGGTGGCTGCGCCGGCTCGGACAGCTCCGTCATGCCGTCGATACGGTCGACCCGGAACAGCCGTACCGCCTCCGCCCGCCGGCACCACGCCTCCAGGTACGCGTGGCCGGCCACCACGAGTACCCGCATCGGATCCACCACCCGCTCGGTGGTCTCGTCCCGGGTGGCCGTGTAGTACGTGATCCGCAGGGCACGCCGCCGTTCCACCGCGCCCCGTACCGTCGCCAACCGGTCCTCGTCGCCGGCGCCCGCACCGGCGAGCAGCCCGATGGCGCCGGGCAGCCGCACCGCGACGGGTGCGCCCGCGATCTCCCCCGCCGCCGACTCGATCTTCGCCAGCGCCCGCTCGATCGCGTCGCGCTCACCGGTACCCGGCGTCTCCGCCAGCATCCGCAGCGCCACCACGAGCGCCAGCGCCTCGTCGGGTGTCAGCCGCAACGGCCGGTCGATACCGGCGTCGTAGGTGATCGTCACCCGGTCGCCGTCCAGCGCCATATCGATCAGGTCGCCCGGACCGTACCCGGGCAGCCCGCACACCCACAGCAGCTCCAGGTCTTCGCGCAGCTGCCGCTCGGACACGCCCAGATCGCTGGCGGCCTGCGCCAGCTCGATGCCGGGCCGGGCCAGGAAGTAGGGCACCAGGTTCAGCAGCCGGCCCAGCCGGTCGGCCGAGGGGGCCGCCATTCAGGGCACCCCCGCACGGCGCTGCCCGGCAACCGCGCCCTCGGTCCGGGCGGGCGGGGCGGGCGCGTCGCGTACCGGCCCGAGGTCGGCCGCCTGGGCGTGCACCGCGGCGATCTCCCGCAACCGGGCCAGTGCCGCCGCGCGTACCTCGGGCGGGTCCAGCACCACCACGTCCGGCCCGTACCCGACGAGCCAGGACGCGAACGACTCCGGTTCGGCGTAGCGCAGCACCACCCGGTCGCCGCGCTCCGGTTCAGGGTCGGGCACGATCTCCTCGGCCCAGCGCCGCACGCCGGCACCGCGCCCGGGGCGGACCAGCACGGTGGCCCGGCCGGAGCGCTCCACCGGCCCGGACCGGTGGGCCACGTACGTGATGAGGTCGATGTCCTTCGGCGCCGAGTACGCGCCCGGCCGCCCGATGCGGCGCACCTGACCGACCATGCGGGACAGCCGGAAGCAGCGTTCCGCCCGCCGGTCCAGGTCGTACCCGACGACGTACCAGCGGCCCCGCCAGCACACCACGCCCCACGGCTGCAGGCGGCGGCTGGTGGCCGCGTCGTCGTCAGGGGTGCGGTAGTCGAAGGTGACCGCCTGCCGGTCGCGTACCGCGCCGGTCAGCGGCTCGAACGCCGGGTCGACCGTGACCACCGGCTCGACGCCGAGCGTGGCGTGCGGGTCCACGTCGACGCCGGCGGCGCGCAGCTTGGCCAGGCCCGAGGAGGCGGCCGCGGCGAGGCCGGCGTGGCGCCACAGCCGGGCCGCGATGCCCACCGCGGCTGCCTCGTCGGGCTCGAGGGGGATGTCGGGCAGGGCGTAGTCGCGGCGGGCGATGCGGTATCCGGGCTCGGCGTCGAAGACGCTGGAGGTGCCCGTCTCCAGCGGTACCCCCAACTCGCGCAGCTCGGCCTTGTCGCGCTCGAACTTCCGCTGGAAGGCGTCGTGGTCGCGGGGGTCGTCGGGGTCGTGCTCGTACCCGGGCACGGTGGCCGCGATCTGCGCCGCGGTGAGGAAGCGCCGCGTCGACAGCAGACAGATCACCAGGTTGACCAGGCGCTCGGTTCGACTGCGGGACACGTGTTCGAACCTAGCAGTGCGGGGGCCGCCGCGGCGCGCCGCCACGACAATGTCCACGGCGTCGCTGGCGGCTTCGCCGCTTGACCGACTCCGACGCGCCAATGTCCACGGCATCGCTGGCGGCTTCGCCGCTTGACCGACTCCGACGCGCCAATGTCCACGGCGTCGCGGCCACGCGCTACCGTATCGCGGTGATTGCGTGGCGTGCGGGCACCGTGGTGGGGCTGCGCCGGCGCTGGCGGGGCGCGGTCGAGGTGGAGGTCTCGGTCGAGGGCGAGTCGATGCCGGCGCTGGCGTACCCGGCGCTGGTCGGCGAGCCGGAGATCGGCGACCGGGTACTCGTCAACGCCGGTGCGCTGGCGCTGGGCCTGGGCACCGGCGGGTACGCCCTCGTCATCGCGGTACCGGACCGGCTGCCGCCCGACCCGCCCGGTGGGCTGGACCGGGCGCGCGGGCACCTCGTCAAGGCGCGGTACACGCCGCTGCAGGCGATCGTGCTCGGCGCCGACGAGGAGGCGGCTCCGCACCACGAGGTGCTCGCCCGGGCCGACGACATCGGTGGCATGCCGGTGATCGCGGCCGACCTGCACTCCGCGCTACCGGCGATCTTGGCGGGCGTGCTCGCCGACCGGCCCGGGACGAGGGTCGCGTATGTGATGACCGACGGTGGCGCGCTGCCGGCCTGGTTCTCCCGCACGCTCGACGGCCTGGCCGGCGTCCTCGCCGGCGTGGTCACCACCGGACAGTCCTTCAGCGGGGACCTGGAGGCGGTCAACGTCCACAGTGGACTCCTCGCGGCCCGGTACGGGCTCGGCGCCGACCTGGCGATCGTCGCGCAAGGCCCCGGGAACCTGGGCACCGGTACCGCATGGGGGTTCTCCGGAACCGGCGCGGGCGAG
>JBPYFB010000154.1:0-15243 GCA_051986465.1 Rugosimonospora sp.
GCAGCGCCTCGGTCAGCTCCAGGTCGTGGCAGCGCTCCACCCGGACCCCGGCCCGCAACAGCGCGGGGTAGACGTCGGCGGTCGCGGCCCACAGCCAGCGCGGCCGGTGCTCGACCTCCAGCGCCGAGACGGCCGCCGCGAGGTCGGCGACCTGCTCCTCCGGCCCCAGCGGCGCGCCGCCGTCGGACAGGCGCCGGATCCGGGCGCCTGTCCCGGCGGGCGCGACCGCGATCAGCACACCGCCATTGTCACCAGCGGGTACGACGTTATTTGAGGGTGCCCGCGGTGAGGCCGGCCTGCACCTGCCGCTGGAAGATGATGTACACGACGAGGACCGGCAGCATCGCCATCGTCATGCCCGCGAACAGGCCGGACCAGTCCGACTTGTAGCCGCCGTTGATGGACAGGTTGATCAGGCCCTGGGTGAGCACCGAGCGGTCCTTGTCGAAGCCGGACTGCGGGTTCATCAACACGGTCGGCAGCAGGAACTGGTTCCACTGGCCGATCACGTTGAAGATGCCGACACTGATCAGGCCGGGGCGGGCCATCGGCAGCATCACCCGGAAGAACAGCGTGCTGTGCGAGGCCCCGTCGACCAGCGCCGCCTCGGCCATCGTGGTGGGCAGCGTCTTGAAGAACGAGTGCATGAAGAAGACGGTGAACGGCAACGAGAACGCGATGTAGACCAGGATCAGCCCGTGGTAGGTGTTGAGCATCGGGATGCCACTGGCCGACAGGTTGTGCATCGTCAGGAACAGCGGGGTCAGGCCGAGGAAGACCGGGAAGGTCAGCCCGGCCACGAAGAAGTAGTAGATCGCACGGTTGCCGCGGAAGGGGTACCGGGCCAGCACGTACGCGGCCATCGAGCCGAAGAGCATCGTGAAGAAGACACCGAAGCCCATCACGATGACGGTGTGCAGGAAGTAGTCGCCAACGTGACCCTTGGTCCAGGCACGGGAGAAGTTGCCCCAGCGCAGCGCGCCCGGCAGGCTGAACGGGCTGGAGATGATCTCCTTGTCGTCCTTGAAGGCCGACATCACCGCCCACAGCAGGGGCAGCACGACCATCGCCGCCCACAGCAGCAGGAATCCCTGCGAGAAGACGTTGAGCGTGCCGCCGCCGCGCTCCCGGAAGGTACTGCCGCCACCCCGGGCCGTTGGCGGCTGCGGCGGCGCCGGGGTCGCGACCGTCGGGGCGCCGGCTGAGTGCGTGTCCATTGTCATGTCAGCCCCCTAGAGTTCGACGGTCTCGCGGCGGGTGACCCGCAGTTGGATCGCGGCGAGCAGCAGCGAGAACACCGCCAGCGCCACGCCCATCGCGCAGGCGTACCCGTACTGGCCGTTCTGGAAGGCGGTGTGGAAGAAGTAGGTCGACATCACATCGCTGGAGTGGTTGGGTCCACCCGGACCCGGAGTGAGCGCGTACACGAGCGCGAACAGGTCGAGGGCGATGAAGCCGAGGTAGACCCAGGCGACCGAGACGGTGTCCCACAGCAGGGGCAGCGTGACCCGGAAGAACTGCTTGATCCGGGAGGCGCCGTCCAGCAACGCGGCCTCGAAGATGTCCCTCGGTATCGACTGCATGGCGGCGGAGAACAGCACCATGTAGAAGCCGAAGCCGCTCCACACCAGTACGAACAGCAGGCACCAGCGCACCCAGTGCTCATCGTTGAACCAGAGCACCGGGTTGTTGGCGGAGACGATGTGCAGTTTGACGAGGATCGCGTTGGCGAGCCCGGTACGGTCAGTCTGGAAGATCGACTGGAACAGGATCGCGATGATCGCGACCGACAGTACCTGCGGGAAGAAGAGCACGACCTTGTAGACCGAGGAGCCCCATACCCCCCGGATGCCGGCCCTGTCCCCGCGCCCGCCCACGTTGAGCATGAACGCGAGGAACAGGGCCAGCACGATGGTGATCAGCGGCAGGGCCAGCAGGAAGAACGCGTTGTGCACGACGGCGCCGCGGAAGGTGTCGTCCCGCAGCAGCCGGGTGTAGTTGGCGAGGCCGATGAACTTCGGTGCCGTGTCCAGGCCGTTCCACTGGTCGAACGAGTAGAAGACGTCCTGGATGTACGGCCACACCATGAAGAACGCGTACAGCGCGACCGGGATCGCGAGGAACCCCGCGATGAACCGGTACTGACCATGCCGCATGACCAACCACTCCGTCGGATCAGGAGGTGCGCTTGTGCTTGGGGATGTTGGAGTCGGCAGCGGTCTTGTCGGCCGCCTTCTGCACGGCCGCGATCCACTGGTCCGGCGTGGCCTGGCCCTTCATCAGCAGGTCGATCTGGTTCTGGAACTCCTTGTACAGATCGTCGTACCAGTCGGTGAAGTGCCACGTGATGATGTTGCTGCCGGCCTGCTGCAGCATCGCGCCGGCCGACTTCATCGAGGAGCTCTGCACGGACGCGCCGGCGCCCTGGATGGACGTCAGCGAGTTGGTCAGCTCGGAGAACTTGTCCGCCGCCTGCTTCGAGCACATGATGCGCAGGAACTCCTTGCCGCCGGCCACGTTCTTGGCCGACTTGGGCACGACGTACTGCCCCGCGGCGCTCGCCCGGGCCGCGCCGTACGGCATCTTGTCGCTTGAGGTGAGGCTGGGCATCGGGACGATGGTCAGCTGCACGCTCGACGGCGTCGTCGCCTTCATCTCGTTGGACAGCCAGGTGCCGCAGGGCAGCAGCGCCGCCTTGCCATCGATCAGCGCCTGCTGCGACTGGGTGTGGGTGAGACCCTGGGTGCCGGGGTACAGGTACCCGCCCTTGACGATCTGCGTGATGAACTCCAGCGTGGTCTTGACCGACGGGTCCTTCCACGCGTTGGGCTCGAGGTTGTCGATCGCCACCGAGACATCGTTGCCGCCGACCTTCGCGATCCAGTCGCACAGCGGCCAGCCCATGTAGTACGGGTAGTGGCCGGCGTACGCGAACGGCGCGATGCCGGAGGACTTGATGGTCTTGAACAGAGTGATCATCTCGTCGCCGGTGGTCGGTGCCTTCCAGCCGTTCTTGTCCCACACGGTGGCGTCGTAGTACAAGCCGAAGACCGTGTAGTTGTACGGCAGCATGACGAACTTGCCGTCGATCGTGCCGTTCTCGATGGTGCTGGGCAGGAACGTGTCGCGCACCTTCTTGCCGGCGATGTCCACCGACGGCGCGTCCAGCAGGTCGGACAGGTCCGAGAGCTGCGCGGAGAGCTGGCCGATCGCCATCATGTTGGCGCCGTCGTTGTCCAGCACGTCCGGCGGGTTGCCGGCGGCGAACCGCGGCTGGTACTGGTCCTGGATCTTCTGGGTGGAGGTGTGCTGGACCTTCGCCTTCGGGAAGGTCTTGTTGTACATCTGCTCGTCGAACTTGGCGTAGTCGTCGCCGAAGCCGCCGTTGAAGATGACGACCTCGAGCGGGGCGTCCGCCTTGACGCCGAACGGGTTCGACGCGGACTTCGTGCCGCCGCCACTGTTGTTGCTGCTGCTGCCACCACCGCTGGCACACGCGTCGAGCAGGCCCGCGGCGGGCGCGAGCAGGCCGGCGGCCGCACCCGCGCGCAGCAGGCCGCGGCGGGTGGTTCCGGAGTCGTGTGTATCGGACATCTGTCTCTCCTCAAGTGGGATCAGGCTGTACGCGGAGAGGTAGATCGGGGGCACCTCACCCGCCTTGAGCGCACGGCTGGCTTGGGTGGCCGCCCGGTGTTCCCCGGGGCGCGGGCGACTCTGGTAGCCGGGCCGGCCTGGCCGCCGCGTACCGGACGGCGGCGACACATCTTCACCTGTGGTGCTGTCATGACGCCCCCACCACCTTCGCCGGCAGGCCGGCGTCGCCGGACTCGGGTGGGGACCAGTGGCCGCCTACCGCGCGAGCGGTCGCCTGGAAGGCCGCGTGCGACCGGTCGTAGGTGCGCTGCGCGACGGCGATGTAGAGCAGATCGAGCACCACGAGCTGCGGGTGGCGCCCGGACAGCGCGTCGGTGCGGAAGGTCGTCGCCTGCATGGCGTGCAGCAGGACGACATCGGCGACCTCCGCGAGCGGGGAGCGCGGGAGGCTGGTGAGCGCAACGGTGATGGCGCCGCTGCTGCCCGCCTCGGCGAGCATCTCGATGGTCTCCCGAGTCTGACCTCGATGCGACACCCCGATGGCGACGTCGCCGGGGCGCAGCAGCGCGGCGCTCGCGAGTCCATTGTGGACATCTGTCCAGGACCATGCGGCCAGGCCGATGCGGTGCAGGCACAGCTGTAGCTCCGCGCCGACCAGCGCGCTGCCACCGATACCGTAGATGTCCACTCTGGACGATGCGGCGACGGCGTCCGCGGCCCGTTCCACGGCGCGCAGGTCCAACAGGGCGGCGGTCTCCGCGAGGGCGCGGGTGTCCGCTGCCATGATCTGATTCAGTACCCGGTCCAGCGGGTCGTTGGGCTGGATCTCCCGCCCGATGTCCACGGTCCAGCCGGCCGCCAGGGCCGCCCGTCCCGTCTCGCCGGCGATCCCCAGCCGGAGGTCCGCGTAGCCCTCGAAGCCCAGCGCCCGGCAGAACCGGGTCACCGTGGCCGGCGAGGTGCCGCTGCGCTCGGCGAGTTCGACGATGGTGGCACGCGCCGCCCCCGCCGGATCGCTGAGCACCTGCTCGGCCACGCGCTGCAGCGCGCCGGTGAACTCGGGCAGCCGGGACCGGACCCGTACCAGCACGCCGTCGGGGTTGGGTAGGCCGGCCTCCCGTACGTCAGGAACGGGCGCGTCGGATACGCCGACGACCTCCGCCCGCACCGGTACGCCCTGCTCACCCATCCGTTGCCGGACCTTCCGTTGACTCTAAAGGTTGTTAAATTTCGTTGGTAAAATTTCTTACTACGGCCCCTGCGTTGTCAAGTACATGAGCGAAGTTGTTACCTCCGGAAAGATCGCCAGACGCGGATGGGCGGCCGCGTTCGGCACGACCGCCTCAGCTCGGGAAAGGGAACTCAGCTCTGCGTCGGGAAGCCCAGGTTGACGCCACCATGGACGGGATCGAGCCAGCGACTGGTGACAACCTTTCCGCGAGTGAAGAAGTGCACGCCGTCGGGGCCGTACGCGTGAGCGTCGCCGAAGAGTGACGCCTTCCAACCGCCGAACGAGTAGTAGGCCACCGGTACCGGTATCGGCACGTTGATGCCGACCATGCCCACCTCGACCTCGTTCTGGTACCGGCGCGCGGCGCCACCGTCGTTGGTGAACAGCGCCGTGCCGTTCCCGTACGGGCTCGCGTTGACGAGATCGAGCGCCTCGTCGTACGTGCCCGCCCGTACCACGGACAGCACCGGCCCGAAGATCTCGTCGGTGTAGATGGACATCTCGGGCCGTACGTGGTCGAAGAGGGTCGGGCCAAGCCAGAACCCGCCCGCGTCACCGTCGGGCTGCACGCTCCGCCCGTCCACGACGAGCGAGGCGCCGGCCTGCACGCCAGCGTCCACATAGGACGATACCCGGTGCCGGTGCGCGCCGGTCACGAGCGGACCCATGTCGCAGCCGGTACGCCGGCCGTCCCCGGTACGGATCGCCGCCATCCGCTGCGCGATCTTCGATACCAGCGGGTCGCCCACGGGCTCGACCGCGACCACCACCGAGACCGCCATGCAGCGCTCCCCCGCCGAGCCGAAGCCGGCCGAGACGGCCGCGTCGGCGGCCAGGTCGAGGTCGGCGTCGGGCAGTACCACCATGTGGTTCTTCGCACCGCCCAGCGCCTGTACCCGCTTGCCGCCCCGGATGCCGCGCTCGTAGACGTGCCGGGCGACCGGCGTGGAGCCGACGAACGAGACCGCCTTCACGTCCGGGTGGTCCAGCAGCGCGTCGACCGCCTCCGCGTCCCCGTGCACCACGTTGAAGACCCCGTCGGGCAGGCCGGCCGCCGTGAAGATCTCGGCGAGCAGGGTCGGCGCGGATGGATCCTTCTCCGACGGCTTGAGCACCACGGCGTTGCCGCAGGCGACCGCGATCGGTACGAACCACAGCGGCACCATCACCGGGAAGTTGAATGGCGAGATCACGGCGACGACGCCCAGGGGCTGGCGGATGGCGTACGAGTCGACCCCGGTCGACACGTTCTCGGAGAACCCGGCGCGCAACAGCGAACCCAGCCCGCACGCGTACTCGATGACCTCCAGGCCCCGCTGCAGCTCGCCGGCGGCGTCCGCGAGCACCTTGCCGTGCTCGGCCGTGATCGCCGCGGCCAGCTCGTCACGCCGGGCGTTGACGATCTCCCGTACCGCGAACAGCACCGCACTCCGCTTCGCGACCGACGCGGCCCGCCAGCCGCGTGCCGCGTCGGCGGCCGCCGCCACGGCCGCCGACACGTCCGCGGTCGACGCGAGGTCGACCAGCGCGGTGACCTGCCCGGTGGCGGGGTCGAAGACCTCGCCCTGGCGGGCCGCGCCGGCCGTCCACGGCTTCCCGTCGACGAAATGAGTCACGTTTCGCATGGCGCGTCCACTCTCATCCCGTGTCCACTCTCATTGCGCGTCCACGGTTGCAATCGCGTTAAGAATGATTTCCAGGCCTTCCCGCGCCTCGTCCTCGGTGAGCGTCATCGGCGGACCCATCCGGATGGTGTTGCCGTACAGGCCGCCCTTGCCCACCAGCAGGCCGCCGCGCTTGCACTCCTCGAAGACCCGCCCGGTGGCGTACGCGTTGGGGTTGGTGGTTCCCGGTTCCACGAACTCGATGGCGAGCATCAGGCCCTTGCCCCGCACGTCGCCGACGATCCCGTACCGGCCCATCGCGCCGCGCAGCCCGTCGAGCAGCAGGCCACCCACCCGGGCCGCGTTGCCCTGCAGGTCGTGCTCGAGCACGTAGTCGATCACGGCGCCGCCGCCCGCCGTCGACAGCGGGTTGCCGCCGAACGTCGAGAACGAGATGCCGGCGACGCAGTTCATCACCTCGGCCCGCCCCACCACTCCGGCGAGGGCCAGCCCGTTGCCGATGCCCTTGGCGAACGTGAGCAGGTCCGGTACGACGCCGTGCGCCTGGTACCCCCAGAAGTGCTCGCCGGTGCGGCCCCAGCCGGTCTGCACCTCGTCGGAGATGAACAGCACGCCCTGCTCGTCGAGCACCTTCCGGTACGCGGCGAACAGGCCGTCCGGCGGGTGCACGAAGCCGCCCACGCCCTGTACCGGCTCGGCGATCAGCGCCGCCACGTCGCCGGTGGTCGTCGTCGCGAGCACCTCGCGCAGATCCGCGACGGCCGCCTCGACGTGCTGCTCGTCGGAGAGCCCGGCGAGCAGGCCGCGCAGCCGGTCGCCGGAGTGCAGGAAGCTCACGTTGAGCGGGTTGAGCGCCGACGAGGACCAGGTGCGGTTGCCGGTAACGCCCATCGTCGCGTACGTGCGCCCGTGGTAGCTGTTGCGCACCGCGAGGATCTGGTTGCTACGCCGGTAATTCGTCGCGAGCAGCAGGGCGGCCTCGTTGGCCTCGGTACCGGAGTTGGTGAAGAAGACCCGCGCGTCCGGTATCCCGGAGAGCCGGGCGATCTTCTCGGCGAGCTCGACCTGGTTGCGGATCAGGTACAGCGTGGAGGTGTGTACGACCCCGGTGTCGAGCTGGCGGCGCAGCGCATCGCTCACCTCCGGGATGTCGTACCCGATCATGTTCGTCAGTACGCCGCCGAAGAAGTCGAGGTAGATGCGGCCGGCGCCGTCGGTGACCCGCCGCCCGGAACCGGAGACGATCTCGATCGGCTCGTCGTAGTAGAGCAGCTGCCATGCGGGTAGGACGGCCTTGTGTCGGGTCAGCAGGTCATCGTCGGTCACTTTTCGGACGTTGCCACCGTGGCCGGTTCCTCGCAAGGGACACGCTGCCCCCGGGCACCCGCAGAACCTGACATATCGTTAGCTGTCCCCGGATAACGATCCGGCTAGCTGTCCCGGACGGCGTCCAGCGCGAGCAGGGCCACGTGCAGCGACAGGCACGCGTCCACCGAGTCCAGGTCGACGCCGAGCACCCGGCCGATGCGGGCGAGCCGCTCGTAGAAGGCGGGGCGGGACAGGTGCGCCGCACCGGCCGCCGCCGACTTGTTGCGCCCCGAGACGAGGTATGCACGCAGCGTACCGAGCAGTTGCTCCTTCGGGTGCTTCGCGTCGTACGCCAGCAGCGGGCCCAGCTCGCGCTCCACGAACGTCTGCAGCCGCGGCTCGTCCCGCAGCAGGTGCAGCAGCCCGGCCAGGCCCACGTCCGGCAGCCGGAACACGGCGACGTCCCGAGCGTCGGTACGCGCCGCGTACGCCACCTGCCGCGCCTCGACCAGCGAGCGGCGCGCCTCGCGTGGCGAGTCCACCCCGGAGCCGGCCGCGATGAGCACGCCGGGGCGCAGCCGGCGCAGCGCCGCGGCGAAGCGGGCCAGGGCGGCGTCCTCGTCGGCGCTGGTACGCAGGGCCAGCAGCGCGCCGACCGAGTGCTCGTCCATCCCGCTGACCAGGCCCTGCAGGCCGGCGTCGCGCAGCGCCTGGGCCACCGCCTCGGCCGCCTCGCGCAGCCGCTCCACGGTGGCCGGCGGCGGCTCGTCCGGCAGGCGCGGGCGGACCACCAGGCCGACCAGGCGGCGCCGCTCCAGCGGTACCCCCAGGGCCTTCGCCCGCAGCGCCACCTCGTCGACCGGCCGGGCGTGCTCCAGCAGCGCGGTCAGTACCGTGCGGTGGCTCTGCCGCTCCAGGCTCTCCGCGTCGCGGCGGATCAGCCGCCCCAGCGCGAGCGTGGACGCGGCGCGCTCCACCAGGATCACCAGCCGGGTCGACGGCTCACCCGCCGGCCAGTGCAGCAGCAGCCGGCCCCAGTCCTGGCCGCGCGCGCCGACTGCGGTGACCAGCCAGCCAGAGTCGGCGTCGTACGCGGTGCGCCCAGCCGGACGGATCCGGCGCGAGTGCGCCTCCCAGCCGTCCAGCAGCAGGTCGGCCCGCTCCCCCGCGGCGTCGTACGCGAGTACCTGCCGGGACAGGTTCTCCAGCACCACCGGCGCACCGGCCAGCGCCGCCGCCTGGGCCACCACCTCGCCCGGCTCGGCACCCTCCACGGACAGCTCGGTGAAGCGCTGGTGGATCTCTTCGGTCGCGCGCAACTCGCCCAGCTGCGCGTCCACGATGATCGCGTGCACCGCCTCGGTGATCTGCACGAACGGGGTCGCCCGGCGCAGCTCCACCAGGATGAGCCCGTGCCGGGCGGCCGCCGCCAGCATCGGCTTGGGCAGCGAGCCGAAGAACCTGCGCCCCAGCTCGACGAAGAGTCCCGCGACGCCCACCTCCGCCAGCTCCGCGACGAAGGCGCGCAGCCCCGCGTCGTCGGCGGGCAGCCCGATCCCGGTGGTGAGTACCAGCTCCCCACCGCGCAGCAGCGACGCGATGTCCGGTACCTCCGCCGAGTGCACCCAGCGCACCGGCCGGTCCAGCAGGCTCTCCCCGGCGACCACCCGCGGCGCGCCGTTGCGTACCGGATCCAGCGCGAGCACCTCGCGCACGGTCGGGAAGATCTGCGTCAACGGGCCAGCTCCCAGAAGGCCACCGCCGCGGCGGCTGCCACGTTGAGCGAGTCGACGCCGTTGCGCATCGGGATGGCGACCCGCCGGTCGCACGCGGCCAGCGCCCCGGCCGACAGCCCCGGCCCCTCGGCGCCCAGCAGCAGGGCGGGGCGGCGCCGATCGGCCTCGGGCACTTGCTGCAGGGGCAGGGCGTCCGGGCCCGGGGTCAGCGCGAGCAGCGTGTACCCGGCGTCGCGTACCGCTGTCAGACCCCCCGGCCACGGTGCCAGATGTGTGTACGGGACCGCGAAGACCTGGCCCATGCTGACCCGTACGCTGCGCCGGTACAGCGGATCGGCGCAGGATGGCGACAGCAGTACGCCGTCGATACCGAGCGCCGCCGCGCCGCGGAAGATGGCGCCCACGTTGGTATGCGTGTTCACGTCCTCCAGCACGGCCAGGCGCTGGGCGGTCGCCATGATCGACTCGGCCGAGGGCAGCGGCCGGCGGTGGAACGAGGCGAGCATCCCCCGGTGCACGTGGAAGCCGGTGGTGGCGCGCAGTACCTCGGGAGTGGCCGCGTAGATCGGCGCCTGCTCGGCCGCGAGGTCGGCGACCTGTCCGACCCGCTTCGCGTCCACGAGTACCGAGCGCAGCCGGTACCCGGCGCGCAGCGCCCGCCGCAGTACCAGCTCCCCTTCGGCGATGAACAGGCCGTGCGGCGGCTCCCAGCGGGTACGCAGCTCGACGTCGGTCAGCGCCCGGTAGTCGGCCACCCGCTCGTCGTCGGGGTCGGTGATGGCGGTGCTGTGCGGCACCCCGTCATTGTGCCGCCGAGCCGGATCAGCCTGGTTCCGGCGTGCGCTCGGGCTGGGCCGCGCGGTCCTCGCCGAGCAGTTCGCTCGCGGTCACCCGCGGCGCGCTGGGCAGGCCCCGCATCGCCTCGGACTCGGTCTCGGCCGCCGCCGCGCGCGCCTCGGCCAGCGCCTGGTCGAGGACCTCCTTGGGCTCCTCCTCGGGCTCCGGCATCGGCGCCCGCTTGCCGGAGCTGGGCAGGATCTCGCCGAGCGCGCCACCCAGGCCCTCGAGCGCCCGGGTCAGCTCGGCCGGCACGATCCACAGCTTGTTGGCGTCGCCGGCCGCGATCTGCGGCAGGGACTGGAGGTACTGGTACGCGAGGACCTTCGGGTCGGGGTCGGCCGCGTGTACCGCGTTGAAGACCGTCTGTATCGCCTTCGCCTGCCCCTCGGCCTGCAGGATCCGCGCCTCCCGCTCGCCCTGCGCGCGCAGCACCGCCGCCTGACGCTCGCCGTCGGCCGTCAGGATCTGCGACTGCTTGACGCCCTCGGCGTTGAGGATCGCGGCGCGCCGGTCCCGCTCGGCCCGCATCTGCTTCTCCATCGAGTCGCGGATCGACGGCGGCGGCTCGATCGCCTTGATCTCGACCCGGGTCACCTTGATGCCCCACCGGCCGGTGGTCTCGTCCAGTACGCCGGAGAGGTGCCGGTTGATCTCGTCGCGGCTGGTCAGCGCCTTCTCCAGGTCCATCGAGCCGATGACGTTACGCAGCGTGGTGACGGTCAGCTGCTCGATCGCCTGCAGGAAGTTCGCGATCTCGTAGGTGGCCCGGACCGGGTCGACGACCCGGAAGTAGAGCACCGTGTCGATCGATACCACGAGGTTGTCCGAGGTGATCACGGGCTGCGGCGGGAACGACACCACCTGCTCCCGCATGTCCACTTTGGACCGGATCTTGTCCACGACGGGCGTCAGGACCCTGAACCCGGGCTCCAGGGTCCGGTGGTACCGGCCAAAGCGCTCGACCACGTCCATCCGCTGCTGTGGCACGATCCGCACCGACCTGTACAGCGTGACGATGGCCCAGAGCGCCACGAACGCGGCGACGACGATGAGGATTATCGCGACGGCTGACACCGCTACTCCCTCCACACAAGGGCGGTCGCGCCCTTGATCTCGATGATCCGGACCCTCTCCCCCGGCTCGAAGGTCTCCGTCGAGTCATACGGGCGGGCGGTCCACAGTTCGCCCTCAATTTTGATCATGCCGTGATCCAGGTCGATCCGCTCCAGAACCAGCCCGGACGAACCCTCGATCGCGGCCAACCCCATCGGCTTGCCCTCGCCGTCCTGGTGCAGGTGTCGCTGGATCACCGGGCGCACCAGGCCCGTGGTCGCCGCCGACACCGCGGCGAAGGCGAGGATCTGCAGCCACAGCGGTGCCCCGACCGCGGCGAGCACGGCCGCGGCCAACGCGCCGGCGGCGAACATGATCAGGACAAAGGTGGTGGTAAACACCTCCGCCACCGCGAGTACCACGCCGACCACGAGCCACAACCAGGCCACGCTTCGATCCTGACACGCGGATGCACCAGCGGCGATCCTCTGAACCCTGTGTATCTGCCGGCGGTCGGTCCGGTTAAGGTGCGGCCATGCTGCTGCCCGAGACCACCCGGCGGGTGGACGAGATCGTCGCGTCGACACAGGAGCACGGGCGGGTACCGTCGCTCGTTGCCGCGGTGGTACGTGACGGCAGGCTGGCGCACTTCACCGGCGCCGGGGAGTTACCCGAACCGGACCCGGATACCCAGTACCGGATCGGGTCGATCTCGAAGACGTTCACCGCCGCGCTCGTGCTCAGCCTGCGCGACGAGGGCCGGCTCGGGCTGGACGACCCGCTCGACCGGTACCTGCCCGGTACGCCCTTGGGCTCGGTCAGCCTGCGGCAGTTGCTCGGGCACGTCAGCGGCTTGCAGCGGGAGCCGGACGGGGACTGGTGGGAGCGGTCGGCCGGCGTCGGCCTCGACGAACTGGTCGCGGGGGTGCACGCGGAGAAGGTGGCGTACCCGCCGCTGCGCTCGTACCACTACTCCAACCTGGCGTACGGTCTGCTCGGCGGCGTCGTCGCCCGGGTCGGGGGCAGGGACTGGGCGACCCAGCTCGGCACCCGGCTGCTCGAACCGCTGGGCATGAGCCGCACCACGTACCACGCGACCGAGCCGTTCGCGCACGGGTACGTGGTGCACCCGTGGCACGGCACACTGCGCGAGGAGCCGCGCCACGACGCGGGCGCCATGGCACCCGCCGGGCAACTGTGGTCGACCGCCTCCGACCTCGTGAAGTGGGCCGCCTTCCTGGCCGACCCGGACCCGGCCGTGCTCGCCCCGGCAACCGTCGCGACGATGTGCACGCCCGTGGTGATCGGCGACCCGGACACCTGGAGCTCCGGGTACGGGTTGGGCATGCAGCTGTGGCGCCGGGGCGAGCGGGTGTACGCGGGGCACAGCGGCTCGATGCCCGGGTACGTGGCGATCCTCGCGATACACCGGCCCAGCCGTACCGGGGTCGTGGCGTTCGCCAACGCGTACTCGCTACGGGTCGGCGGGATCAGCGCGCTCGGCGTGGACCTGCTCACGGAGGTGCTCAACCGGGAGCCGGCGCGGCCGGTGGCGCGGGCGTGGCGGCCGGGTGCCGTCCCGCCCGCCGAGATCGAGCCGCTGACCGGCCGGTGGTGGTGGATGGGGCGCGAGTTCGAGGCGGTGTGGGACGCGGATACCCGCGAACTGGTCATCTCCGCACCGCTGAGCCCGCAGGCGGTGCCGTGGCGGCTGCGCCCGCAGGGTACCGATGTCTGGCGGTGTTTCTCTGGTGACAACGACGGCGAGGTGATGCTGGTGCGGCGGGGCCGCGGCGGCGCGCCGGTGGCGCTGGACATCGCCACCTTCGTCTTCACCCGTGATCCGTGGCCGTCCCTGTGACAAAGTCGATCAAGCGTTCCATCGAGTTGATCAAGGGTGTTTCGACGTCCCGATAGGAGTGCACGGAGGCCAGCACCCGCCGCCACATCTCCGCCGGTTCGGAGACTCCCAGCGCCGCGCAGACACCCTCCTTCCACGGCTGGCCACGCGGGATCTCAGGCCACCGCGAAATGCCCAGCCGCGCGGGTTTGACCGCCTGCCAGATGTCGACGTACGGGTGGCCGGTGACCAGGACGTCCGGTGAGGTCACCCCGGCGACGATGCGGCTCTCCTTCGAGCCCGGCACCAAATGGTCGACGAGTACCCCCAGCCGGCGGGAGGCCCCGGGCCCGAAGGCGCGTACCGCCGACGGCAGCGCGTCGACGCCGTCCAGCGGCTCCACCACCACGCCCTCGACCCGCAGGTCGTCGCCCCAGATCCGCTCCACCATCGCGGCGTCGTGCACGCCCTCCACCCAGATGCGGCTGGCCCGCGCGACCCGGGCCGGCGTGTCGGGTACCGCCACCGATCCGCTCGCGGTCAGCCGGCGCTTCGGCGTCGCCGCCGCACGGACCGGGCGGCGCAGCGTCACCGGCTCGCCGTCGAGCAGGAACGCGGCCGGTAGCAACGGGAAGTGGCGGCGCTTGCCGAACCGGTCCTCCAGTACCACCGCGCCCGCTTCGAAGCCCATCACCGCGCCGCAGAAGCCCGATTCGGCGTCCTCGACGACCAACTCGGGTTCGGCGTCGACCTCCGGAACCACCCGGCGCCGGCGCCAGTCTCCGCGCAGGACATCCTCCCCATACATGCGCCTGACGCTAGCCGCGCGCCTGTCCAAGGGCTGGTAGCGACGCGCCTCTCACAGTGCATCAGGAGGATTGTCCGTTACCCTTGCCTGCATGTTCCCCGCAACGCGTGCGGCCACGGTCACGGTGCGTCGCTCCGCTCGCTTCGTCACGTGGGTACGAGCCTGGCGCGCCGGCCTGGTTGCCTACGACGAGGCGGCCGACGAGATCGCCGGTGACGAGGAGCACATGGTCGCCGACGCCCCGGGCACCTGGACCGACGTGCCGCTGCGCGAGGCGTTGCGCGCATTCGCCAAGCTGCACCCCGACGACATCCGCCTGGTGCTGCCCGTACCCGGTGACCCGCGCGGGCTGCCCGGCCCCGGCCCGCTCACCGGAGCGGCGCTCGTCGCCGAGGAGTGCGTACTCGCGGGAGATCTCGGGCTCGTACCGGAGATCCGTACGCACACCTCCGGTTCGGGCGACACCTTCGAAACGGTGCTGTGGCGGGTTTACCCGGTACCGGCACCGGCCGCTGGGAGCGCGCCGGGCCCGGCAGAGGCCGAGGGCGACCTGGCCGCCGCGCTCGCCGACACGACCGCGCAACTGACCCAGTTGGATATCGCGCAGTGGCGCCCGGAGCTCGCCGGGGCACTGGCCGCGTTGCGCCGGCCCGACTTCGCCGGCGATCTGCCACCCGGGTACGACGCCCGGGCCCGCCGGCTGTTCGCCCGGGCGAGCATGCTCGACCAGGTACTGATGCTGGCCGGCCGCAGCGCGCCGGGCGGGGCGGTCAACGGGTACGAGGCGCAGCGCCGCGACGACGCGCTACGCCCGCTGCTGGCCGCGTGCCGCCGGGCACTGGTCGCCGCGGTCAACGCGCGTCTGTCCTAAGTGGAGATACCTGTCCTGGAGTTTAAACTTCGTCGATGAGATCGGCGACCGAGTTGAGTACCCGGGACGGCCGGTACGGGAAGCGCTCGATCTCCTCGCGGGTACTGATTCCGGAGAGCACCAGGATCGTCTCCAGCCCGGCCTCCAACCCGCACAGCACGTCGGTGTCCATCCGGTCGCCGATCATGGCAGTGGTCTCCGAGTGCGCGCCGATCGTGTTCAGCGCGGAGCGCATCATCATCGGGTTCGGCTTGCCGATGAAGTACGGCTCGACCCCGGTCGCCTTGGAGATCAGCGCGGCCACCGAGCCGCATGCCGGCAACGCGCCCTCGTTGGA
>JBPYFB010000155.1:0-11907 GCA_051986465.1 Rugosimonospora sp.
TGGACATGCTCCTGGACGAGCCGTACTACCGGCTGCCGGCGCCCAAGTCCACGGGCAAGGAACTGTTCCACGCCGACTACGTCAGGGACGCGGTCGGCGACCTGGCGATCGGTACGGAGGACCTGCTCGCCACCCTGACCGAGCTGACCGCGCGACTGGTCGCCGACGCCTGCCGCGCCCACGACCTCGTCGAGTTGGTCGTCGCGGGCGGCGGGGTGCGCAACCCCACGCTCATGGCACGCATCGCGGCGCTGTCGGCGCCCACCCGGCTGCGCGACATGGACGAGTTCGGCCTGCCGCCCCAGGGCAAGGAGGCGTACCTCATGGCGCTGCTCGGGTACCTGACGGTACACGGCCTGCCCGGCACGATACCGTCGGCGACCGGCGCGCGGACGGGCTCGCTCCTCGGTTCGATCACGCCCGGCGCCCGGCCACTGCGGCTGCCCGAGCCGGCGAGCGCCGCGCCGCGCCGGGTGCGGATCCGATGACTCCCGCGGCCACCCTGCTGCGCCAGGCCACCGAGGCGGACGTGCCCGCCATGGCCGGTGTGTTCGTGGCGGCCTGGCGCGGCGGGTACCGCGGGCTGGTACCCGACGAGGTCATCGACGGGCTGGACACGGCGCAGTTGGGTGCCACCCTCACCCGGCGGCTGCGCACCCCCGGCCAGCACACCGTCGTCGCCGTCGACGATCGCGACCGGCCGGTCGGCTTCGCGGGCTACGGCGGCGGGTACCTCGCCTCGCTCTACGTCCACCCGGCGACGGCGCGCAGCGGGGTGGGGCGCCGCCTGCTGCGCCACGCCGTCGACGAGATGTCCGATGTGGACATTCAGCTCTGGGTGTTCGAGGGCAACGCGGCCGCGAGCCGGCTCTACGAGCGGGAAGGCTTCCGCCCGGACGGGGGCCGGTGCACCGATCCCCGCTGGCGCACCCCGCAGGTCCGGTTCCGCCGCCCGGCGCGCAACCGGGCCCGGCCACTGCCGCCGGTACCCGACATCGCACTGCCGCGCATCCGCGGCGTGCACCTCGCGGCGATCCGCCGTCCGCTGCGCGCGGTGTTCCGCACCGCGCTGCGCGAGGTCGACGCGCTGGACGCGCTCGTCGTGCGACTGGTCACTGTGGACGGTGTCGGACTCGGTACCACCGTCGCGCTGCCCCGGATCACCGGCGAGACCGAGGAGTCGATCCAGGCCGCCATCCGCGGGCCGTTGACCGCCTGCCTGCTCGGTTCGCACACGCTCGCCGAGGCGCTGGACGCGATCCACCGCGCGGTGGACGGCAACCCGTGCGCCCGGGCCGGCGTGGACCTGGCCGTACACGACCTGGCGGCGCGGTGCGCCGGTACCGACCTGGCCGGCCTGCTGGGCAACCGGCCCGAGCCGGTGCGCTCCGACCTGACGGTGAGCCTCGACACCCCGCAGGCGATGGCCGGACGGGTGGCCCGGGCGATGTCCGACGGCTTCGACACGGTCAAGCTCAAGCTCGGCGACCCGGCCCTGGACGTGGACCGGATCCGCGCGGTGCAGGCGGTACGGGCGCGCGGCGGGCCGGGCGTGCGGGTACGGCTGGATGCCAACCAGGCGTGGACACCGGCGCAGGCGGTCGCCGTGCTGGACGAGGCGCACGCGCTCGGCATCGACATCGAACTCGTCGAGCAACCGGTCGCCGCCGCCGACCTCGACGGGATGGCCCTGGTCCGGTCCCGCTCGCCGTACCCGGTGATGGCCGACGAGAGCGCGTTCACCGCGGCCGACATCCGCCGCGTCGCCGAGGCCGGCGCCGCCGATCTGATCAACATCAAGCTGCTCAAGTGCGGCGGGCTCGGTCCGGCGCGGGACGCCATTGCGGCCTGTGCGGACACCGGCAGCGGCGTGCTGGTCGGCTGCATGCTGGAGCCCGCCGAGGGCATCGCGGCGGCTCGCGCGCTCGCCGCCGCCGGCACGGCCGGTCCGCTCGCCCACGACCTGGACGCGGAGTGGTGGGTGGCGTGAAGAAGCTGCTCCAGGCGCTCGACCCCGAGGTCGTACGCACCAGCGCGATCGACCGGTACGGCATGGCGCACGACGCGTCCCACTACCTGCTCACCCCGGCCGCCGTGGCCGTACCGCGGGACGCCGCGCAGGTCGCGACCCTGCTGCGCCTCGCCGCCGAGCACGGGGTACCGCTGACCTTCCGCTCCGGCGGCACCAGCCTCAGCGGCCAGGCGGTGACCGACAGCCTCCTGGTCGACACCCGCCGGCACTTCCGCGACATCGAGGTGCTCGACGGCGGCGCCCGGGTACGGGTACAGCCCGGCGTGACGCTGCGCCAGGCCAACACCGCGCTCGCCCGGTACGGCCGCCGGCTGGGCCCCGACCCGGCGAGCGAGTCCGCGTGCACCATCGGCGGCGTGGTCGCCAACAACTCCAGCGGCATGACGTGCGGCACCGAGCACAACGCGTACCGCACCGTCGACTCGCTCGTGCTCGCCCTGCCCGGCGGTACCGTGCTGGACACCGGGGCGGCCGGCGCCGACGAGCGGCTGCGCGCGCTCGCACCGGAGCTGTTCGCCGGGCTGCTGCGGCTGCGCGAGCGGATCCGCGGCAACCCCGAGTCGGTACGCGTCATCCGGGCCCAGTTCGCCATGAAGAACACCATGGGCTACGGGCTCAACGCGTTCCTCGACCACGACACGCCCAGCCAGATCCTGGCCCGCCTGGCGATCGGCAGCGAGGGCACGCTCGCCTTCGTCGCGCAGGCCACGTTCCGCACGGTACCCGCGCATCCGCACGCCGCCACCGGACTGCTCGTCTTCCCCACGCTGCGCCAGGCGATGGCGTCGATGCCCGGGCTGGTGGACGCCGGGCCCGCCGCCATCGAACTGCTCGACGCGGCGGCGCTGCGGGTGGCCGCGGCCGACCCGCTCGCCAGCGACGCGCTGCGCACCCTGCGCGTGGCGCAGCACGCCGCACTGCTGGTCGAGTGGCAGGCGGCCGACCCGCGGGCGCTCGACGAACAGGTGAGCGCCGGGGCGCGGCTGCTCGCCCGGCTGCCCCTGGCGGCGCCGGCCCCGGTGAGCGGCGACGCCGCGGCCCGCTCGGCGCTCTGGCACATCCGCAAGGGGCTGTACGCCACGGTCGCCGGTGCCCGGCCGCCGGGTACCACCGCGCTGCTGGAGGACATCGCGGTGCCGGTACCCGCGCTGGAGCCGGTGTGTACCGACCTCACCGCGCTGATCGCGCGCCACGGGTACCCGGGCAGCGTCATCTTCGGCCACGCCAAGGACGGCAACCTGCACTTCATGCTGACCGAGGAGTTCCGCGCCGGTACCGGGCCCGACCGGTACGCCGCGTTCACCGAGGATCTGGTGGACCTGGTGCTGGGTAGCGGCGGCACGCTGAAGGCCGAGCACGGCACCGGACGCGTGATGGCGCCGTTCGTCCGCCGGCAGTACGGCGACGAGCTCTACGACGTCATGCGCGAGGTCAAGGCGCTGTGCGACCCGGACGGGGTGCTCAACCCGGGCGTGCTGCTCACCGACGATCCGCGCGCGCACCTGCGCCACCTGAAGGAACCCTCCATTGTAGATGTTGAAGTGGACCGGTGTGTCGAGTGTGGATACTGCGAACCGGTCTGCCCGAGCCGGGACCTGACCACCACGCCGCGCCAGCGCATCGTGCTGCGCCGGGAACTCGCCGCGGCGCAGGCGGCCGGCGACGCCGATCTGGTACGCGAGCTGACCGCCGACTACGGGTACGACGCGGTGCAGACCTGCGCGGTGGACGGCATGTGCGCCACCGCCTGCCCCGTGCTCATCAACACCGGCGACCTGGTGAAGCGGCTGCGCGCCGAGCAGGCCGGGGCCGTGACCCGGGCCGGCTGGCGGGGCGCCGCACGGCACTGGGGCGCCGCCACCCGGATCGCGGGACGCGGGCTGGACGCGGCCGCCCGGCTGCCCGCCGCGCTGCCCGCCGGCGCCACCCGCCTGGCCCGGGTACCCCTGGGCGCCGAGCGCGTTCCACAGTGGACTGCGGACCTGCCGGCCGGCGGGCGGGTACGCCGGGCGCGCCCGGTCGACGGCGCCGACGCGGTGTATCTGCCTTCCTGCCTCGGCTCGCTGTTCGCCCCGGCGGCCGGCAGTGCCGGTGTGGACGGTGCGGTCCTGGCGCTGGCGGAGCGCGCGGGCGTGCGGCTGCGGGTACCGGACGGCATCGCCGGCCTGTGCTGCGGCACGCCCTGGTCGTCCAAGGGGCTGCCGGACGGGTACGCGACCATGGCCGGTCGGGTCCTGCCGGCCCTGCTCGACGCGACCGAGGGCGGCCGGCTTCCCGTGGTGAGCGACGCCGCCTCGTGTACGGAGGGGTACCAGCACCTCGTCGCCTCGGCCGCCCGCCCGATCAGCGTCCTGGACGCCGTCGAGTTCGTCGCGCGCGAACTGCTGCCCCGGCTGTCCGTCACCCGCCGGCTCGGCTCCCTCGCCCTGCATCCCACGTGCTCCTCGACCCGGCTGCACCTCGACGGCGCGATCGCCGAACTGGCCGCCGCGGTCGCGGCCGAGGTCGTCATACCGGATGCCTGGCAGTGCTGCGGCTTCGCGGGCGACCGGGGGCTGCTGCACCCCGAGCTGACCGCGTCAGCGACGCGGCGCGAGGCGGACGCGGTGCGCGGGCGGCACTTCGACGGGTACGCCTCGGTCAACCGCACCTGTGAGCTCGGCATGACCCGGGCGACCGGGGCCGGCTACCGGCACCTGCTGGAGTTCGTCGAAGAGGCGACCAGACCCTGACTGACCGCTCCCGTCAGCCGACCGGGAAGAGCCACTCACCGGTGTGCGGGCTGACCATCCCGGAGCGTACCGCCGTGGTGGCCACCTCCAGCCGCGAGTGGGCGCCCATCTTGGTCAGCACGCTCTGGATGTGGCAGCGCGCCGTGGTCGAGGCGATACCGAGGTTGCGCGCGAGCTTGATGGTGTCGTCACCGCGTACGAGCGCGCTGAGCACCTCCCGCTCGCGGGTCGTCAGGAACGTCGCGAGGCGCTGCGCGTCGTTGGCCGGTGGGCGCCGCAGGTGCGCGACCGACGGTACGGCGCGCCGTTGCGCCGCGACCGCCTTGCCGTCGGCGTGTACCCGGGCAAGCAGGTCGATGATTTCCGATACCGGCTGTCGCTTGTCCGCGATGCCACGCACCCCGGCATCGCGGGCGGCCCGCACGACCGTCTCGTCGATGCGCCCGCAGAGCAGCACGAACTCGGTTGACGGGGCGGCGGCGCGCAGGTCGCACAGCCGGTGGACGGCGGTCCGCACGCCGAACACCACGTCGAGCAGGCATACGTCAACGGGTTCCCGGCGCAGCACCGCGAGGGTCTGGTCCAGATCGTTCGTCACCGCCACCACGTTGGCGCCCCGGCTGGCGAGCAGGTGTGCCAGGCACTCGGCGAGGACGATGTGGTGGTCGCATACGAGGACGCGCATCACCGTTCTCCGACCGTGGTGGCGACTGCGATGGGCGCGGACGCCGGCAGCAGCAGCCGCACCCGGCAGCCACCCGGCGCGCCGTCGCGGATCTCGAGGTCGCCGCCCGAGTCCGCGGCGACCCGCCGCACGATGCTCAGGCCGAGCGAGGCTGTGCCGGCCGGGCCCGCGCCGAAGCCCGGGCCGTCGTCCTCGACCTCCACGATGACCCATCGGGTATCCGTCGAGACGCGCACCTCGACCCGGCCGGACTCGCCGGCCGCGCGTACCGCGTTGTCCAGCATGTTGCGCAGCCCTCGCCAGAGGTCGAGCCGGTACACCCGGACCCAGGCACGGTCGGCCGTGAATGCGATTCGGGTCGGCGTGGCCAGCCGCATCGCCGCGACCACGTCACCGGCGAGCAGGTCGACCTGGACCGGTTCGGCCGTGGCGCGGGCGACGCTGTCGCCGCCCTGGACGGTCTCCTCGTACGCCTGGTGCAACTGGTGCAGCCACCGCGTCTCGCCGAGGAGTTGGCGGGCCCGCTTCCGGTTGTCCGCGTCCAGCGCCGGAGCGGCATCCAGCAGCGATGCCAGCAGCATGATGGTGCCCAACTCGTGTTGGATGTCGTGGCTGATCTGGCGGCGTAGCCGCGCCCGCCAGTCGCGGGAACGGGGCGTGGCAGGGCCGCGACGTGTGCGGGACCCGACGAGCCGGCCAGCCGGCGAGTCATGGGCGCGCAACGTTCAACCCTCCATCCCATTCCCGGCGTTTTGATGTCACCTCTACAGGCGAGGCCGGTGACAGCGTACGTGAGAAGAGAGTGAGGAAAGGTACGTTTTAGAAAACTTTGCGAAGATACCTCCGGTGTGTCAGGCCCGGCCCAGCGCCCGGTACTCCCACCCCGCACCGCGCCACTGTTCGGGGTCGAGCGCGTGCCGCCCGTCCACGATGCGGCGGTGCGCCACCACCGCGCCCATCGCCTCCGGATCGATCCCGCGGAACTCCGCCCATTCGGTGAGCAGCACCACGACGTCCGCGTCCCGGGCCACGTCGAGGGCGCTGCGACCGTAGCTGAGCTCGGGGTGTGCCCGGCGCGCGTTGTCCAGGGCCGCCGGGTCGAAGACCCGGACCTCGGCACCCAGCCGGTGCAGCATGCCGGCCACGTCCAGGGCCGGGGCGTCGCGGATGTCGTCGGAGTTCGGCTTGAACGAGGCTCCCAGCGCGGCGATCCGCCGGCCGGCGAGGTCGCCGTGGGCAAGCTCGCGCACCAGGTCGACGGTACGGGCGCGGCGCCGCTGGTTGATGCCGTCGACCTCGCGCAGGAACGCCACCGCCTGGCCGACCCCGAGCTCCTCTGCCCAGTGCATGAAGGCGCGGATGTCCTTGGGTAGGCAGCCGCCACCGAAGCCGAGCCCGGGCTTGAGGAACTTGCTGCCGATACGGGTGTCGTAGGCGAGCGCCTCGGCGAGGTCGTGCACGTCCGCCCCGACGGCCTCGCAGACCTCCGCCATCGCGTTGATGTACGAGATCTTGGTGGCGAGGAAGGAGTTCGCCGCCACCTTCACCAGCTCGGCCGTTGTCAGGTCGGTCACCACCACCGGCGTACCCTGCGCGATCTGCGGCGCGAAGGCGGCGTACAGGCGCTGCCGGGCCCACATGGACGCGACGCCGAAGACCAGGCGATCGGGGTTCATGGTGTCGTCGACGGCGAATCCCTCGCGCAGGAACTCGGGGTTCCAGGCCAGCTCGACCTCCGTACCCGCCGGGGCTACCCGCCGCACGAGCGCGGTGAGGCGCTGCGCGGTACCCGCCGGGACGGTCGACTTGCCGACGACGAGGGTACGGCGACGCAGGTGGCTCGCCAACTCGCTGAACGCGCTGTCGACGAAGCGCAGGTCGGCCGCTTGCGAGCCGTGTTGCTGGGGGGTACCGACGCAGACGAAGTGCACGTCGCCGAAGTCGCCCGCCTCCGCATACGACGTCGTGAAGCGCAACCGGCCCGATTCCAGCGCCTTGGACAGCAGTTCGGGCAGGCCCGGTTCGAAGAAGGGCACCTCGCCCTCGTTGAGCCGCTTGACCTTGTCGGCGTCGATGTCGACGCCGAGCACCTCGAAGCCGAGCACCGCCATACAGATCGCGTGGGTGGCACCGAGGTACCCGGTACCGACGACGGTCAGCCGCGGCGTACCGGCGGCGCTGGTCGTATCTGTTTCGTGCACGTAATCCTCCACAGTGGACGTATCAGGGCGTGACGTATCAGGATGTGCGGGGATGGTGGATCGAAGGTGACGGCCGGAAAGTCAGTGGCAGGGCACGTTGGCGAGGCCCTTGGCCGCCCCGGCTACCTTGTTGTCGCAGCTGACCTTGTTGTCGTTGGCGGGCGTGAGGTTGAAGGCGTAACCGGAACCGTCCACGTCGGCGGTGTTCGCCTTGAAGACGTTGCCCCTACCCCACCCGCTGACCACCTCGTGGGTCTCGAAGCCGTCCACGACCGAGTTGTGCCCGACGTTTCCTTCGATGAGCCAGTTGTTGCCCTTGACGTCGACCCAGGAGTTGGCGCTGTTCTTGCGGCTGAGCGCGGAGCCGTCAAAGGTGTTGCCACTGACCACCCCGCCGGTCGTGCCCTCCTTGATGTCGACACACTCGGCCGCGGTCCGCAGGATGGTGTTGCCACGCACCACGTTGCGGTCGCTGCGGTCGGGCTGGCAGGCGGTGACGGTACACCAGTTGGACTGCGCGGAACCGATGTAGATGCCCTCGCCGTACCCCGGCTTGCGCAGCCCGGTGTCCTGTACCGTGTTGCCTTCCACCACGTTGTCGCTGCTGAAGTCGCGCAGGTGGATGCCTTCTTCGCCGATGTTCTGGACGGTCAGCCCGTGGATCAGCACGTGCTGGCTCTTGTCGACGACCACGCCCTTCTGGATGTCGCGGACCGTGAAGCCGACCAGCCGCCAGTAGCTCGCGCCAGCCACGTGAAACCCGTACCCGTTCCTGGTACCGCCGCCGTCGATCACCGCGGCGCCGCCACCGCAGAGGAAGATCGGCTTGGCGGCGGTACCGGACGTCGTGGCCACGAACCGGTCGTCGTACGCACCGTCCAGCATCCGGATGCTGTCGCCCGGCCCGGCGCGGGCGAGGGCCTGCTTGAGTGAGGCCGCGTCCCGCACCGTGACCGTCGCCGCCGGGCAACTGACCGCGACCGGGCTGGTGCCCGGCACCGGGCTGCCCCGCGCGACCGGTGACACGCTGCCGTTGGGTCCCGGTGCGGGTCCGGGCTGGCACGCCTGGACGAACGAGCCGGCCACGACGAGCGGCAGGGCGAGGATGAGCGCGCGACCCCTGGTACCGGAGAGGGGACCGGTCACCTCGCCATCACCGATACCGTCTGCGGGTCCTCGCTGCCGTTCAACCGGTACGCCGGTGCGATCTCGGACCTGATGGTCCGGCCCAGCGCCACGCCGGCCGTGACCTCGCGGACGGTCCCCATCGGCAGCGGCTTCTTGTCGGCGTACGGATGGACGATGCGGTGGCGGGTCCGTCGCCGGGCGCCCTTGGCCGCGGACAGCAGGATCAGCAGGACGATCGCGGTCCACAGCAGCGTCATGGGGCTCGCGAAGTGCGAGATCCTGGCCCAGAACGCCCTCGTGTCGAACCAGCCGCCGATCCGGTTGTGCGCGAGGGTCACGTCGCCCCTGGCCCGTAGCGTATCTATCGCGGAGGGACCCATTCCACCGACCACATTGGACGCGACCACCGAGCCGGAGACGGTACCCACCAACGAGATGCCGTGGTTCGAGCCGCCCTTGACGGTGTTGCCGCGCACCGTAGCGGACGAGTCCCTGATGTAGATGCTGTTCTGCACGCCCCGCACCACGTTGCCGGTGACCATGGCCCGGCTGACCCCGTCGCGCACCGAGATGCCCTGGCGGACGGCTTGGCTCACGGTATTGCCGGTGATGCTCGGGGCATCGGCGGCCTGCCGCACCACGATGCCCATGTCGTCGTCGACGACCTGGTTGTCGCTGACGACGACGTTGACACCGCCGATCACCTCGATGCCGTACCGGACGTTGCTACGGGCGACGCTGTGCGATACCGAGTTCGAACCGTACATGGCGGTGGATTCACCCGACGCCGACGGGCCTGCGGCCAGTGCCTCCCCGTTGAACGTGAAGCCGTTTCTGCCGTTGCCCTCCGCGACGTCGTTGTTCAGCCGCACCTGCTGGGTGGCGCGGGACACGACGAAGCCGTCGACGGCGTTGGATCTGGACGTGACGCGTTCGATGTCGGCGTTGTCGACGAGCCGGTGCATGACGATGCCGTCGGCCCGGCTCTGCTGGACCGTGGTGTCCGTGACGGAGACGCCGTGCGCGCCGGAGGCGAAGAAGCCGAACACGTTACGGGTGATGCTGGTGTGGCTGATCGCCGCCGTGACGTATGTCGGGTCCGGCACCTGGAACTGGTCGGTCGGGTCGGACAACGGGCCGCCGGGCGCGATGGTGACGCTGCCACCCGCGTTCTGGTTGCCTTGCGGCGCCCCGTTGCGGATGGCCCCGATGCTGGGCCGCTCGTTGCCGGTGATGCTGAGACCACCGGTGCGGCCACTCCAGAATCCCAGGTCGGACAGGGCCGCATAGCTCACCGAGAGCTTGCCACCGATGGTGCGGATGTAGGCGCGCCCATCGGTCACGTCACTGTCCGGCCTGCCCATCTGCGGATCCCAGCTCGTGATTGTCACCGGCGCCTTCACGGTACCAGCGATGGTGAGAATGCCACCGAACGACACGATGGACACGAAGCCGCGGGCGCTGCTGGCCAGCCGGATCACCAGCCCGTTCGGCGCGGACAGGTTGAGCGTGGCGCCGTTGCTCAGATAGATGTTCTCGCTCAACAGGTACGCGCCGTCCGGCTGCCTGACGAACGTCTGGGGAGCAAGCCGCAGTAGGTCCGCGACCGTGTACGGGTTGGCCTGCGCGGTGAGCACCAGGGTGTAGCCGCCGCCGGTGTTGACCCGGAACGGTTCCTGCCACGGACTCGTGGACAGGCGCCCTCTGATCTTCCGGGACGACCACGTCCCGTTCTTGATCGCGTTCATCTGCGCCTGGAACTGCCATTGCAAGTTGGCGATGGCCGCCACCGCGCGGATCTGGTTCAGCCTCTTGTCCTCGTTCTGGACGAGCGCGGCCTGCTGCTGCGCACCTATCTGATCCTGGGGCCCCGGATCGGCCGAGGCGAGCGAGGCGGGCAACAGCACGAGGGCGATCCCCGCGAGGAGGGTCCAGCTGACGATCTGGCGGACCCGGTGGCCGCCGGACAGGTAGAAGCGGGTCACGGTCGGGCCACCTCCGATGCGCGGGAAGAGACGGGAGTGCGGTGGCCGGTGAGGGACGCGGCATCCTGCCCCTCGCCACCGACGCGGTCGTCGGCTCGGGTGAGCCAACCCTGCTTGTTCATTGTCAGAAGCGCGTACAGCTTGAGCGGCAGCGAAATCATGATGACCACGAGCGCCACCAGCGGCAGCAACGCGATTTCTCGCGGGTGCCGGCGCAGGTGGGAGTAGCCGCGGATGGCCCGGCCGGTGAGCAACCAGATCGCGGCCAGCGCGATGCCGCGGGTGCTCAGTTCGAGGCGGCTGAACACGAGATAGCCGACCGCCATCCCCATGGTCGCCGGGGTCAACAGGATCTGCAGTACCGTCACCTTGGTGATCATGGGCGCCCGCCAGACCCAGCCCTTCCAGACGGCGGTCAGGTAGCAGCGGTACGAGTTGCGGCTCCACCGCACCCGCTGCTTGACGAATGCCGCGAACGTCGCCGGGAACATCGAGACCGCGCGCGCCGAGGACTGGTGGACGGTCTGGTAACCGGAGGCGAGGACGAGCCAGGTCAGCCGGCCGTCGTCACCCGAGATGCACCTGCGGCCGAGGAAGAACTCGTTCTCCAGGTTCTCCAGTACCGGCAGGATCGCGCTGCGCCGGTACGCCGCGGTCCGGCCGGACAGGCAGGCGACGCCGCCCTTGCGCCCCATCGCCGGTACGTAGTCGTAGTAACGCAGATTGACCAGCCAGTCAGCGATCCGCCGCCAGATGCTGCTCTCGCGCTGGTACACGTTCTGCTGGGTACCCACGCCGCCCACCTGGGGATCGATGAAGGGCATCTGTACGGCGTCGAGCAGGCCCGGCTGCCATCGGGTGTCCGAGTCCACGAGCACGACCACCTCCCCGCGTGCGGCCCGGATGCCGACACCCAGGGCGAAGCGCTTGCCCTGGTGCCGGTAGACCAGTGACCGCACGCGCGGATCGCCATGGCCGGCCAAGCGCCGCTGGACCTCGACGTCCTCGACGTCGGGCACGATGATGATTTCCATCGGATCCTGATCCAGCCACGTTTGCAGGCAGTCCATCAGGATCTCCGGGTCCTCCCGATACGACGGGACCACCACGGAGACAGTGGTGCGAAAATTGTTCACTACCGGTT
>JBPYFB010000156.1:0-29719 GCA_051986465.1 Rugosimonospora sp.
GCGGCGTTGAACGACGTCGTCGTCCAGGTTCATGCGTCGGGATTCGTCCCGACTGAGATGGCGTGGCCCTCGACCTGGACCGATCGCCTCGACCGTGACCGAACACCGTCGATCCCCGGGCACGAGCTGGCCGGAGTGGTCACCGCCCTCGGCTACGGCACGACGGGACTGTCCGTGGGACAGCGGGTGTTCGGCCTCACGGACTGGAGCCGCGACGGCACCCTGGCGGAGTACGTGGCCGTCGAGGCACGCAACCTCGCGCCGCTGCCCGCAGACGTCGACTTCGCGGTGGGCGCGAGCCTGCCGATCTCGGGACTGACCGCGTGGCAGGGACTGTTCGAGCACGGCCGCCTCCGGTCGGGGCAGAGCGTCCTCGTGCACGGCGCGGCCGGCGCAGTCGGGTCGATGGTCACGCAACTCGCACGGGAGGCCGGCGGGTACGTCATCGGCACCGGACGCGCTGCCGACCGTCAGGCGGTGCTCGACTTCGGCGGCCTGGACTTCGTCGACCTTGAGAACGACGCGCTGGAAGACATCGGCGGAGTCGATCTGGTGTTCGATGCCATCGGCGGAGACATCGGGAGGCGGGCCGCAGGCCTGATTCGAGCCGGCGGAACGCTGGTGTCGATCGTAGGGCCGCCCGCGGCGCGCCCCACCGACGGCCTGACGATCGACTTCGTGGTCGAGTCCGATCGTGCCCAACTGGGCGAGGTCGTCCGGCGGGTGCGGGACGGACGACTGCGGACGAACATCGGCAACGTCGCGACGCTCGATGATGCCGTCGCCGCACTCAACCCGACGCAGCGACGCAAGGGGAAGACAATCATCCGTGTTCGCCCGTGAGGACTCGGGGACGCGACGAGGAGAGGGCTGGTATGCCATCAGACGAGCCGACCGTGCCACCGGCGCGGGACGCCGCATACTTCGACCAGTGGTACGCGGACATGGCCGCCTCTCCCGCCCGCGACGCCATTGTCGCCCGCGCGCTGGGACTGCCACCGCAGTTGCAGTTCGCCAGTGTCGTCCCATGGCAGGGCATCGGCGAGGTGACCGACGAACTGCGCCTGCCGCGGGATGGCCTGTTGCTCGACATCGCCTGTGGGCGGGGCGGGTACGGCATCGAGGTCGCGCACCGTACCGGTACCCGCCTGATCGGCGTGGACTTCTCCGCCGTGGCACTGGAGCAAGCCAGGGCGATCGGTACCGAGCGGCTGCCCGCCGGCCGGTCGCAGTTCCGGATCGGAACCCTCCTCGCGACCGGCCTGCCCCCGGGAGTCGCGGATGGACTGATGTGCGTGGACGCGGTGCAGTTCGCCGAGCCGCCGCTCGCCGCGCTGGTCGAGTTCCGTCGAGTCCTCAAACCCGGCGGTCGCCTCGTCGTGACCTGTTGGGAGGCCGCCGATCCCGCGGACGGGCGGGTACCGGCGCGCATTCACGCGGTCGACCTTCAGCGGGACCTGTCGCAGGCTGGCTTCCTCGACGTGCGGGTACATGAGAAGCCCGAATGGCGCGAGGCCGAGCGGGCGATCTGGGAGGAGGCGGTGGCGGCGGTCGACGACGACCCAGCGGTACGGTCGCTGCAGGCCGAGGGGCGGCGCTCGTTGGATACTTTCGACTCGTTGCGCCGCGTGTTCGGGACCGCGACCGCACCCGCGCCCGCGCCCTAGGCGAGGGCGGCGCCCGGCAAGCGGTCAGCTGCCGGATCGACCTCGGTCAGGCGCCGGGTCAGGAACTCCCGCTCGGTCTCGTTGCCGGCCAACTCCAGTGCTTGCCGGTAGGCCAGTGCCGCCTCTGCGGTACGGTCCAGCCGCTGCAGGAGTTCTGCCTTGAGCGCCGGCAGGTACTGGTACCCCGCGAGCCGGCCGTCTTCCGCCAGTTCCTCGATCGCCAGGAGGGCGTGCTCGGCTCCGTAGACCTGTGCGAGGGCCACCGTGCGGTTCAGCGCCACGACAGGGGAGGGCCACACCGACAGGAGTTCGTCGTAGAGCGTGACGATCTGCGCCCAGTCGGTCTGCTCGAAGGTCGGGGCCTGGGCGTACAGCGCCGCGATCGCCGCCTGCAGGACGTACCGTCCCGGCCGGCCGCCGCGCAGTCCCGCCACGATCAGGCCATCCGCCTCGGCGATCGCTGCGCGGTCCCACCGGGATCGGTCCTGCTGCTCCAGCCGTACCAACCGGCCCTCGGCGTCGACCCGGGTGCTGCGCCGGGCGTCGGTGACCAGCAGCAGCGCGAGCAACCCCGAGACCTCCCGCTCGTCGGGCATCAGGTCGCGCAGCATCCGGGCCAGGTGCAGCGCCTGGTCCATGAGGTCGGTACGGACCAGTGACGCGCCCGACGGTGCGGTGTGGCCGGTCGTGAAGAGCAGGTGGATCACGCCGAGGACCGCGCGGAGGCGATCGGGAAGTTGCGCCGCTTCGGGAATCCGGTACGGGATCCGGGCGGCCGAGATCTTCTTCTTCGCACGGGTCAGCCGGGCGGCCATCGTCGGCTCCGGGACGAGGAAGGCGTGCGCGATCTCCTTGGTCGTCAACCCGCATACCAGTCTCAGCGTGAGAGCCGGCGCAACGTCGTGCGCCAATGCCGGATGGCAACACATGAAGATCAACCGCAGCCGTTCGTCGGGCACCACGTCCGCCAACTCCTCCAGAGCAGATCCGGCGCGCTCGTCGAGTGCCGGCTCGTCCACCGTCTCGCCGGGCGGTACAAGTAGCGTGAGCTTGGCGCGGAAGACGTGTTCCCGCCGGATCGCGTCGATGGCGCGGCGCCTGGCCGTCGTGGTGAGCCAGGCAGCCGGGTTGGCCGGGATTCCGCTCACGGGCCAAGCGGCCAGGGCGTCGGCGTACGCCTCCTGCACGCACTCTTCGGCCAGGTCGACGTCGCGCGCGACGCGGACCGTCGCGGCGAGCACCAGGGCCCAGCCACGACGGTGCGCATCGGCGATCGCGCTGTTGACGTCTGCGGGCTGCGGGCGCGTCATCCGTGCGCCGGTGGGCCAACGAAGCTGCCCGCGACGGGCCGTACCTCCACGCCGCCGCCCTGCTGGGTGGCGGGGTTGCTGCCGGCGATCTGGAGAGCGGCATCCAGGTCGCGCGCTTCAATCACGTAGAAGCCGGCGATGACCTCTTTGGTATCCACAAAGGGCCCGTCGGTCACCGCGTCGCCGCGTATCGACGTGGCGGTCGCGACCGGTTCCAGCGCGAAGGCCGCTTTCAGGAAGCCCGATCCGGCAAGCTCCTCGGCGTGCCGGTCATGTACCTGAAGGTCCGCCCGTCCGGCGGCGTGGCCGGAGTCCGTTGCGTAGATGAGGACCGCGTACTGAGCCATGGCTGTGCTCCTTTACGAGAAGAACAATCGTCCTACACCTCTACGTCGAACGGCCGGCACGGATTCGACAGCGCCCACTGGATATGCGCCGCGGCGCAGCGCACAGTGGTGAGCGTGAACGACGACACCGTCCTGATCCGGCACGCCGGCTACCCCGACGTACGGCTGTGCGCGGACGTGCTCGCCACCGCGTTCCAGGATGACCCGGTCAGTAGCTGGCTGTTCCCCGATCCGGCCGACCGGGCACGCCGGCAACCCCGGTTCTTCGAACTGATCGTCATCAGTGTCCTCGCCGGCGGCGAGGTACATGTCACCGCCAACGGCGACGGGGTGGCCCTGTGGCAGGACATGGACGCAGAGCAGCCCGAGCCACCACCGAACGCGGACGAGGTGGTACGGGAGGCGCTGGGGCCGAACTTCACCCGGTTCAGCCTGCTGGAGCGGTACATGCGCCACGCCCACCCGCACGAGCCGCACGCATACCTGCCCTTCATCGCGGTCCTGCCGCATCGGCACGGACACGGCGTGGGCGCGGCGCTGCTGAACCACAAGCTCGCCGAACTCGACCAAGCCGGCAGACCCGCCTACCTTGAAGCCAGCTCGACGCGTAGCCAGGCGCTGTACCGCCGCGCCGGCTTCATTGAGCGGGGCGAGCACATCGCGCTGCCCAAGGGGCCGCCCATGTACCCGATGTGGCGCGAGCCCGAAACCGAGCGCCCCACGACGACGCAGCCGACTGACTAGTATCGGCCACCTATCGAGCCGGGGGTGTGCGGTGGTGGCAGGCAAGGGCGGCATGGCGCGCCGGCTGTTCGCGGTGGCGGTGATGACCGTCGGGCTCGGGGTGTGGGTGTACACGGCTGTATGGCTGACGCCCGCGGTGAAGCGGATCCAGGATGGCGCGGACGATCCCGGCGAGCTGCATATCTGGGTCCAGGAACAGCGCGAGGTCGCGATCGGGCTGGTGGTCGCCGCCCTGGTCCTGATCCTCATCGGGCGCGGCCGGGTGGTGCGCCCCGCGCTGGCTGCCTACTTCGGTCTGTTCATAGTGGACTGTGTTGTTGACGCGCACGGGTTGACCGGCTGGCGGACGGCGGCGGTGACGGTCGCGATCGGCACCGCGGTGCTCGCCGCGGCCGGGTGGTTGCCGGGGCTGGCCGTTCGGCGGATGGTTGACCCGATCCGGGTCCGGCGCGTGGGTGGCGCCGTCGCGGTGAGCGCGGCGCTGGTGGCGCCGCTGTTGAGCGCGGACTACTCGCCCGCTGGCGCGTTCCCGCACCTACCGGTCGGGCTGTTCGTCACAGGGCCGGTCGTGATGGTGCTCATGTGGTGTGTCGCGGTGGCGCTGGCCTGCCACGCCCGTTCCACACCGCTGCCGCGTTCGGCGGTCGCCGTCTATCTGGTCGGCCCGATCGCCGGGGTGGCCGCCGCAGTCGCGGTGTGGTCGCTGGTCGCATCGGACTCCCAGCAGGTAACGCCCTTCGCGATGCCGATGCTGGCGATTCTGGTCGTGACGGTGGTCATCGGTTGGCGGGCGCTGCGGCCATGGATCTGGTTGCTGCTCGGTCTGGCGAGCGTGCTGGCAACGGAGGTGTTCGTCTTCCTGGCGGTCGAGGTCGGGTGGGCCGTCGGGGGAACCGTGATGCAGGCAGTCGGGTACGACTCGGCAGACGGGGTACCGTTCCTCGCCGGCGCGATCCCGTTGGCCATCGGCATCGGTGCCTGCACGGCCAAGGCGCTGTCAGTCAGGGTGGACCAATCTAGACGGTATGAGGGGCCTGGTTGACCGGGCCGGGGCCTCACTCGCAAGTTGACGTGGATTGCCGCGAGGAGTTGGCCTCGTTGGCACCACATTTGCGGGAGGCCCCGGTGTTTAGTGAGCGTACGAGTGTTGGTCTGGATGTGCACGCACGGTCGATCGTGGCCTGCGGGTTGGACATCGTGACGGGCAAGACCACGCAGCGGCGTCTGGTTCCGTCGACGGAGGCGGTGCTGCATTGGCTGGGCGAGCTGGCCGCGCCGGTGGCCGTCGCCTATGAGGCCGGCCCTACTGGGTTCGGTCTGGCTCGCCAGCTGGTCGCCGCCGGGGTGCGGTGTGTGGTGGCGGCTCCGTCGAAGTTGCAGCGGCCGGCGGCCGATCGGATTAAGACCGACGCCCGCGATGCGTTGCATTTGGCCCGGTTGTTGCGGATGGATCAGATCGTCGAGGTCCGGGTGCCGAGCGTGGCGCAGGAGGCGGCCCGTGATCTGGTGCGGGCCCGGGAGGACGTGCGTGGTGATCTGATGCGGTGTCGGCATCGGCTGTCCAAGCTCTTGTTGCGCCACGGCATCGTCTACTCCGGCGGGCAGGCGTGGACGGGCGCCCACGAGACCTGGTTGCGCGCTCAGCAGTTCACCCAGCGCGGTATCCAGCTCGCCTTCGACGCTGACCTGGAGGCCATGCTGCTGACGCTGGGCCGCCGAGACCGCCTCGATAAGGCCATCATCGAGATGGCCGGCGACGGCCAGTACGCGGCTGTGGTGCGCCGACTGGGGTGCCTGCGAGGTGTGTCCACGCTGACCGCGTTCGGGCTGGCGGTCGAGATCGGCGACTGGCACCGGTTTACCGGCGCCACGATCGGCGCCTACCTCGGCCTTGTCCCGACCGAGTCCTCCTCCGGCGGGCAGCGGTCTCAGGGGTCGATCACCAAGGCCGGCAACAGCCACGCCCGCCGGTTGCTGGTCGAGGCTGCCTGGCACCACCGCCGCACCTACCGCAGCCCCAGCGCCACCATGCGAGCCCGCTGGAGGCTCGCTACGCCGGCGGCGACAGCCCGCGGCCATGCCGGCAACCACCGGCTGCATCAACGCTGGCAAACGTTCGTCGCTCGCGGGAAGAAGCCCGTGATCGCCAACGTCGCGATCGCCCGCGAGCTGGCCGGATGGTGCTGGTCACTGGCGGTCCTCGACGACTAAAGATCGCACCCTCCTATGAGCAGCCAGGCGGTGAGGACCGGCGTGGCAGCGCGTGGAGCGACCCGCGAAACAGCTATGAGCAGCAACCCCTTTGCGGTGCCACGCTCGTCATTGCTAGACCAGCGAGACGCTCCAGCCGAACAGCCCGTACTGCTGGTAACCAACCCGCGCATATCAGTCTGACCGCGCGTCGCCAACGACACGCTGCGACCGGTCCCACCGCCTGGCCCAGCAAACAAAACAGCGCCCGGAGCCTACCCGGACGCTGTTTCGACCTGACCTCTTGACAAACCTGTTCTACATATCAGCTGTACCTGTACCGGAATCCGGGTTACCGTCGCACGGTGATCCCGATCGAGGCCGTCGCCGCGGCGTACGCCCAATGGGTCACCCCGGATCTGCCGCTCTACGGCAACGACCACGACCGCGGCGACCTGGCTCCCTGATCCCCGGCACCGGGTTCCCCGGCTCCGCATGCCCTCGTCCGGCTACCCGTGCCGTCTTTCTGGGAGCGACCTCTCATGCCCAATTCCGGGATCCGGACCGTGCTGCGCGCCCCGCAGGTGCGGCTCGTCCTCATCGCCAGCCAGGTCGGCCGCCTGCCGCTGGCTTCCGCACCACTGGCCCTGCTGCTCTACGCCCGGCAGGCGCAGAGCCTCGCGCTGGCCGGGATCGTCGTTGCCGGCTACACCGCCGGCATGGCGGCCAGCGCGCCGCTACTCGCCCGGACGGTCGACCGCTGGCGGCAGCCACCCGTGCTGTGGGGCTCGGCAGCACTGTCGGCGCTCGGCTTCGCGCTCGTCGCGTACGGCGGTCACCGGCTCGCGAGCACGCTGCTCGGCGCGGTGCTCGCGGGTCTCGGCACTCCACCGCTGGAGGCTTGCCTGCGGGCGCTGTGGCCCGCGCTGGTGCCGCCGGCCCAGGTGCCGGTGGCGTACACATTGGACATTGCGCTCCAGGAGGTCATCTTTGTAGTTGGCCCGCTGATCACCGTGGTGGCGGTCGCGCTGGCCGGGCCGGCGGCGGGACTCCTCACCGCGGCGGCGACCCAGTTGGGCGGCGTGGCGGCGTTCACGTTGGCGCCTGCCGTACGCGAATGGCAGGGCGTGCCGGCGCACCGGCACTGGGCCGGACCGCTGCGCGTGCGGCGCTTCGCAATCCTGGTCGTGGGCCTGGTCTGCGTGGGCGCGGCGGTGGGCAGCCTGCCGGTCGCGCTCACCGGCTACGCGGAGGCGGCGGGGGACCGGTCCTTGACCGGCTGGCTGCTCGCGGCCCAGGCCGCTGGCGCGCTGACCGGCGGTCTGCTCTACACGCGCGCGGCGCCGGGTGACGCCCGGCGGTTGCCGTTGCTCGCCGGCGCCTTCGTTGTGGGATATGTTCCGCTGCTCCTCGCGCCCGGCCCGGGACTCATGGCAGTGCTGGTGACGGTCAGTGGGGTGTCGTTGCCGCCGTTGCTGTCCGCGGTGTTCCTCGCCGCCGACGGGCTCGCGCCCAGAGGGACGGTGGTGGAGGCGTTCGCCTGGATCGCGACGGCGTTCACGGTCGGCAGCGCGCTGGGTGCGTCGCTGACCGGCGGGCTCGTGGAGACGCGGCTGCGGTACGGGTTCGCGTTCGCTCCCGTGGTCGGGCTGATGGCCGTGCTGTCCATGGCGGTGGTGTCCGGTGTACGCGTGGTGGCGAAGGCGCCGCGGTGACCGGTGTGACGGCGGTCCTACTGCGCGGTCGTCGGGTTGTGATGGGGTGCGTGGATGGTCGACTGGCACGGGATCGTGGGTATCGCCGCCGTGGCGCTGGGCTTGGTGGTCACGCCCGGCCCGAACATGATCTATCTGGTCTCCCGCTCCATCACGCAGGGCCGCCGCGCCGGCCTGCTGTCGCTGCTGGGCGTGGCGGTCGGATTCTTCGTGTACCTCGTGCTCGCCACCGTGGGTATCACGGCGATCCTGACGCTCGTGCCCGTGCTGTACCTGTCCCTGAAGATCGCCGGCGCGGCGTACCTGTTGTTCCTGGCATGGCGGGCGCTGCGACCCGGCGGCGAATCCGCGTTCGCGCCCAAGCAACTGCCCACCGACCCGCCGCGCCGGCTGTTCATGATGGGCATGGTCACGAACCTGCTCAACCCGAAGATCGCCGTCCTCTACGTCTCCCTGCTGCCACAGTTCGTCGATCCGCACCGCGGGCACATCGCCGAACAGACGCTCACCCTCGGACTCGTCCAGATCGCGATCGCGCTGACGGTGAACTGCCTGATCGTGCTCAGCGCCTCGACGATTTCCCGGTTCCTGGCCAAGCGGCCGGCCTGGCTGCGCGTCCAGCGGTACCTGATGGGCACGGTCCTCGCCGGGCTGGCCGTCCGCATCGCCACCGACCCACGCTGACCCGGCGTCATGAGCGACCGGCTGCGCCTTCGGCAGAGTAGCGGAGCGTCCACAGTAGACAACCGTCGACGGGAACGCGTTCTTCACCGGCTGTGACGGTGGTGCCCGCGGGCATGACGCCGCGCGACCGAGCGGGTGCGATCCGATGTAAGGCGGGGCTTTACGTCGGGACTGGTATGTGCGAACCTATCGATGGTCTGAGGCGGGGCCCTCCGGCGCACGGCGAATCAACGCCGCACCGGGTACGGTATCCGCCCCAGCGCGCTATACGGGGGCGCCTGTGCGGGTGCGCGCGCCTCCGGCCCCACCCATGTGCTGGCGAGCCGATCGCGCTGTCGCGCGCCCGGCGGGTTCCGTCCACCCCAAGCCAGCCGACCCGACCACCGGGAGCCGATGCATGTCGTATCCACGGACCACGAAGAGCTTTACCCCCGGCGAGCTGAACGATCTGCGCAGAACCGTCTCGATCCGGTCGCAGACCCGGCGCAACCTGGACCACGACCCGCTTTACGCCAGCGCCTTGCCGCAAGAGGTGAGCATGCAGCTCACCTACCGCTGCAATCTGCGCTGCGTGCACTGTTTTCAATGGAATGAGCTGGGCTTCTTCCACAGTTACGACGCGAAGCGCAAGCGCGCGGAGCTCGATGTGGACGTCGTCCGCGACGTCCTGGAGACCACCGCCGGGCATCGCGCGAAGGTCTTCCTGTGGGGTGGCGAGCCGCTGATGCATTCACGCTTCGGCGATATCGCCAAGCTGCTCGGGGCTACGCCGCGGGTCGTCAACATGTGTACCAACGGCCTGCTGATGGAGCGCAACGCGGAGAGCCTGCTGGCCATCGGCGAAAAGCTCAACCTGCTGGTCAGCCTCGACGGGTTCGAAGAGGAGCACGAGGCGATTCGCGGCAAGGGCTCGTTCGCGCGCACGATGCGTAACGTCAACTTCATGCTGGACCTGCAACGTAAGGGCGAATACCAGGGCGAGCTCTCGGTCGCGTGCATGGTCAGCGAGGCGATGCTGGGCCGCATGTACGAGTTCACCGAGTGGGCCGAGGAGACCGGGTTCAACTCGGTGTACTGGCTGTTCCCGTGGTTCATCAGCCCGACGACCGCCGCGTCGATGGACAAGCTCTACGCCGAATCGTTCGCCTGGTTGAACCCGCCTGAGCCGGGTGACAAGCCGACCTGGCACTCGTACACGTACTCGCTGCCGGAGGAGCGCATCCCCGAGGTGCGCGAGTCGATGGCCAGGCTCGCCGGCCGGCGGTGGAACTTGCGGGTGCGGTACCAGCCGCAGATCGAGGACGACGAGCTCGACGACTTCATCCGCGGTACGTCGCGGCCCGCACAGCGCCGCAGCCGATGCCTGGCGGTGTCGAACCGCGTCGAGATTCACGCCGACGGTCGGGTCAGTTCCTGCAAGTTCTTCCCGGAGTTCGTCATCGGTGATCTCGCCGAGCAGCGGATGCAGGACATCTGGCTGAGCGAGCGGTTCGTCAAGGTGCGCGGGATTCTCCGGGAGACGGGTCTGATGCCCGTCTGCTCGAAGTGCATTCTGCTGTACCTGGGTGGGGAGTGACCGGATGGATGAGATGATCGGCCGGATGGCGAAGCTGCTCGCGCGGGTGCTTGAGGAGCCTGAGCTGGCCGATACCGTGACAGCCGACACCAGTCTGGTCACCGATCTCGGGATCGACTCACTGCACATGATTACGTTTCTGCTCGGCGTCGAAGAGGAGTTCGATGTCGAGATCGATTTCGAGTCGCTCGACATGACGCATCTGGAATCGCTCAAGGCGTTCTGTACCTTCGCCCTCGATACCGCCGTCCGATGACACCGGTCGTCGATCCGACCGTCCACTTCGGATCGTTCGACGCGGAGGCGACCTGGCGGCCGGAGGGGTTGGCACAGCTTCCCGGCGGTCCGGCAGTTGCCGACAACGGGCGGGTGTCGGCCATGGACGAACTGCTCGCGGCCGGCTGCCAGGACGGCGACCTGCTCGTGACGGCGGCGCCCATGGCCGTCGCACTCAACGAGGCGCTGGCCGCCGCCGGTATCCGGTTCGAGTCCCGAGCAGCCCCCGGGCCGCCGGGTCAGGCGGTCGAACGGCGGCTCGCGCAGGCGCCAGTCGGCTGGCTGCCACAGGTGTCGGGCTGGTCGGCGGCCGTGTACGCGGTCCGGCCCGACACCGCCGCCGCCGTGGAGCGCATGGGGCTGCGGTCCAGCCTGCCGGACGCCGAGGCGGTGGCTCGCGTCAACTCGAAGGTCTGGTCCAACAGCCTGGCGCAGGCGATGGGTCTACCCGGCACCGCCGCGGTAGCGCACTCCGCCGAACAGTTGCGGCGCCTGGCTGCGGACCTGGGCGCGTCGGACTCCGGCTCGGCGGGCGTGGTGGTCAAGGACCCGTACGGTGTCTCGGGCCGGGGCACGATGCTGCTGACCACGCCGCGGATGCTGGACACCGTCGTCCGACATCTGGGCCGCCAGGAGACCCGCGGGGCGCGGGTGGAACTGTTGGTCCAGCCGCTCCTCGACAAGGTGTTCGACTTCTCCACCCACCTGACCGTTGACGCTTGCGGCGAGGTCGACCTGCTCGGCCACCAACTGGTGGACAACGAGGACTTCGCGTACCGCGGCTCGGGCCCGGTGCCGCGGGACCTGGCGGACCGCCTCGACGGCACCGCGGGGCCGGCGTTCGCCGGCCGGATCGGCGCGGCGCTGCACGCCGAGGGGTACCAGGGACCAGCCTGCGTCGACGGCATGTGCCTGCGAGACGGCAGCGTCGTCCCGATTATCGAAATCAACGCCCGACGCTCCATGGGTTGGCTGAACCTGCGCCTGGAGCGCCGGGCGCGGGCCGCGGGTCTGCATTCCTGGCTGCGCTGCCGCAGCCTTGGTGTCTCGGTCGAGGATCCGGCCGAACGGTTGCTGGCGGCGCTGCTCGATGCCGCCGTCCTGTTCGAGGGGGAGCGGCCCGGCGTGTTGCCTTTGGCTGCCGGGACCATGACTCCGCCGAGAGGCAGAGTGTTCTACGCAATCTTCGCCCGGGACGAGGAGCAGATGCGCGACCTCGACCTGGCATTGCACCGCGTACTCGCTACGGCCGAAATCGCGACTGCCGGAAAACCAACAGCCGGAAAACCAGCGGCCACAACCGCCATGGCCGATGTCGCTCGCTCTGGTTGATGCCCGGCCCAAATCCTCTCCGGAGGCTCTCATGGCGATCGCCTTGCTCACGTCGGGCGCGACGTTGGGCACCCACGTCCCCGCTCTCATCCTGGCCAACCGCCTGCGCCGTGCCGGCGCCGAGGTGCGGGTGGAGGTCTTCGAACGGCTCCTCCCGCCGGACGAGCTGCAGAAGCTGCGGAAGGCGAAGCCGGCCTTCCGAGCCAACTACAAGATGGCGGTGACCGCCCAGCGGATGGTGCGCGACCAGACACCGGCACTGGACGAGCACGCGGTACTGGCTCTGCTGGATCGTTGGCAGGCCGAGCGGGTGGAGATTCTCGTCGCGTTCTCCGGCTTCTGGGTACCGGTCATCGAGCGGTACGAGGCGATGGTGCCAGGCCCACTCGACGTCGACATCTGCCACCTCGATTCGGCTCCCACGGCGTCGTTCCGGCTGTTCGAAGACCGGTGCGGGCACTACCGGCGGGTCTGGATGTTCGACGCCGAGAACGACCGGATACCGATGAGCATTCCGGTCACCGATGAGGCGCCGCTGCCCTGGGCCGACCGGGAGCCGCGGGTGCTCGCGCACGGCGGTGGCTGGGGACTGGGTACCTATCGGGACCGGGCGGCGGAGCTTGTCGCGCACGGGATCGACGTCGACATCGTCGCGCACGCCGAGACGGATTACGAAGGCGCGCAGGAGCATCGCCGGATCTTCCTGATCGACCCGGCCTGGGAGGCGTGGACCGACGGCGGTTTCCCACCCTTCGGTCAGCTGCCCGCATCCGGGCCAACAGAGTACCGGCGCGGTACGGAGCACCACGACTCCTTCGATCTCGCCCGGCGGAGCCTGGCGATGATGTGCAAAACCGGTGGGGGTACCCTCATCGACTCGCTCTGGTCGGCAACGCCGATCGTGTTGCTGGAGCCGTTCGGCGCGCACGAGCAGATCAACGCGCGGATGTGGGAGCGCCTCGGGTACGGGATCGGCTACGACGCCTGGCGGGCGACCGGATTCTCCGTACCTTCGCTGGAGAAGCTGCACAGCAACCTGCTCGCCGCCCGGGCGGGCGTGACCGACTACACGACCGATCTGCTGCTGCGCCACGGGACCGAACCGTCGTGACCGCCGCGACGTGGCGCGACACACCGGGGCAGACCCGGCCGTCCGGTGCGCAACCGGCTCGCCGCGAGGTGCGCTCGCCGACCGCGGTCGTGGGCGCCCGCGGCTTCATCGGCGGCCGGCTGTGCCACGCCATGGATTGCGCCGGTATCCCGGTGGTCCGCCTCGGCCGGCCCCGTGACCGGTACGAGTGGATCCGGTTCGTTGCCGCGCTGTGCCGTGTCGACGTGGTGTTCTGGGCCGCGAGCACCTTCACTCCCGCGCTTGCCGAGGTGGAACCTGACCGCGTCATGGCCGACCGGCTGGCGCTGTCCATGCTGCTCGCCGGGTGCCGGCGCGGCGGCCGGCGACCAACGGTGGTGCTGCTCAGTTCGGGCGGCACCGTCTACGCGCCGGGCGTGCCGCCGCCCTATCCCGAAACCGCACCGACGGGACCGACGGGCGTGTACGGGAAAGCCAAGCTGGATCAGGAGAACCAGCTTCTGGACGCGTCCGACCAGATCCGACCGATCGTGCTTCGGCTGTCCAATGTGTACGGACCCGGCCAACCGGCCCGCGGCGGTCTGGGTGTGGTGTCGCACTGGTTGGACGCCGCCCGGCGGGGAGAACCGTTGCGGTTGTTCGGCGACCCGGCCACCCAGCGAGACTTTGTGTATGTCGACGACGTGACCGACGCGATGCTGCGCGTGTACCGGCGTCAGACCGGCATGTCGACGCCGGCGCACCTGGACGGCGCCGTGCTGAATATCGGCGCGGGAAGGCCGACCTCGCTGGCCGAGCTGCTCGATCTGGTGCGGTCGACGGTCGGCGGTGCGCCCCGGGTCGAGCACGTCGCCGGTCGCGCGTTCGACCGCCGTGACGTCTGGCTGGACGTGCGGGCCGCTACCGAAGCGCTCGGCTGGCTTCCGGAAACCTCATTGCGCGACGGCGTCGCACGAACCTGGCGCTCGCTGCTAGCGTCCATACGCGACGGTGCCGGTTCAGTCGCCTGAGCCGGTTGCCGCGACCGGAACCCGCTCCTCTGCCGACTCTGCCTTGGTGGGTGCTTCATCCATCTCGAAGTTGCGCATGTGCCGCAGCGGCGAGAAGTACACCCACAGGCCGGAGGACCACACGCCGATCCCGGCGATCCACAACGTTTCCCGGACCCCGAGCCAGGTACCCAGCGCGCCACCGAGGAGCGCGCCCACGGGCAGCGCGCCCCAGACGATCCAGCGCACCGCAGCGGTCAGCCGGCCGAGCAGCTCCGGCGGGCACACCCGCTGGCGGTAGCTGACCTGAGCGGCGTTGTAGAGGGCACACAGCGCGCCAAAGCCGGTCATGCCGACGGTGTAGAGGGCGATCCACCCGCCCGGGCGGGCCAGCGGTACCAGGAGAAGCGTCCAGCCCAGGCCGAGCAGTGACAACCAGATGATCCTGGCGGTACCGATGCGTCGGGCGAGCCACCCGGAGGTGAGCCCACCGACGATCCCGCCGGCGGTACCGAGGGCGAGTTGAACGGCGATCATCGCGGGATTCAGCTTGAGCACCCGTACCAGGTAGATGACGCAGAGCGCGTAGACCATCTGGCTGAAGATGTTGACCGTCGCGTTGGCCGCAACGATCTTCCGCAGCACCGGGTGGCGGAAGACGAAGGCGAGTCCGGCCGTGACCTCGTTGCGCAGCCTCGGTCGCGGTTGCCCGGCGGCGGGCCGCTCCGGTACGGGTTCCCGCCACCGGATGAGGAGCAACGAAACCGCGCTGGCAAGGAACGAAATGGCGTCGATGGCCACCGTGCGGGCCGCACCGAATGCCGATACCAGTACGCCGCCGACTCCGATACCGGCCACCTGAGCCACTGTGCCGGTGGTGTTCAGCTTGCCGTTCGCGTCAAGCAACTGCTCCGGACGCACCAGCACAGGCAGGTAGCACTGGTACGCGAGCTCAAAGAAGACCGAACACACGCTGCACAGCGCGGCCACCGCCCACAACTGGGCCATGGACAACACGTGAGCGGCGTACGCCAGCGGGATCGAACCCATCGCGGCGGCCCGGATCAGGTTGCACACCACCATCAGCCGCCGCTTGCGCAGCCGGTCGACGACCACGCCGGCGGGCAGCGCGACGAACAGGAAGGCCGCCGTCCCGGCGGCCTGCAGGAGGCTCACCGAGAACGTCGAGGCGTTCAGCACCGCGACGGCGATGAGCGGTACAGCCAGAATCGACACCGCCGACCCGGTCTCACTGATCGTCTGCCCCGTCCACAGCGTCATGAAGTTGCGGTGCGTCCACAGCCTCGCCGCGCCGGATCGCCGGGGCGTGGCCGGCGCGCTCACCGGGCATCCGCGGGTACGGCGAGCGCGACGTCGAGCAGTGCGTCGCGCATGGTCGTAAGCAACGTGGTGAGGCGCGCGGCCGGGTATCCCTCGCGGATGACCCGGATGAGCAGCTCTACCGTGTCGTGTGCCCGGGCGGCCAGGTAGAAGGCCGGGCCGGTGCTGCGCAACGGGGTGTGCCACTCGATCCAGGATTCCGCCACTGTCTCCGGAGCCGTGACCTCCATCGGCGGCAGCTGGAACGTGAAGTGGTAACCGGGATCGAGCGGGTCACCATCGCGCTCTATTTCCCGGCGCATCTCGGCCACGGCGTCCGTGTCGTACACGCCACGACTGAGCGCCATCATGCTTTTCACGTGCACTGTGCGAGCCGTGGTCTCGAACGGCTCGCCGGGATCCACATCCATGAGCAGCGGCGCCCACTGGTTCACCGAGCTGACCAGCGAGGTGACGGATTTGTCGAAGCGGTTGGACGACATCGGGTAGAGCAGCACCGGCGAGGTCGTCTCGTGTTGACACAGCGCGCGGCAGTAAGCGGTCAGCAGTATCGACGGGACGCTGACCCCGATGCGGCCGGCGGCCGTCCGCAGCATCGGTTCCGGAATGCCGGTATGCATTGTGGCGCGCAGAACCGACCCTCGTACGGGCGGATCCGCGCGGCGGGGAGCCGCGCTCAGGGTCTTGCGCCAATACGCCAGTGCCGCGGTCAATCGCGGGTCGGTTCCGGAAAGCTGCCGGACCGCGACGTCCGCCGGCTGCGGTGCCTCGGGCAGCCTTCGGCCGGCGAGCAGATCGAAGAAGTCGCGCTCCATCACGTTGAGACCCGCGCCGTCCGCGGCGATGTGATGGATGACGATGAAAACCTCGCGCGGCACGCCGTCGCGGGTGGACACCCAGGCGCGCCAGGAGAGCTCCCGCGTGATGTCGAACGCCCGGGCGACCTCGACCGTCTCGACGTGTACCCGGTCGATCCCGTCGCCGCCCGGCTGCCGTATGGCGGCGATGACGGCATCCGCGCTGTCCACCGAGACGCGCTGACGTGGCCGGTCGACGCCTTCGATGACGTACGTCGTGCGCAGCGAGGCGTGCCGCATGGCGAGCGCGCCCAGTGCCTGCCAGACGTCCTCTGTGGACGTGCCGTCCGGAACGGCCCACGAGAAGAAGAGGTTGACCTCCCAGCGTAACGCCGGGGGTATCTCCTCGACGTCGCGCCAGAGCGACAGCTGGCCGAACGTCATCGGGTAGGTAGGTTGGCTCGTCACGCCTCACCCCTCGTGATGTCTTTCCATTGGCGTGCTGTACCTCTGGGTGCGGGCCGCGGAGGCGGCGCGGGTGAGCACACCACCGCGGCCCGCACGAGCGTGTTACCGCTCAGCTTCAGAGGATCGAGTGGTTCTTCATGCTGCACCTCCCCCGTTCAGGTGTGCGGCACCCGACGCGAGACATGCCGGTCAGCGTCGACGTGAATCGACGCTTACTGGCAACCCGGTTCGCGAAAGTCGTCGGCTCCTGCGTACCGGTCAGGACGACTGAATCGTCTGCCCTAGGCCGGTTTCGGGCCATGGCGGAGGCATCGCCGGAAGATTCGTCACATGGCCATGAATGAGCATGGTTCAACTCACCACCTTGGACACCTCGGACGCCCGAATGACAAACCGCGAGCCCACAGACGCGAACGGTGGGACTGCATACCCCCCGCCGTGTGGTCCTGTCGCCGTCGGCAGGACGTCCACATCATGTCGATCCCCTGTGTCGGTGTCAACCCAAACATAGAGAACTGTTAACGCTTGACCGTGCCCTTCTCTGCGCATACCTTGAAATCCGTTCGACGGGGGGTATGCGATGGCGGGTGACGCAAGGCGCCTCGCGTGCGGTGGACGGCCGCACCGATGAGCCCGCAACCCCACGCGGTGCTGATTGGTGCCGGCGTCGCGGGCGCTGCCGTCGGCATGTTTCTGCGTGACATCGGCTATCGCGTGACGTTGTGTGAGGGCCGCCCGAAAGACGAGGGCTGGCTCGGTTCCTACTTCAGCCTGGCCGACAACGGTCGCGCGGTACTGGAGTGTCTGGGACTGCTCGGTGACGTCGAGGCGGCGGGTACGCCTACCGAAAGCATCGTGTTCCAGAGCCACCGCGGTCGCGCGCTCGGCAGCAACAACGAGCCAACAACCCTGATCCGGCGCGACGCGCTCGGCCGGGTGCTGCGCGCCGGTGCTGAGCGTCGTGGCGTGCACATCCGTTATGGCGCAAGGCTCGTCGACCTCAAAAGCGACACAGCCGGAGTGACCGCGACATTCGCGGATGGCTCGACCGAACGCGGTGACGTGCTTGTCGGTTGTGACGGCATCTTCTCCCGCACCCGACGGCTCCTGTTCCCCAATCACCCGCCAGTCTCCTACACCGGCATCATCGATGGCGGTGGCGTCGCGCCCGCGGTACCGGGGGTCGACGCCGACGGCGTTCTGCGGCTCACCTTTGGGGCAAAGGCGTTCTTCGGCTACCAGGGGCTGCCCTCGGGCGAGGTGGTCTGGTTTCAGAGCCTCGCCGATCCGCACGGCGCTACCGGCCCGCAGCAGGTCGACGTCGGGCTGTGGCGGGACCGGCTCGTCGAGCTGCACAGCGAAGACCACGCACCGATACTGGACATCATCGCCGCCACCGAGGGGCAGTTGGTGCGCTGGCCGGTACATGAGCTCGTGCCGCTGCCGTCGTGGAGCGACGGACCGGTATGCCTGGCAGGCGATGCCGCACACGCGATGGAGCCGCACGACGGGCAGAGCGCGTCAATGGCGATGGAGGACGCGCTCGTGCTGGCACGTTGCCTGCGCGACGAGGGTACGCCGCCCGCGGCGTTCAAGCGGTTCCACGCGCTGCGGGCGGACCGGGTCGCGACCATCGCCGCACAGGCCCGGCACACCGGAAGCCTCAAGTTTCCGGTGACCGACCGGGAGCGTCGCGCGCGCGACGTGGTACTCGCGATGTACCTCCGGTCGGGTACCGAGGCATCGATGGAGGTCAGCAGGTACCGGCTGGACTGGCCTTAACCCGCGGTGGCCGGCTTGCGGCCGAGCTCTGTCAATTGTTCGTCAAGCAGTACGGCCAGCCGCTCGTACCGGTCCGGCCGGGCTGCCCGCGTGATGTTCCGGCTGGGCATCTCGACGGTCATCAGAAGGTACAGGTGCAACCGGTACAGCACGAGCCGGCGGCGGGCGGCCTCGTCCAACACCAGCGAACGTCCGCGCGCGCCGGCATAGCCGAGCAGCAGCGGATGGCGCGGCTCGTCCTCGACGCGCCGGTACAACAAGGGGGACACCAGGTCCATCAAGGGATCCCCATAGAGGAATCGCTCGCCGTCCACCAGACCGGTCATGCGCAACGCGCCGTGCTCGTCCGGGGCGGACAGGACGTTGCCGTCCCAGCCGTCGAAGTGCAGCAGGGCCGGCCGGTGCACCGCGTCCAGCACATCGCTGTTGCGGCTGACCAGTTCGCGGATACGCGCCGCTGTGGCGGGCAGCTCGACATCCCAGTCCGCCGCGTCGGCAAGCAGGCCGTCAATCATGGCGGCGAAGGCCGTACGCCAGGTGGTGGCGCTGGTGCGACCGCCGTCGTAACCGAAGTGGTCACCGGTTACCGAGTGCAGTTCGGCGAGGGCCGCGCCGAAGGCCGCCCGGACCGGTGCGTCGTCGACATCCGGCTGCGTCTGGGACAGTTCGCGCAACGTGTGCCCCGGCAGCAGTCGGGTGAACAGCCAATCGCCGTCCAGCACCCGACAGTCGTCGCCGTAGTGCAGCACCGCCGGCACCGGTACGCCGGGCGCGCGCGCCGCGACCAGCCGGAAGTATCGCGCCTCGGCCGCGATCAGGCCCCGTTCGTAGCGCAGCAGCGGTGTCCCGGGCGCGGGCGCCACTTTCAGTACGGCGCGCCGGCCGTCGTCGAGGGCCACCCGCCACACGGCCGCGAACCCGCCACCGGTCAACGGGGCACACTCGACGACCGTGCGCTCAGGTCCGAAGGATGCGGCGGCCAACCTCGCGACATCGGATACATCAAGGGCCCGCTGGGTAGGGCTGACGTCGCGCACCCCGTCCGTCATGTGTTGAAGGCTAACGGATCCGGTCTGCACCCGCGGTTTCGCGTGGCACGGTTTCGCGCGGTACGGCGTCGAGGCGGGACAACCGTGCTTGCACCGTGTCGGTATCGGCGTGGCCGAGTTCGTCGAGGATGGTCAGCGCACGGCACCATGCCGCCCGCGCTGCCGCCGGATCGTGGCCCGCGGCAAGGACATCGCCCATGCGGGTGAGGGTTTCGGCTTCGTTGAACCGGTCGCCGAGATCGCGGCACAGGTCGATGGCGCGACGGTAACAGGTGATGGCCGTCCCTTGGTCGCCAAGGTGATGGTTGACGTAGCCGAGGCTGTCCCAGGTACCCGCCTCACCGTGCCGGTCGCCGATCGTCTGGTGCAGGTCCAGCGCCTGCCGGCAGTAGTGCAGCGCCAGGCGATGATTGCCGAGCATCGCGTGGCACCAGCCGACCGCGTTGAGCGCCTGGGCCTGCCCGGCCTGGTGGCCGGCGGCCCGCAACCGGTCAAAGGCCAGCCGGGCATGGCGCAGGGCCTCCGGGTAGCGGCCCTGGCGCTCGAACAGCCAAGCCAGGCTGCGATGCGTGTGTGCCTGGCCGGTGTCGTCGCCGGCCTCGTGGTACAGATCCAGGGCCAATCGCAAGTGGCTGTGGGCCTCCTGGTACCGGCCGAGCCGCGCGCAGGCGATGCCGAGGCCGCGCCGCATGTGTGCCTGCCCGGCCCGGTCGCCCAGCCGGCTCGCGGCCTGCACGGCGCAGCGGTGGATCGCGGCGCAGTCGTCCCAGTGCCCGCACCGGTCGAGGAACCCCACGAGGGCCCACGCCAACTGCCACGCGTGCCGGTCGAATCCGGCGTCCACCGCCTGCCGGATCGCGTCGAGCAGCACGGCGTGCTCGGCGGTGAACCAGGCCAGTGCCGCGTCGTGGCCGTCCAGCGGTTCGACACTCACCCCGGGTTGCACCGGATCGAGCGGAACCGGGTAGTGGTACGGGTTCATCAGCCGTGCGGCCCGGTGCGCCGTGTGCAGGTAATGGTCGAGCGTCCGGTGCTGTGCCGCGCCGCGCTGGTCCGCCGGGTCGATGCCCCGGGCGAGCTCGGCGGCGTACGCGCGCAGCAGATCGTGGCACGCGAACCGGCCGGGTACATGCTCCTCGATCAGATGGACCCGGGTCAGCTCGGCGAGCGCCCGGCGTACCGCAGCCTCGGGGAGCGCGGCCAGACTTGCCGCGGCCGCTGCGCCGATGTCCCGACCGGTGTGCAGGCCGAGGAGCCGGAACAGCCGGGCCGCCGGTTCGCTGAGATTCTGGTACGACCAGGAGAACACCGCCCGCACATCGGCGGCCGACTCGCCACCGTCCAACGCGTCCAGGCGCGCGTGCGTCTCGCGCAGCTCACCGGAGACCGTCGCCAACGAGAACGTCGGGTTGGCAGCGGCGCGCGCGGCCACGACGCTCAACGCGAGCGGCAACCGCGCACACTGGTCGATCATCTCCCGTACCGGCCCCGGTTCGTCGCTCACCCGTCGCTCACCCAGGCGGCGGATCAGCAACTCGCGCGCCTCCGCCGTGCTGAGCAGGTCCAGCCGCACCGGCTCGGCGCCTTCCGCGACTACCAGGCGATTGAGCTGGTTGCGGCTGGTCACCACGGCCACGCACCCCGGCGTACCCGGCAGCAGCGGGCTCGCCTGCTCGGCGTCGCGCGCGTTGTCGAGCACCACGAGTACCCGACGGGTCGACAGCAGCGTCCGGTACAGGCCGGTACGCGCCTGCAGGCTGGCCGGAACCCGCTCGGCGGGGATGCCGAGTGCCTCCAGGAAGCCGCGCACTGCCTCGGCCGGCTGCACCGGCGACCCGCTCGGGTCGAACCCGTGGAGATCCACGTACAGTTGCCCGTCGGGGAACCGATCCGCCACCTGGTGGGCCCAGTACACCGCGAGCGCCGTCTTGCCGATGCCGGCGCTGCCGCCGATCGCCGAGATCGCGACCGCGCCGCCGGGCCGGGCCGCCCGCTCGACCAGCCCGTTCAGCATGTCAAGTTCGGCGCCGCGGCCCACGAAGTACGGCATGGCGGGCGGCAACTGCCGAGGCACCACGGGCGCGGTGAGCGGGGCCGAACTCGCGGCGCGGCCACGGCGCAGCTCCTCGATCCGGTCCCGCGCGGTGGCCAGCGCGCCCTGCTCCGCCCGGGTGGCACCGAGCAGCCGGATCAACACGTCGAACCGGTCGGTGGGCGGAAGCACCTGACCGGACAGGTACGCACCGATGATCCCGTGCGACCACCCGGTCTTGGCGGCCAGCTCGCGGTGCGTCAGCTCGGCATCGCCCTGCTCCCGCGCCTGCCGGCGCCGTAGCTGACGCAGCAGCCGTGCCAGGTCGGCCAGGGTCGCCGCCGCGGACGCGTCCGCCAGCGGGCCCGAGGGCTGCTGTGCAGGCCGACCGGTCACGTCCCCTCCGGGCAGCGTGTGACGCTGACGCGGGGCTGCCGCTTCCCCACATCGCTAGATACGCATCTGTCGATGCGCAGGTTCAGCGTACTGTGCGCTCCGCCCAGCGTTCGCCCGAGGTGCCCAGCGCTGTCCAACGCTGTCCGACCACGGCCAGGATCGGCCGCCCCGTCGATGCGTCGCTGGCATTGTCCTGGTGCCAGATGGAGAGGATGAATCAGCTCGCGGACTGGAGGAAGCGTTCATGTTGGACACCGCGATCGCACAGATGAGGGTGGCCGTGTCCATTGCCACGGGGCGACGCCTCAACATCGGCGCGCTGGACCGCCTGCTCGACGGCATGCTCGCCACCAATCTCGAGTTCGGCGCGATCGGCGCGGAAGGGGCGCAGGCGCTGGGCGGCCCGCCGCTGGACGAGAAGGTACGCCAGCACGTGGCGCTGCGCCGGTTCCGGTCGCAGGCCCGGCGCGCCGCGGCCCAGACCCGCTACTACGGCAGCCTGTTCAGCCAACACCAGATCAACCCGGCAACGATGGGCTGGGACGACGTGCGGCGGCTTCCGATCACCGGACGAGACGACCTGCGGGAACAACCCGACGCCTTCGTCTGCGCCGGCGCCCGGCCGGTCATGCGGGCGATCACGACCGGGACGACGGGCGCGCCGAGCGGCGTCTGGTTCTCCGCGTACGAGTTGGCCGCGATCACCGGCGCCACCGCCAACCACGTACTGCTCCGGAATCTGATCCGTCCCGACGACATCGTACAGATGTGTATCAGTTCCCGGGCGCATCTGCCGCTGATGACGATATCCGGCACCTGCTTCCGGATCGGTGCCGTCATGCAAGTGACCGGCCTGGTCGACCCGGCCCTGGCGCTGGCCCAGCTCACCGAGCGCCGGGCCATCCCCGGCAAGCGCAGGCGGATCACCGTCATGAACGTCTACCCGTCGTACTTCGGGGAGCTGGTCGAGCACGGACTACGGCTCGGGTACCGGCCGCAGGACTTCGACCTGGAGCGGGTCCTGATCGGCGGCGAGATCGTCACTGCCGGGCTCCTGGCGCGTGCGCAGCGACTGTTCGGACCGATCGCCTTCGCCGAGAACTACGCCTCGACCGAGATGGTGCCCTGCGGTGGCATCCCGTGCACGGCAGGGCACCTGCACTTCGAGTCCTCGGCGGGCCTGCACGAGGTGGTGGCGTTCGACGGCACCCGACCTGCCGCCGACGGTGAGCCGGGTCTGCTTGTGGAGACCCCGTTCCCGCCGTACCGCGAGACCACCATGCTGTTGCGGTACGACACCGAGGACATCGTCGCGCCGCTGTCCGGCCCGGTCGACTGCGAACTGCGCAACATCCCGGCGACCAGCCACGTGCTTGGCAAGCGGCGCCTCGCGGTGCGCCACGACGACGGTTGGGTCTTCCAGCGCGACATCATGGAGGCCCTGGAGGGCTGTGAGGCGGTACCGCTACCGGCGCGGTACAGCTGTCGCGCGGTACCCACGGGGGTAGCGCTTCAGGTACATGTGCGCGAGGACGAACCCGCCGTGGAAAGCGCCATCCGTGACCGGCTTGCCGAACACGGCGTACCCGTACGGCAGTTGGCGCTGGTAACCGATCCGGCACGCCTGACCGGAGCGGTACCGCTGCGCAGCGATCTGCGGGAGCGATCCTTCACCCCGCTGCCGCAGGCGCTGGCCGTCCCGCCTGCCGCGCGCCTGACCAGTGTCGGAACGGGGCGATGACGATGCTGCAGTCGTACGCGATAGTCATGTCCTTTGTGGTCGGGACGCTCATCGCCGCGCTGGCCTACCTACGGCGCGTCGACGCGGGCCGGCCGCCGGTCGGCGTCTTCAACAACAGCGACGTCGCGACGATGCTGGTCGGCATCGTGGTCCTGCCATTCGTCTACCTCGCCATCCCGTCGTCGGTCGCGATTCCCGTCTTCGGTCTGGTGATGGTGGCGATCATCGCCATGGCCCTGGGCCCGATCGTGCGCCGCCGCGGCGTGCCGACCCTCATCGCCGGGGCGCTCGCGGCGGCCGATTTCGACCTCGACGTCGTCGCCGGTTCGGAGTCGCCGGCCCTGCGCGTCGCCAACGGTGTCCTCCTTGCCTTGGCGGTTGTCGGGGTCGCCAACCTGTGGGTCCAAAGTGGAATGCGGACCCGGCATCTGCTCGTGGTGACGGTCGCCCTCACCGCATACGACACCCTCGCGACGGCGTGGTCCCCGCTCACCTTCAACCTCTTCAACCACCTCGCCACCGGACCGTTCGCACCGTTCCTGGTTTGGCGGGCGGGCGGCCGTGGGCTCACCGTCGGCCTCGGCGATCTGCTCATCGCCACCATCTTCGTGATCCTGGTCGACAAGAGCTACGGCCCGCGCGCCGCGACGGTCGCGCTGGTATCGACCGTGGCCGCTCTCGGGGTCTTCTCGGCCCTCGCCGTCACGGACACCCTCCCCGGTTTCACGCCGGGAATGTGGGCGCTGGCCCCGGTGATCATCCTGCACATCGCCTACCTGTCGCGCAGCCGCGGACCGGAACGCACGTTCGCCCAGTACCGCGCGGCCGCCCCGGCGACGCGCTGACCAGACCCGCCCTGTCCAACCGGACAGCGGTACCTGCCGGTCCAGTCGAAGGAGGTGACTCGAGATGTTCAAGAGCTACACCCCGTACGCGCGCTACCTGGTGTCCGCCCTCGCGACAGTTGGCTTCGGCCTTTGCTGCGGATGTTCCTAGGCGAGCGGACCAGGTGCCGGCCCGGTGACCATCGGGCCGGCACCACCGCGATTGACGGGTCGGTGTGATAGTCAGGCCACGATGACCTGGATGCCGGAGACGACGAGGGCCGCCGCCAGCACGACGGCACCGCAGACGGTCATGGTGTTGCCGATCGACCATCGGCCCGGTTTGCCGATTGCCATGTGCACGAACATCCCGCCCGACTGAGCCAATACGCCGACGACCAACAACACACCGACGACGGTGAGCGGGCCGGCGCGGTCTGACAATTCACACAGCGCCGTCGAGCAGCGCCTCCGCCCGGTGGGTGCGCAGGTGCAGCACCGCGCGGCCGTCCCGCCGGGTGGCGACCAGGCCGGCGGCGCGCAACACACCCAGGTGCTGGGAGACCGCGCCGGCGGTCACCGCGAGCGCAACCGACAACTCCGCCGTCGTCGCCGGGCGGGCGAGCGCGGCCAGCAGGGCCGCCCGGGTCCGGCCGAGCAACGCGGCCAGCGCGTCCGGTGCGGGTGGGGTGCTCTCCCAGAGAGTGGCGCAGCCGCGGGCCGGGTAGCGCAGCGTGCCCGCGGTCACCGGCCGGACCGACGCGGTGACCCGCGGCCAGCAGAACACGCTTGGGCACAGCACGATGCCGCGGCCGGCCAGGGCCACCGTCGCGGGCCGGGTCGGTGCGCGGTGCGGGTACAGGACGAGTTCGCCGTCCGCCCACAGCACCTCCGGGTGCAGATCGGTGAACAGCCGCTCGGTGCCGCCGGCGACCAGGATCCCGGCCCGGTACCCGATGTCGGCCTCCAGCACGTGCACCATGCGTGTCCAATGTGGAGCGATGAGCGCGTCGAAGCATGCCTGCAGCGCGGTGGCTACCCGGCGCAGTCCCGGCCGCGGCGCGTGTGCCAGTTCGGCGACCGGACCGTCCCGGCGCGCCAGCCCGGCCAGGTTCTCCCGGACCTGCCGGCTCGGCGTGGCGCGCACCCGGCGCAGTTCCTCGGTCAGATCGGGCAGGCGGGCGTCGGGCGCGGGCATCAGGAACGCCGGCTTGACCCGGTCGTCGGCGACCAGCGCGCGCAGCAGATCCAGGTCGGGCAGGCCGGAAAGGCGCGGCCGGGCCCAGCGCACCCACGGCAGATGCACCGCGTGTACGCCCGGCTGGCGCAGCACGTTCAGCGCCATCACCGTCTCGTACACGGGGGAGATGGCGAACCGCAGCCGGGCCAGCTCCACGCCGCGCAGCATGATGCGGATCGCCACGCGTACCCCCTTCATTTAGCGACCGCTAAATGCTAACGGTCCCGGCGCGGTACCCCGCACGCTTGCCCACCATGACGACACTCCACGAAGACGCCCGACTGGGTAGCGGTTGGCGGTCGCTCTGGATCGCCGCGGCGGTGTCGACGATCGGCGACGGCGCGTTCCTGGCCGCCCTGCCACTCCTCGCCGCCGGCCTCACCAGCGATCCGCGGCTGATCGCCGGGGTCACCGCGTGGGGGACCCTGCCCTGGCTGCTGGCCGCGCTGCCGGCGGGCGCGCTGGCCGACCGGTACGACGCGCGCCGCACGCTGGTCGCCGTCCAGCTCGTCCAGGGCTTGCTGGTAGCCGGGTTGGCCGCGCTCACGATGGTGCACGCCGGCCGGCTCGCCGCGCTCTACGCGGTCGCGTTCGCCGTCGGGCTCGCCGAGACGCTGGCGAAGGTATGCGGGCAGAAGCTGGTACCGGCGGTGGTACCGGCGGCCCAGCTGGAGCGCGCCAACGGTACGTACAACGCGGTGCTGTTCGCCTCGAAGGAGGTGCTCGGCCCGCCGCTGGGTGCCCTGCTGCTCAGCCTCGCCACGCCGTTGCCGTTCTGGGTGGATACCGTGACGTTCGTAGCGTCCGCGGCGCTGGTCGCCCGGCTGCGGCTGGCTCGCCGCGCGCCGGCCGACCGCACCCGCACCGCGCTGTACCGGGACATCGCCGCCGGGCTGCGTTGGCTCTCCGGCCACCGGCTGCTGCGTACCCTCCCCATCCTGGCCGGGGTCGCCAACCTCGCCAACTACCTCGCCCTCGCGACGCTGGTGCTGTTCGCCAGGCAGCGGCTCGGGCTGGACGCGCGCGGGTACGGCGTGCTGATCGGCCTGATGGCGGTCGGTGGCGTGGCCGGCAGCCTGGTCGCGTCGCGCGCCGTGGCGCGCTTCGGTGGCCGCCGGCTCGCCGTGGTCACACTCTTCACCACCCCGCTGGCGATGCTCGCGATCGGCTTGGTGGCCCGGGATCTGGCCACCATGGCGGTGCTCACCACGGTGACCTCAGCTGGCGCGTCGCTGTGGAACGTCGCTGCGATGTCACTGCGCCAGCGCAGCGTACCGGCGGAACTGCTGGGCCGGGTCAGCAGCATCGGGCTGCTGGTGTCCTGGGGCGCCCAGCCGGTGGGCGCGGTGCTCGGCGGGCTGGTCGCCGGGTGGCTGGGGCTGGCCGCGCCGTGGCTGATCGGCGGCGCGTTGCGGCTGACCGCCGCGGTGGCCGCGCTGCCCGCCCTGCGGGAGTGGCGCTGACCGGCGCTACGTGACCTGGTCGAGATCCTCCAGGCCGCTCGGGCGCTCCGGGAAGTCATCGGCGAACCAGTCGAATACCGGTTCGGCCATCCACAGGTTCGCCGGCCGGTCGCCCGGTTCTTCGTCGCGGTGCAGGGCCACGAGCGCGTAGGTCTCCGCGAACCATTCCACGTCACCGGAGTTGCTGTAGGTGTCGAACCGCTCGAATTTCTCTTGGTCGGCAAGGTACACGAAGTAGTCCATGGCCCGATGTGCCCCGGCGAAGGCAACGCAGACGGTCATCCATCGCTGCGCCAGTACCCGGAATCGCTCGACCGCCGCCACCACCGGCTGCACGGCGTCGACGGCGGTCACCGGCGCGCCGTCGCGCCGGGCCTTGAGCTTTCCCCGTGTTCCGGCGATTCGCTGGCCCAAGTCGTCGTACGCCCGCTTGGCCTGATCGAGGCTGGCCCTCGCGGCCGCCACCAACCCGGCCCGAGCCTGCGGGGGCGGCTTTGGATCTGACGCGGTACGTTCCGGGTACTTCAGTCGCGCCACGGCCGTCCCCAGGCCGTCGGTGAGTAGCCGGTACAGTTCGGCCTCGGCCGCACCGAGTTCGGCTCCGTCGACGGCGCTGAACAGGGTTTGCCCGCCCTGCGCCGCGGCCACCGCCTGGCTGGCCGTCCGGACCTGGTTGTGTTGCTGCCCGAGGGACTGACCGGTCTGCATGAAGTCTTCGATCGCCGGGACGATCCAGCTGTCCTCGTGCTTGTGGCCCATCTCGTGCAGGAAGACGCGGAACGGTGCCTTGTCCGCGCCGAAGCTCTTGACCTGCTCCGGGTGCGGCGGCTCGAAGGCGTTGTCGTACACGTGGATGTGCGGGCGCCCGTCCGACTTCGTGCCGTCCGGGCAGTTCGACAGCTTGCTGTGGTACTCCGCCTCGGCGCCGTGCAGCTTGCTGTTGCTGTTGTTCGCGGTGTCGCGGATGGCGACCAGGTCCTTCAGCAGCGATTTGCCCTCGACGCTCAGCATGGCGAACGCGGCGGCCACCCGCGCGCGTTCCCGCAGCGACCACTTGGCTGTGCCGGTGCGCACGGTGACGCCGAAATCGGCCAGGCTGGGCGGCTTCGGCGTCGAACCGGTGGCTCGGCCGCCCGGGCCGGTCACCGAAGCGCTGCGATCCAGGCTGGCCTGCCCCAGCACGGCCGGCGCCTGCTGGACCGGCGCCTGGGTGACCACGCCGGTCCGGAACGGCGGCTTGGCCGGGCCGCGCTGACTGGTCGACGTTCCGGTCACGGTGGTGGGATTCGCGAGCGCCGTGGTCGGCACCGGGGTGTTGGTGGACGAGGGGGTGCGGTTGGTGCGGGTTTTACCCGAGAGCATGGTGCGACTCCTTCCCCAGCGGGCTTTCCGGGCCGGCCGCGGCGCCCCGCCGCGGCCGGCCCCGGATTTCCTTATTCGGCGGCGGTCGTCGTGGCTCGACTGGCGCGGGCGGCCCGGGTGCTGCCCGCCGGCGCGGCGGCTGCGGCAGCCGCCGCCTTGCCGTTCGGCGTCTGGGTCGGCGCGCCGAGGGGAGAGTTGATGGCGGCGTGGTCGATCTGGTTGATGATCTGCGGTACCGGGAACAGCCGCTGGTACAGGTCGGCAGCGGTGCCGTTACCGCTCTCGATGATGGACAGGGCCAGGCGCAGCCGATCCACCTCTGCCGCGCGGTAGTCGTTGTCCACCTGCTGGCGGTCGTTGTCCACCTGCTGGCCGCGGACCGCCTGCTGCTGCAGCCCGATCGAGTAGTCGTCGAGGCCGTTGCCGAGGCCCAGGAAGGTATCGACGACGACGCCGTCGGTACGCATGACGTGCGCGTCGGCGGCCATGATGACGCCGGGTACCGTGATGATCGGTCCGTCCGCACCGGCGCGGTACTGGGAGATCACCTCCGGGTTGACCCGCTGGTACGCGGCCGCGCCGCCGTCGTCTCCGGTGAGCGTGACGGTCTCCACGAAGTCGTTGCGCACGGTACCGGTGTAGTCCATGATGCTGCCCAGTTCCGTGAGGATCGCGTCGCGTACCGCGGCCTGCTGGTCCGGCACGATGTACGTGCTCAGGAGCTGGTCGAGTTCCGGGAGCGGCACCTCGTACCGCGACTCGGCGAAGCCGTTGAAGAACGCGATCCTGATGTCGACCAGGTGCAGCAGCGTGACGAACTCCTGGTTCATCTGCCGGAACACGAAGTTGAGCGTCCGGCTGACGTTGACGTTCGACAGTTCGCGCTCGATGGCCTGTTCCTCGCCGGTCTCGATCTTCACGTCCATGCTGGTGTCGATCTGCACATCCCGCCGGGACGAGGCGCGCGCCGCGTTGTGCGACACCGCGTTGCTCACGTTCTTGGCGAACTCCTGGCGCGAGGCGGTGGACGCACCCTTCACCCCGCCGGTGACCGATACCGAGGCGCTGGCCCACCCCCAGTTGCCCTTCGCCTCCGCCGACGCTTCGGCGTAGTACTCGAAGGCCCGGCTGGTGTCGTCCTGCCGGGACTGCTCGGACAGTACCGAGCGCTCGAACTCGCTCTCCGTCTCGTCGCTGGTTGAGTCCAATATGGACGATGACCGCGCCATGCTCTCCGTACTGCGCTTGTAGCTGCTGACCCGGATCGTGGTGTGCTCGCCGGGCAGCAGGGAGAAGGTCTTGAT
>JBPYFB010000157.1:0-12815 GCA_051986465.1 Rugosimonospora sp.
GTTCGCTGCGCGACGTCGACTTCGGCGGCTGCCGCTGCCAGGCGTACCAACTCCTCGGCGATCCGGCCGCCACCGACCCGGTGTGCCGGCTGTCTCCGCGGCACCACCTCGTGACCGAGTTGCGCGCCCCGACCCCGGTACCGGCGGCGGCACGTCGCATGGCTTACCCATCCACCTCACGAGAAAGGGAGTCATCTCCATGAGGGGATCCCCGAAAACCCTCGTCGTCGCGGCGGTCACCGCGGCGACAACCGCCCTGGCCGTCGTCGGGCTGATGCTCGCCACCGGCCTACCCGGCACCGCACAGGACAACGACATCGCGGGCGTGCGGAACCTCGGCAACCCCGACTACGGCGTCTGCCGCGGCACCAACCCGAACTGCTACCACGACTGGGGCAACTTCGACCCGACCAAGGGCTACAAGGTACTGCTCTACACCCGTACCGCCGGGCCGCGCCACGCCGACCTCGGGCCGGCGCTGGCGCCCGGCATGGACCCGCCGTTGACCGACGCCAACGTCGTGCAGAACGGCATCATCAAGATGGGGCAGGACAACGGCTTCGGCGTCGACTGGACCGAGGACGTGACCCAGTTGGCGAGCCCCAACACACTGTTCAAATACAACGCGGTCATCTTCTTCAGCACCTCCCGGGACAACCTCGACCTGCCGGCGCAGACCTCGCTGCGCCAGTACATCCGGGGCGGCGGCGGCTTCGTCGGCATCCACAACGCGTTCGGTACGGAGTACAACTGGCCCTGGTACGAGGGCCTGCTCGGCGGCGCTAACTACTACGACCACGGACCATTGCAGACGGCGACCGTACAGACCGTCGACAACAAGGACGTGTCGACCCAGGGCCTGCCGGAGCGGTGGACGTTCACCGACGAGTGGTACAACCTGATCCCGTTCCCGTCGCAGGTGCGCTTCCTGGCCACTGTGGACGAGAAGACGATGACCAGGGGCACCACCGGTTCCATGGGCGACCCGGGCCTCGGCGAGTTCCACCCGGTCGCCTGGTGCCAGTACTACGACGGCGGTCGGGCCTTCCTGACCACGCTCGGCCACGACGCGAAGGACTTCTCCACCGACGGCTCGTTCGCCGGCGCCGACTACTTCCAGAAGCTCATCCTCGGCGGGATCAACTCGGCCATGGGTCGCACCCCGTTCTGCCGCTAGAAGCCAGTCACTCCAACACCTGCGTGGGACCGGTCGGCGCTTCGCCGGCCGGTCCCGCCGTTGCCCTCGGCGCGCGCAGAATCAGTGCCAGGCCCGCGACGGTGACCGCCATGCCGACCAGGCTCAGCGGCGGGACCGCCTCGCCGAGCAGCAACCAGCCCCACAGCACGCCGAAGCAGGGCACCAGCAGGTTGACATTCGCCGTCCACACTGGACCTTCCCAGTCGATGAGCGAATAGAACAGCAGGTACGCCGCCCCGCTGCCGAGCAGTCCCAGGATCAGTACGTCGCCGAGGGCCGCCGCGCGTACCGGCCCGGGCGCGGGTACCAGCAGCATCGCCGGCAGCAGCAGTACGCTCGCCGCGAGCTGCTGCCCGGCCGCGACGGATACCGGTGGCACGCCGGCGAACCGGTCGGCTGCGTAGAACCCGCCGTACGCGAAGACCGCCGCACCGGCGAGCCCGGCCAGCACACCCAGCGCTCCTCGGGTACCGGCCACGCCCAGACCCCGTTCGGCGGTCACGACGATGACGCCGGCGACCGCTACCAGCAGGCCGGCCTGCTGACCGCGAGCGGGCCAGCGGCGACCGCGCAGCGCACCGATCGCGAGCGCGAACATCGGCGCCGTCGCGTTGAGCACCGCCGCGGTTCCGGCGTCCAGCGTCAGCATCGAGGCGGAGATGAGGCTGAACGGAACGGCGGCCGATACCACGCCCAGTGCCAGGAACCGCCATCCCTGGCGGACGCGCGGTGCCTGCCGGCGCGCCACCGCGACGGCGAGCAGGCTGACCCCACCCAGCAGGGTACGGATCGCGGTGGTACCGATCGGGCCGAAGCTCACCACCGCGAGGCGCACCAGCACGTACGACAACCCGAACAGCGCTCCGCAGCCGACGAGTGCCGCTAGTGACCGGCGCGGCACCTACAGACCGAGGTAGATGCGGCGTACCCGCGGCTCGTGCCGCAGCGTCTGGGACGCGCCGGTCATCGCGACCTCCCCGTTCTCCATGACCAGGCATTCGCTGGTCACCTCGAAGGTGAGCTTCGCGTTCTGCTCGACCAGCAACAGGCCCAGCCCTTCGCCGCGCAACCGTTGCAGCGCATGGAGGATGTCCTCGATGAGCTTCGGCGACAGCCCCATCGACGGCTCGTCGAGCAGCAGCAGCCGGGGGCGGCTCATCAGCGCCCGACCGATGGCGAGCATCTGCTGCTGGCCGCCGGAGAGCGCCCCGGCCAGTCGCCCGCGCATCTCCTTGAGTACCGGGAACAGTTCGTAGACCTCCGCGAGGGAGTCATCCATCTGCCGGCGCCAGCTGTACACGTACCCGCCGAGCATCAGGTTCTTCTGTACGGACAGCCCCGGGAACACGTGCCTGCCCTCGGGTACGTAACCGATACCCTGCCGCACCATGTCCCGCGCCTTGACCTTGCTCAGGTCGCGGTCGCCGAGGTGGATGCGCCCGCCGCTGCGCGGTACCAGACCCATCAGCGCCTTGAGCGTGGAGGTCTTGCCCGCGCCGTTGGCACCGATGATGCCCACCGACTGGCCGGGCGCGAGCGTGAAACTGATCGAGGAGACCGCGCATACGCCTCCATAGTGGACAGACACCTCGTCGACCCGCAGCGCGTCGCCGGCGGCCCTTGGCGGCGCGGGTTCTGATGTCGTCGTCTGGGTCACCGGGTGGCCTCCGAGGGAATCTGGATCGGCACGTCGGCCATTGTCGTGGTGTCGCCGAGGTATGCCTCGATGACGGCGGGCGAGGCGACCACCTCGCCCGGGGTACCTTCGGCGATGACCGCGCCGTGGGACAGCACGGTGACCCGGTCGCACAGCGACATCACCAGGCCCATGTTGTGTTCGATGACGACCACGGTGACCCCGCTGTCGCGGATCGAGCGCACGATGTCGGCCAGCTGCCCGACCTCTTCGCCGTTGAGCCCGGCGGCCGGTTCGTCCAGCAGCAACAGGCGCGGCGCGCTCGCCATCGCGCGGGCGATCTCGATGCGCCGCTGGATGCCGTACGGCAGCGAGCGCGGAGCGGCCTGGGCGAACTCGGTGAGGCCGAACCGGTCCAGCAGCGCGTCGGCGGCGGACTTGAGTGCCGCGTCCTGGCGCCACACGCCGACCGGCCACACCGCGTACCGCCAGATCGTCCGGGTCCGAGTGCGGTCCAGCGCGACGAGCAGGTTCTCCCGCACGGTGAGGTTGCCGAACAGCCGCAGGTTCTGGAAGGTACGGGCGACGCCCCGCTGGGACAGTTGGTACGACCGCCGGCCCGAGACCATCCGGCCGTCCAGCAGCACCTGGCCGCCGGATGCCTTGTACAGCCCGCTGATCACGTTGAACAGGGTGGTCTTGCCGGAGCCGTTGGGCCCGACGATGCCCCGGATCTCCCCCGGCGCCACGGCGACGGATACCCCGTCAAGCGCCTTGAGACCGCGGAACCGCTTGCTGACGCCGCGCACCTCAAGGATCGGGACCGTGGCGGCGGTCGACGGCGAGGCCACCGCCGGGAAGGGCTGGAACGGGCGCAGTGCGGCCCGGGTACCGCTGCTCCGGTTACGCCGCCGCCACGCGGCCCGGATCCGGGCGGGTATCCCGGCCAGTCCGGTGGGCGCGAAGACCACCATCAGCACGACGACCGCGCCATAGCCCAGTTGTGCCGAGGTGGCGAAGTCGCTGAGCTCCTCGCGCACCAGGGTCAGCCCGATCGCGCCGATCACGCAGCCGATCAGGCTCTGCCGGCCACCGATAATCACCATGGCGAGCAACAGGAACATGTTGGCGAGGCTGAAGGTGTCCGGCGCGACGTACCGGATGAGCCCGGCGTACAGCACGCCGGCCACCCCGCCGTACAGGCTGGCGAGCACGAACGCGGTCATCCGCAGCAGCGGGATCTCGGCACCGACCGCACCGGCGGCCAGCGCGTCGTCGCGCATCGCCCGCATCCGCCGGCCCAGCGGGGTACGCACGACGAACAGCCCGAACGCCAGGGCGCCCACGAACGCCAACAGTTCCAGATAGTAGTAGAGGTACTCGCTGAACAGGTTGATGCCGAACATCGGCGGTACCGGGATGGCGGAGATGCCCTCGGCGCCGCCGGCCACCGGCGCGTTGGTGACCCAGTTCAGGAACGCGATGGCCAGGCCGAGCGTGACGATACCGAGGTAGTGCGACTGCACCCGCAGCGCCGGCAGCGCGACCAGCAGGCCGACCAGGGCCGCGGCCACCATGGCGAGCAACGCGGCGGGCCAGAACCCGTACCCGTCATGGGTGGTGAGGATCGCCGTGGCGTAGGCGCCGACGCCGAAGAACGCCACCTGAGCCAGGTTGATCTGGCCGGCGACGCCCATCGCCAGACCCATGCCGATCGCGAGGATGGCGAAAATCAGGGCCACGTCGACCACATGGATCGCGTACGAGTTCAGCCCGTACGGCAGCAGCCAGCCGATCACCACGAGTACGGCGAGCAGGGCCAGGCGGTACCTCAGTCTCATGCGCGGTTCACCGTCCTCTCGCCGAAGATGCCGGTCGGCCGCACCATGATGATCACCGTGAAGATCAGGAAGGTCACCAGGTCGGAGTAGCCCTGGAAGTGCCCCGCGGCGAACGCGTCTATCGTGCCGATGGCCAGCCCGCCGAGGATCGCGCCCGGGATGTTGCCGAACCCGCCGAGAATCGCCGCCGCGAAGCCCTTGATGCCCAGCGACGCGCCCATGGTCGGGTTGACGTACAGCAGCGGGCCGGCCAGCCCACCGGCGAGCGCGGCCAGCCCCGCGCCGATGGCGAAGGCGATGGCGTTGCTGCGCCCGACGTGGATGCCGACCGCGGTGGCCGCCTCGTGGTCCATCGCGACCGCCTGCATCGCGGTACCCCGCTTGGTGCGTTGCAGGAACAGGATCAGCGCGGCGGTCGCCAGGGCCGCGATGGCCAGCACGACGAGACTGTAGGTGCGGATCCGCAAGCCCACCACGTCCAGGGGCGCGGCGCGCACGGGTGAGGGTACCGCCCGGCCGGTGGCGCCCCAGATCAGGATCGCGATCGCCTCCAGCATGATGCCGAAGCCGATGGTCCCGATCAGCATGAGGTCGAAGTCCTTGTTTTCCAAGGGTCGCAGCACCCGCTCGATGAACAGGCCGATGAGTCCGGTGGTCACGATCGCCACCGCGATGGCGATCCCGAACGGCAGCTTCGCCGACATGTAGAAGGTGGAGGCGACGTACGCGCCGATCATCACGACGTCGGCGTGCGCGAAGTTGACCAGACCCATGGTGCGGTACACCAGGGAGAAGCCCATCGCCACCAACGCGTAGATGGCGCCCAGACTCAATCCCCCGACGAGGGTCTGGAAGAAGACCTGCATGCTGTGCTCCTCGGCCGTCAGATCGCGGACGATGCACCCGGGCGGCCGGTGGGCGACCGGCCGCCCGGGTGCGCTGGTTCAGCTGACCGCGACCAGCTTGCCGCTCGTGATGGTGCCAATCTTGGTGGCGAAGATGCCGACGCCGGTGTCGTCGTAGGCGAAGTCGCCCAGCAATCCGTTGTACTTGGTGGCCCGGATCGCGTCGGCCAACGCCTTGCCGGTGGCGCCGTTGCTGGTCTTCAGCGCGGTCAGCACGATGTTCGTGCCGTCGTACGCCTTGGCGCCGTGCAGTTCGGCATCGTCACCGTACGCGGCCTTGTACGCCGCGGCGAAGGTACGGGAGGCGTCGCTCGCGTCGTTGCTCAGGTATGGCGAGCTGACGATCGTACCCTCCACATTGGACGCTCCGGCGGTGCTGGCGTAGACCGGCGTGCCCTGCGGTGCGGAACCGGCGAACGGCACCGTGATGCCCAGATCCCTGGCCTGCTTGACGATCAGGCCCGCCTCGACCTCCTCGGAACCGATGAAGACCAGTGCCGGGTTCTTCTGCCGGATCGTGGTGAGCGCGGCGCTGAAGTCCTTCTGGTCGGTGGTGACCACCTGGTCGGCGAGCGGGGTGATGCCACGGGTCGTGAGGGACTTCAGGAAGGCGTCGTGCTCGCCCTTGCCGAACGAGCCGTTGTTCGTGATCATCGCGATCTTCTTGTAGCCCTTGGTGTCCACGACGTACTTGGCAAGCGTCTCGTCATACGTCGTGCTGGTCGGCCCGTTGAGGAACAGGAACGGGCTCTTCAGCGCGACCAGACCGTTGGACTGGCCCGAGGTGATGTTCGGGATCTGGGCCTGCTGCAAGGTCGGGGCCATCGCGATCGTCACCGCGCTCTCCGCGGTACCGATCATCGCCACGTACCCCTCACTGGCGATTTTCCGCGCCAGGTTGGTACCGGTTGTCGGGTCACCCGTGTCGTCGAAGACGTCGAGCTGGATCTTGCGGCCGTTGATGCCGCCCTTCTTGTTCCATTCGTTGACGGCGAGCTTCGCGCCCTTGGATTCCCACGCGCCCAGGGAACTGAGCTGACCGCTCTGGGCATCGACAACGGCAATCTTGATGGGACCGGCGCTGGCGCCGGAGCCCGAGGCGCCGGAAGAGGAGCCGGGTGCGTGGCAGCCGGTGACCAGCAGGGCGGCCAGGGCGCCGCCGACGGCGGGGGCCAGCCGGCGGGCGGGGGTGTGCCGGAACATGGACTATCACCTCTTAGACGAAAGACGGGGTCAGGTGGTCGGCAGGGCGCTCTGGAGGTCGAAGACACCTTGGTAGATGTCCTTGATGTTCCAGTGCCCAGGTGTGGGCACCGGCTCGTTGACCATCGGTACGTCCAGCACCGCCGGTCGGCGGTTGCGGACCGCCGCGCGCAGCGCGGCAGCCAGGTCGGAGGCGGCGCCGACGGCGTAACCGTCGGCGCCGCAGGCCCGGCCGAATGCGGCGAAGTCAGGGCTGTACGGCTGCCCGTCGGGGTCGCGGAACTCGCAGCCGTAGCTCTGCCCGAAGTTGCCGGCCTGCAGGTCGGCGATGGTGCCGTGGGCCCGGTTGTTCATCACCACGAAGATGACCGGCAGGCCCTGTTCGACGGCCATCGGGACGGCCGGCAGTTGGGCGCTCATCCCGCCGTCGCCGATCAGCGCCACCACCACCCGGTCCGGTGCGGCGATCTGCACGCCGACCGCGGCGGCCGGCCCAAAGCCCATAGTGGACAGACCACCCGGGGTGATGAACCGGCCCTCGGCGGGCAGCGGGTAGCACTGCGCCACCCCGTTCTTGTTCCACCCGACGTCGGTGACGAGGATCGCGTCGTCGGGCAGCGCGGCGCGCAGGTCGGCGAGGATCCGCTCGGGCCGCAGCGGGAACTGTTCGCTCTGCCCGCGCTGCGCGCTGCCCTCGAACAGCGCGGTGCGGGCGGCGCGGATCTGGTCGCGCAGTGCGGTGCGGGACACCGGTTGGGGATGGTCGCGGCGCACCGCCTCGGCGATCGCGGTCGCGGCCAGGTTCACGTCGGCCACCGCGCCGATCTCCACCGGGTAGTTGCGGCCGATCTCGGCCGGGTCGATGTCGACCTGGATCAGCCGGGTGGGTGGGATGTTCCAGGTGTACGCGGGATGCCACGAACTCGCGTCGGTCTCGGCGAACCGGGTTGCCAGGGCCAGTACGACATCGGCCTCCAGCGCGTACGTGTTGGTGACCTCCAGCCCCCAGAAGCCGGTCATGCCCAGTACCAGTGGATGCTCGTCGGGTACCAGTCCCTTGCCCATCAACGAATGCGCGATCGGGATGTCCAGGTGTTCGGCGATGTCGAGCAGTGCCTGGCGCCCGGCGGCGGTACGCACCCCGCCGCCCAGGTAGATCAGCGGGCGCTGGGCACCGGCCAGCGCGGCGGCGATCCGCGCGGCGGTGGCCGCGGGCAGGTCCGGCGGCGCCGCCTCGGCGACCAGTGGCCAATCGCCACCTTGATGAGCGGGTACCGGCCGGGAGAACACGTCCATCGGCACGTTGAGCAGTACCGCGCCGGGCCGCCCGGAGGTGGCGGTCCAGAATGCGCGCTCGGCGAACCGGGGCAGGTCCTCGGCCCGCTGCACGTGCCAGGCGCGCTTGACGAACGGTTGGTAGATCGCGGTCTGGTCGGCGTCGCTGTGCAGGTTGACTTCCTGGTGGGGGTGCCGGCCGTAGTAGTAGGACGGGATGTCCCCGGCGATGGCGATCAGCGGTACCGAGTCCAGCGCGGCGGTGGCCACCCCGGTGACCGCGTTCATCATCCCGGGGCCCACGTGCAGCAGCACGACACCGGGCTTGCCGGAGACCCGGGCGTACCCGTCGGCGGCGTGCGCGGCCGCCTGTTCGTGGCGGGCCATCACGAACCGGATCGGGCTGCGCCCCAACGCGTCCAGCAGGGCGATGTTGGTATGCCCGCAGACGCCGAAGATGTACTCGACGCCGTATGACAGCAACTGGTCGACCAGCGCCTCGGCCGCCGATGTCATGACGCGTTCCCCCTCGGAGTCGTCAGGCTGATCCAGGACTTCCCGGCGACGCCGGTGGCTTCGGCGAACGCCTCGGGTGCCTGGGCGAGACCGAAGCGGCCACCCAGCACCCGGCCCGGCCGCAGCCCGTCGTCGAGCGCCGCGATCGTGCCGGCGAACCCGACCGGGTGGTCGTAGATGAGGCAGCCACGTATCGTCAGCCGGCGCTGCACCACCACGAAGCTGGACACCTTGGCGGGGTGGGTGCTCTGGCCCACGACGACCAGGCAGCCACCGGCGGCGGTACGCGCCAGTGCCGACTCGAACGCCTCCGGTACGCCCGAGGTCTCGATGACGACCGGGTACCGCTCGTTCGGGTCGGTGGCGACCGCCGCGCCGAGCTGCTCGGCCAGGCGTACCCGACCGGGGTGCGGGTCGATGACGTACGGCTGCCCGCCGGCGTGCCGGACCGCGAGGCAGACCAGCAGCCCCTGCGAGCCGGCACCGACCACCAGGCAGGGCTGCCCGGGCTGGACCCCGCCGGTGCGTACCGCGCTGAGCGCGACGGTCATCGGCTCGACGCACACCACGTCGTCGTCGGTCCACCCCTCGGGTACCGGCCACGCGAACCGGGCCGGCACCGCGACCCGCTCGGCGAGCAGGCCGGGCTCGGTGATGCCCGCTGCCCGCCGGCGGGTACACCCGGCCGTGGTACCGGCAGCGCAGGCGGCGCAGTCGAAGCAGGGGTAGTTGGGTTCGATGACCACCCGCTGCCCGACCCGCCGGTCGGTTACCTCGGTACCGACCGAGGCGATCTCGCCGAACGCCTCGTGCCCCAGTACCCACGGCAGGCCCGGTACGGCGCGCTCGCCGCCGACGACGGCGAGGTCGGAACCGCACAACCCGACCCCGCGTACCGCGACCACCACGTCGCGCGGTCCGCAGTTCGGCTCGGGCCAGTTGTCCAGCACCGCGACCCGGCCGGCGGAGATCAGTGCGACCGCCCTCATACGCGCTCGCCCCAGATCGACATGCCGCGCAGGATCAGAGTTTTGACGACCGTGTAGTCCTCGATCATCCAGCGTGGCGACTCGCGACCGAAGCCGGAGTCCTTGACGCCGCCGAACGGCAGGTGGTCCAGCCGGTAGTTGGACGAGCCGTTGACCACAAGGCCGCCGACCTCCAAGTCCCGCCACGCGGTGAGGATCCGGCCGATGTCGCGGGTGAACAGTCCCGCCTGCAGCCCGTACCGGCTGGTGTTGCACTCCTCGACGACGGCGCCGAAGTCGTCGAACGGCAGCACCGCCACGAGCGCACCGAACACCTCGTGCCGCACCACGTTCGCGTCCCGCTTCGGATCGGCCACGATGGTCGGAGCCGCGGTGGCGCCCTCCCGGGTACCGCCGCGCAGCACCCGGGCGCCGTCGGCGGCGGCCTCGGCGGTCCACCGCACCACCCGCTCGGCGGCCTCGTCGTCGACCATCGAACCGACGTCGGTGGCCGGATCGGTGGGGTCGCCGACGGCCAGCGTGCCGACGGCTGCGTCGAACGCGTCGAGGAACTGCTCGTACCGGGTGCGGTCCACGTACACCCGCTGCACCGAGATGCAGCTCTGGCCGGAATTGGTGTACCCGGTGCGCGCGCATACCGTTGCCGCGGCGTCGATGTCCGCGTCGCCGCACACGATCGTGGCCGCGTTGCCGCCCAGCTCCAGTATCAGCCGCTTGGCGCCGGCCGCGCGGGCCACGGCGGCACCGGTCGCGGCGCTGCCGGTGAAGCTGATGACCGCGACCTCCTCGGCCCGGCACAGCGCGGCACCCAGTTCGCCGCCGCCATGCAGCAGTTGCACCGCCGCGGCCGGCATCCCGGCCTCCCGCAGCAGCGCGACGATCGCCGCCGAGGTGGCGGGCGCCTGCGGTGGCGCCTTGACGATGGTGGTGTTGCCCGCGGCGAACGAGGCGCCGAGCTTGTGTGCCAACAGGTTGGCGGGCGCGTTGAATGGCGTGATGGCCAGGGCCACACCGGCCGGGGCCCGGTAGGTCAGCGCGGTGTTGCCGACCCCGCGCGCCCAGCCGGCCACCGGCAGGAGTTCGCCGCCGATCTGGCGGGCCTCGGCCGCGCAGACGGCCAGGGTGTCGGCGACGCGGTCGATCTCGCCGCGGCCGTCCTTGACCGGCTTGCCCAACTCCGCCGCGATCAGCGCGGCCAGCTCGTCGCGGCGTTCCAGCGCGGCGTTGGCCGCGGATTCCAGGATCCCGGCGCGCGCGGCGGGCGCCAGGCGAGCCACCGCCTTGGCGTTGTGGTGGGCGTATCGGACCGCCTCGCGGACCTCGTCGGCGCCCCCCACGACCGCCCGGCTGACCACCGCGCGGGTGTACGGGCCGACCCGGTCGGCGGCTTCCCCGCTGGATAACCACTCCCCAGCCAGCAGTGCGGGCGCGGCCGCGATGGCCGCGACAGCCGGAGCCTTCAGGATCGCGTCCAGCATCAGAACTCCTCGTTGACCACTGAGTGGTACTTCTGGACCACTGTACGGACTAGCTGTAACGTACGGGCGTCCGGTAGCTTCTGGCAAGAGTCCGAGTCGAGAAAGTTGCCGACCCCGCAATCGGCTGCCACGACGGAAGAATGGGCATGCCAGCCGGCGCGCGAGCGGCACGGCTGACTCGGGTACGAGGAGAGTGAACACCCGTGAATTCGGCTAGCAGGCAGCGCGCCACCGCCGAGCGCGACAGTGAACAGTCCGTCGAGGGTGCCGAGGCCCAGGGCGTACGCAGTGTCCAGCGGGCCCTGGACATCCTCTCGTTGCTCACCGAGGAGCGCCCGTCCGTCACGGTCCGGGAAATCGTCGAGGCGACGGGCCTGGCCAAGACCACCGTCATCCGCCTCGTACAGACGCTTGAGCAGAGCGGCCTGCTGTGGGCCACGGCCGGTGGCTACATGGCCGGTCCCGGCCTGTGGCGCTGGGCGCACCTGGCCCGGCGCAGTTGGGAGCTGCCGCCGGAGACCCAGCGGATGATGCGCGACCTGGCCGCCCGGCAACGCGAGACCGTCAACGTGTACGTGGCCCGCGACATCTACCGGGTGTGCATCGCGCAGCAGGAGAGCCCGCAGGCGCTGCGGCACGTGGTCCACGTCGGCGACGAACTGCCGCTGTGGGGCGGGGCGTCCGCCAAGGTCCTGCTGCGCAACGCCTCCCCCGGCCTGCTGACTCGGATCGCCCGCAGTTCGCCGTACGGGGAGGGGCACGTGCGGCGGTTGCAGGAGTGGATCGACGACGCCGCCCAGCGCGGGTACGCGGTCAGCCACGGCGAGCGCGAGGACGGTCTGACCGCCGTCGCGGTACCGATCCTCGGCCGCGCCGGATCGGTCGTGGCGGCGCTGTCGCTCAGCGGCCCGACCATGCGCTTCCCCGACGAGCGCGTCGACGCGTTCGTCACCGACCTCACCCAGGTCGCGCGCCGCATGTCCGAACGGGGCTTCGACCACCCCATCGGCGGCCCGCACTGAACCAGGCCCCGCGCTACGTGAGGCCGGCCAGTGCGAAGTGGCGATACTGCGCCGCCATCCGCACCGGCAGGTTGGGAGTGCCGTACCCCGCATAGTCGCCCACTCGCTGCACTACCTCGAAGAACATGCGCCGGCCGAGCATGGCCGTGGAGAAGTGGAAGTACTCGCCGCGCTCGTCGCGGTCGTAGAGCACCCCGAAGCCGCGCAGGTTCTCGACGAACGCCTCGTCGAGGTCCAGTCGCGCGGCCAGATCGTCGTAGTAGTTGTCCGGGACCGGGAGGATCGGCAGCCGCCGTACCCGCATGTCCACCGCCGCGGCGAAGATGTCCGGGCAGCCGAACGCGATGTGCTGGAACTGCGCGGTCTCCGGCACCTTGCCACCGCCCAGCGCCGGCACGTTCAACACGAACCGCACCCCGCCGCCGGTACTGGTGACCGCGCGGCTGCGCACCAGGCCGTACGGGTCGGGGATCTCCTCGCTGGACTGCGGGTGCAGGCCGAACACTGATCGGTAGAACAGTGCCGCCTCGTCGAAGTAGTAGGACGGCTGGGACAGGCCCACGTGGTCCACCCGCGCGAGGGTGCTCGGCGGCACCTCCTCCTCCGCCACCGCGACGAAGTCGTCCAGCCAACTGACCGCGCCGTCGGTGCGCTCGGTACGGCAGAAGAAGACCGCGGTACCGTCCGGCGCGGCGACCGCGAACAGGTCGGCCTCGCCGGGCCCGTACCGGCGGGGAATGGCCGGCGCCAGC
>JBPYFB010000158.1:0-9241 GCA_051986465.1 Rugosimonospora sp.
GCGGTGCCCTGGATGGAGGGCTGGTTGACGCGCTGCGTGCGGTAGATGTCGTAGGTGCTGCCGTCGGTGGTGACCGAGCCGAGCCTCGTTGCGCCGGAGCTCGGGTTGTAGGAGCCGAAGTTCTCGACGATGTAGTACTCGATCAGCGGGCTGGTGGTCCACCCGTACAGCGACAGGTAGCAGTTGCCGCTGCAGTTCCACGAGGCGTTGTAGTTGACGGTGTGGCTGGAGCCGGGGTTCCAGCCCTTGCCGGCGACGATGTTCTGAGCGCCGGTGTTCCAGCTGAGGCTGTACTGGCCACCGGAGCCCAGCGTCATCGTGCCGCCGCTGGACTGCTCCCAGAACGAGTAGAAGAAGCCATTGTTGGTGCCGGTCTGGTTGCTGGTGACAGTGGTGTCGGCGTGGGCGATGCCGGGCACGATGGCGGCGGCGGCGAGCAGGGCGGTGGCGCAGGCACCGCCGAACAGTAGTCGGGCGCGGCCGAATCGGCGGCGTCTCGGTTGGGACGGAGCGTCGGTCATCTGGGTGTTTCCTCCTTTGTGGACGGACGGCCCGACAGACAGCGTGGATCCGTTGGCTGTAGAGCCGGCGACTGGTGGTTGGAGCACGGAGAGATGTCAGGGCCAGGCTGGCTGGCGCCCGGCCCGAAGGCCCGAGTCAGTTGCGTAGGCTCCACTGCTGGTTGGAGCCGCCCCAGCAGCTGTACAGCTGGATCTTCGTGCCGTTGCCGGTGGCGGCGCCCGCGGCATCCAGGCACAGTCCAGATTGGACTCCGCTGATGGAACCGTTGGAGTTGAGGTTCCATTGCTGGTTGGTCTGGCCGTTGCAGTCCCAGATGATGACCGTGGTGCCGTTGGTCGTGCCCTTGCCGTTGGCGTCCAGGCACTTGTTGCCGTACACCATCAACTGCTTGCTCGAGGTGTAGGTCCACCGCTGGTTCGAGTTGCCGTTGCAGTCCCACAACTGCACCTGGGTGCCATTGGTCGTGCTGCTGTTGGGCACGTCGATACACCGGCCTGATGCGCTGCCCACGATCTCCTGGCCGCCACTCGGCGGCGGGCTGCTGCCACCGCTGCCGATGCTGTAGGCGAAGCTGTTCACGGCGAGGCCGGTACCGTTCACCCATGGCTCGAAACCGGCCTGCACGCTGGTGAGGTACCACGAGTTCTGGGCGTATCCGCGGCTGACCATGTCCCGGTAGAACGACGAGACGTTGAAACTGATCGACGATACCGGGCTCTGCCGGACGTAGGAGACGACGTTCCAGCCGTAGTTGCCGTACCAGACGTCCCAGGTGGCGCCGGCGATGCTGACCGTGCCGACCTGCGAGCCGGCGGCGTGTACCGAACCCGTGTGGTTGAGCCATACCATCAGCTCGGCGCCGGTGTTCTGCCCATCGGTCCGGGCGGTCGGGTCGAACCAGATGTCGTACGAGGCGTCATACACGCTGCCGTTGTTCGGGTAGGACATGCTCACGCTCGTCGAGATCGTCCCGAACCGGCCGTCGCTGACCGGCAACGGCAGGCCGCTGCCGGAGCTGCAGTTGGCGTAGTGGCACCCCGCGTACACGGACGGGTACGCGCCGGGTGCGCCGTTCTGCGGCAGGTTGTGCGCGGCCGAGGTGACGGTGAAGCCGGTACTGGTCACGTTGATGCACTGGGTGGTGGAGTCGCCCCACACGTTGTTCTGGACGATGTACTTGCCGCCCTGAATCGCAGTCGATCCGTACTGACTGCAGATCTGGGTATCGGCACCAGCCGGTAGCGCGGCCACGCCGAGAGCGATAGATCCGGCAAGGGCTAGGACGGCCGTGGCGACCACAGCGGGCAGACGTCTCATGTACTCCTCCTCTGATGACGCTGCAGCCCCCGCCGGCTGGTATGGAATCGCTTCCGTACTGTTTACTGAAAACTGGCAGTGTAGTGAGCTAGCCATGCCTGGAAGCGGTTCCATATATCTACCTCCAGCGCGTGGCCAGCGCAACATCCACGCAACAAATTGGTCAGATGACCTGGCGTGCGCCGGGAAGCGCTCCTGGCAACGTGCGCAGGCCGCTGGCCTGCTCAACAGCGGCGCCGGGCCAGCCGGGAGAGCTCGGAATTTACGACGGCGCCGCCGCTCAGGCCGATCCGCGGATGACCAGCCGAGTGGGCAGGATCAGCGGGTTCGGGTCCTGCCCGGAGAGCAGGGCCACAAGCATCCTGGCCATCTCGGTGCCCAAGGCTCGGATTGGCTGGTGCATGGTGGTCAGGGGTGGATCCGTGTGGGCCGCGATGTCGAGGTCGTCAAATCCCACGACCGCCACGTCGGCGGGTACGCAACGGCCTGAGTCGCGCAGAACGCGCAGGGCTCCGGTAGCCATGTTGTCGTTGGCCGCGAACACCGCGTCGAGGTCCGGAGCGGCCTCCAGCAGTTGCCTCATCGCCGCGGCGCCGCTGGATTCGGTGAAGTCACCCGCCCGTGTCGCCCGGGGCAGCAGGCCGGCCACGGCCAGGGCATCGCGGTATCCCTCGTGACGCCGCTGACTCACCGCGGTGTCCGCCGGTCCGGTAATCATGGCTATGCGGGTACGACCGAGCTGGATCAGGTGGTCGATTGCCTTCCTGGCGCCGCCCCGGTTGTCCGCGTCCACGTACCAGGCCGGTTCGCCGTGCAGCGGGCGGCCACCGAAGACGGTCGGCAAGCCGGACTGCTCCACCATGCCAACGAGGGGGTCCGTTCCACTGAGAGCCGTGAGCATGACGCCGTCGACGCCACGGGTGCGCAGCAAGCCCTTGAATCGAGCCTTGCCCCGTCCAGAGGCGGCCAGGCAAAGCAACAGGTGCAGGTCGGTCTCCTCCAAGGCGGCCGATATGCCCACGATGACCTGCGCGAAGAACGGATCAGCGAAGATCGCCGCGTCGTCCCCGGAGACGGCCAAGGCGATCACGCCGGTCTTCTTTCTGGCCAACGCCTGCGCGGTACGGCTCGGTGTGTAGCCGAGGTCCTTTATCGCCTTCTCCACCGCGTCCCGCTTGGCACGGCTCACGTACGGAGCGTTGTTGATGACCCGCGACACCGCGGTCCTCGACACGCCAGCGCGTTCGGCGACCTCGTCGAGCGTGGGCTGCCGACGGGGCAGATACGTGGTCACAGCGAAGCCGGGTCCTTTCACACCGCCGTGCGGCACACTGGCGCGCCACAAGCGTACGGCAGACCCCGGCCGCCTCCTACCCGCCAGTATTGGCGATGGTGTGATCCTCAGGCGCTGTCGCGCCAGGGCTGGAAGACCCGGTGACTGACCAGGGGGCCGGGACGGAACGCGACGTACGCTGGGTTGTCACCGAGGCCCAGCGCAAGGGCGGCGGTCTGCAGGCTCTCGGTCGTGGCGACGCTGTCCCAGTGCCCGGCCTGGACGCGATGGGTCACCGCCTGCAGCCCGGCGATCAGCTCCGAAGGCGTGAACGCGCAGTGCCCGCGCCGCGCCACGTACGCCTGGCGCAGCATCGACTCGTCGCCGGCGGTCCGCACCTGCTGGGCGTACCCGTTCTCGTACTCCACCGGGGCGAGTTGGTCGTACGTCGTATGCAGATCCAGCACCGGAACGTCCAGGTGCCCGGTGGGTACCGAGGTACGGGCCAGCCACCCGATCGCCCCCGCGTCGGCACGTACGGCCGCATGCCGGGTCAGGTCGGCCAGGTCGGCATGCAGGTCCAGCCCGGCCTCCCGGTACAGCGCCGCCACGGTGTCCCGGTACGGCGAGTGGACCAGCAGGCTCGCGTAGTCCACGCCCACGTTCCAGGAACCGTTGCCGCCGGCCGCCACCTCGATGAAGTACCGGGCCGGCATGATGAACGGCAAGGTACCCACGAGCCAGTCGTACTGCGCCAACGCGATGCCGTCCGGGTCGGTGGGCGGCTGCGCCTGTTGCGGTGCCCAGGTGGGCATGTTCAGCAGCGCGGTACCCAGCGCGACCCGGGCCCGCCCGGCGGCGGTCGCCTGCGCCGCGGTGGCCACTGTGGACAGTTGACCCGCGGCCGCCGCCCCTTCGGCGGGACTGGCGTAGTTGACCAGCTTGACCGGCTGGTCCGGGGCGAGCAGCTGACTGATGGCGTATTCGGCGTCGAGTTCGTAGTTGTTCAGATCGATACCGCCGCCGACCAGTCCACAGGTGGACACGACGCCGTCCAGCCGGCCCCGGCCCTGCTGCGCCTCCAGCGCACTGATCAGACCACCCATCGAGGTGCCCAGCGCGAGCGTCAACGTCGGGCTCCCGATGATCTGTTCGACCGCGGCGAGGCTGGCGAACTGGTCGCGCACCGCGCTAGCCAACGCCCACAGGGATCCGTTGGGGTCGTACGAGGAGCCCACCAACGCGTAGCCGCGGGCCAGCAGCGCCTGCGCCGTGGCCGGATCCGGCGAGTCGGCCGGGGACAGCGTGCCGAAGCCGTGGCTGTAGAGCACGAGCGGGCCATGCCACCCGGCCGGAACATCGGCGATCCACGACGCGCCGTCGGGGAGCGTACCGGTGTAGTGCGCCGGGACCGCCTCGGCCCGTGCCGCGCCGCCCGGTAGCACACCCAGGACGAGCAGGGCCGCACTCAGTACGGCGGTCAGCAATCGGTGTCGGCTCACGAGGGCCTCCAAGCGGGGTGTCTTCAGGAGGTACGCACTCGGAAAGGTGGTTGGTGCGACGTGCCGCCAAAGTTAGGCTTTCCGCTGACGTACGTCAAGATTCTGCCCAACATTGTCCTGACCGGAGGTGTACCGTGCCGGACCCGGGCAAGGACGCGGCACCCCAGCGGCCGCAGGCGCTGATGCTCACCTTCCTCGGCGAGTACCTGCTCGGCCGCGAGTTGTGTGTCTACTCCGGAAGCATCATCGACGTACTCGAACGCGTGGATGTCTCGGAACACGCCACCCGCTCGACGCTCACCCGGATGGTCAACAAGGATCTGCTCCGGCGCCAACGACACGGTCAGCGGATGTACTTCGGCCTGACCGAGCGCACTCGGGGGATCCTGGCCGACGGCCAGCACCGGCTGTGGGAGACCGGCGCGGTCAACCGCGACTGGGACGGCACCTGGACCCTGCTCGGCTTCTCGCTGCCCGGCGCCTGGCACCGGGAACGTCACGACCTGCGCTCGCAACTGGCCTGGGCCGGCTTCGGCCCCCTGCAGGGCGGGCTGTGGATCGCGGCGGGTACCCAGCACGTCGACCAGATCCTCGCCAGCCTCGGACTGCAGGCCCACGTACGGGTCTTCCACGCGCGCACCAACCATCTCACCGACGTCGACGAGATGATTCGCGACGCGTACGACCTGGCCGGCCTGGCCACCCGGTACGAGGCCTTCCGCAAGCGCTGGCAGCCGGCTACGCGCAAGGCGCCCGCCGACCCGCTGGCCGCCAAGCTCTGTCTGGTCACCGAGTGGCTGCAGATCGTCCGGCGCGATCCCCGCCTGCCGGTACAGCACCTGCCGGCGCGCTGGCCGGCAATCCCGGCACAGGACCTGTTCCAGCAACTGGACACGAAGTTGCACGGGGCGGCCCAGGCGGCCGCGACGATACTGCTCGACACCAGACCGGACGCCTTTGCGGTGCAACGACAGCAGGTACGGACGTGAGCGTTGCCAGCGTCCGTACCTGCTGTCGGGAAGGAGGACCCGCGGTAGTGCCTGGGTTCAGCTTGTCGTGCAGGTGCTGCCGTTGAGGCTGAACGCGGCCGGCATGGCCGTGTTTCCGGTGTGGTTGGCCTGGAAGCCGATGGTGGTCGAGGCGCCCGGCGCGATCGCCGCGTTGTAGCTGGCGTTGGTCGCGGTCACCTGCCCACTGGTCGGGCTGTACGTGGCATTCCAGCCGTTGGTGATCGTCTGTCCACTGGGGAGGGTGAACACCAGGGACCAGCCGTTGACCGCAGCGGTGCCGGTGTTGGTGATGGTGATGTTCTCGGTGAGCCCGGTGTTCCACGCGCTGACCGTGTCGCTCACCCGGCAGCCGGCGCCACCGGCGGGCGGGCTCGACGGCGGCCTGCTCGAAGGCGGAGCGCTAGAGGGCGGGGCGCTGGAGGGCGGTGCGCTGCTGGGCCGGCTCGCGCTCGGGCTGGGGCTGGTCGTGCCGCCGCTACTCAAACCGAAGAACTGGATGGCGTATGCGGCCATGCCGGTCATCGGCAGGGTGTGCCCGGCACCCGCGACGCTGTACGCCTCGATGTCGACCGTCCCCGACGAGTCGGCGAAGCGCTGCCGGGTCCAGCCCGACTGTGGCGTATCCGTGGACGTGGGCGTCTGGCTCAACCCGAACACGTTCGTCCACTGCTTGATCTCCTCCTGCAGCCGCGAGTACGGCACCAGGTTGTCGGCGGTACCGTGCCACAACTGGACGCGGGGCCGCGGCCCGCTGTATCCGGGGTAGGCGTTGCGGACGAGGTCACCCCACTGCTGCGCGGTCATCGTCAACTGCCCGGTGGTGCACTTACTGGTACTGGGCGGGTAATCCGCCGCGTTGGCGAAACACCCGAACGGCACGCCCATGAAAGCGGCACCGGCCTTGAACACGTCCGGGTACAGGGCGAGCATCTCGTTGGTCATCATGGCGCCCGACGAACTCCCCGTCGCGTACACCCGGCTGGCATCGCCGCCGTAGTGCTGCTCGACATAGTTGATCATTGAGATCAGGGAGACCGGGTCACTGCCGCCACCCCGGTGCTTGGCCGCGTCCGACCACGTATCGAAGCAGTTGCCGAACCCCGCGGACTGGGTCGCCGTCGGGTAGATGACGACGAATCCGTACCGGTCGGCCAGCGACGCGAACTCGCTACCGGAATAGAAGCCCGGGCCCGATCCACCGCAGCCGTGCATCGCCACCAGGATCGCCGGGTTGGCCGGGTGCGAATCCGGCACGTACACGTACATCTGCATGTTGCCGGGGTTGTTTCCGAAGTTGGTCACCTGCACCAGGCTCGCCGCCGCCGCTGGGTATGCCAGCGCTATCGTCGCGACAACCCCCGCCGCGGCGGTCGCCGCGACGGCCAGTAAGGAGGTCAGCCGTCTCATCCCCATCCTCTCCGCCTGGCCCGGCCCGCCTCCGGACATCGACATTGGTCGACTGACGCTAGGCACCCGGATCAACAGGAGTCAAGGCACACCAGGGGCTCTCAGCGCATTCAAGCTGCTTGCCATCAAGGAACTTGATACCTCCGAAGGGAAGTTACACGGCTGGCGTATCCTGTCTCACGTGATCGCCCAACCCGCGCCCGCAGCGCCGCTGTCGCTACCCCGAGTCAGCTATCTCGTGTTCCGGCTGGAACGCCACATCCGCGCCCGGCTGGACGAGGCGCTGGCCCGCCACACCGTCACGACCACCGAGTACATGGCACTGAGCGAGCTGCGGCTGCGCGACGGGCTGTCCTCGGCACAACTGGCCCGCATCGCCTTCGTCACCCCGCAGGCGATGAACCTCATCATCCGCGACCTCGAACAACGCGGCCTCATCCGCCGCACCACCGACCTCACCCGCGGCCGGACGCTGCGCGCCAGCCTCACCCGCAAGGGGCGCGCCACCCTGACCCGCTGCGACCGGGCCCTCGACAGCATCGAGGACGTCATGCTCGCCACTACCGATGCCAAGACCCGAAAAGCATTGGCGGAGACCCTGACCGAATGCGCCCGCTCGCTGCGCAACGACCCGCAGCAGGTCCATAGTGGACAATAACGTCCGATGGCTTCGGCCTAACCGGAGGCCGCACCCGCGAGCTCCTACTCGGGTCGCGTCGATTCGCAACCCGTGCGCGGCGCGGGAGGGACGGCCGCCATCCGACCGGAAGTTTCAAGCCCAGGCCGGGGCTTGAAAGAGGGAAGCAAGACAGCAGTCGTGGCCCAGGCGGCGCTGGCCGCGCACGCCGCGTCCGCCTTGTCCGGCCGGCATCTCACGGCTGGAGGGGCATGGCGAACGCCGGCGCCGCGCAGGCAGCGCTGGCGGTGGTGGTCGCCAACGCCGACGAGGCACGCCGCGCCCCCGTCCGGGAACGCATTTGACACTGCCAATGTGAGCGATAACATCCGTGCACCGATATCCGCTCGCATCCGCATCAACGGCCGGTCAAGTTCCCTGCCGCCCCCGCCGGACGGTCGGCGGTGCCCCGCGGGCAACGGGGTGTTGCGAGACGGACTGATCGCACGGGGTGGTACGACGCCATCCCCACAACGCCCAGTTCCCTCACGGAGGATCTGATGAAGTTCTCTCGCACCCGGTACCGGGCGGTGATCGCCTGCACGGTCGGCCTCACCGCGGCCGGGGCCACCGCCGTGCTGACCGCGAACCCCGCCCAGGCCGCCACCGGCTGTCGCGTCGACTACGCGATCGCCAGCTCCTGGCAGGGCGGCTTCACCACCAATGTCACCATCACCAACCTCGGCGACCCCGTCAGCAGCTGGAAACTCACCTGGTCGTTCACTGCCGGGCAGACCATCACCCAGCTCTGGAACGGCTCCTACACCCAGTCCGGCGCCAGCGTGAGCGTCACCAACCTGAGCTACAACGGCAGCATCCCGACCAACGGCAACACCTCCTTCGGGTTCAACGGCTCCTGGAACGGCTCGAACCCCGTACCCACCAACTTCACGCTCAACGGAACCGCGTGCAACGGCTCGGTCGGCACTTCGCCGAGCTCGCCGACCTCGATCGGGCCCAGCAGCCCGAGTAGCCCGAGCGCCAGCCCCCGCGCCAGCAGCTCCCCCACGGGTGGGACGTGCTCTCTTCCGTCGTCGTACCGCTGGTCGTCGACGGGTGCGTTGGCGCAGCCGCAGAACGGGTGGGTCTCGGTCAAGGACTTCAGCAACGTCGTCTACAACGGCAAGCACCTGGTCTACGCGTCGGACGTCAACTCATCCGGCTCCTACAGCTCGATGATGTTCAGCCCGTTCACGAACTGGTCGGACATGGCCTCGACCGGGCAGACCGGGATGAGCCAGGGGGCCGTGGCGCCCACCCTGTTCTACTTCGCGCCGAAGAACATCTGGGTACTGGCCGCCCAATGGGGTGCCACTCCCTTCTTCTACCGGACGTCGAGCGACCCCACCAACCCGAACGGATGGTCTGCCAACCAACCACTGTTCACCGGCAGCCTCTCCAACTCCAGCACCGGCCCCATCGACCAGACACTCATCGGTGACGGCACGAACATGTACCTGTTCTTCGCCGGCGACAACGGCAACATCTACCGGGCCAGCATGCCGATCGGCAACTTCCCCAGCAGCTTCGGCTC
>JBPYFB010000159.1:0-4571 GCA_051986465.1 Rugosimonospora sp.
CGAACCGGACCACATGGCCGACGCCGTCGGCGTCGAATAACCGCCGCCGTCAGCAGGTGGAGTGGAACAGTCCACCCACCGCGCCGGCATCAATCATGTCGTTGTACGCCTTCACCGCTTCCCGCGTCTCCAACACGTGTACCGTGATGGAGCGTTCTCCAGTAATCGCAGAGTCTCCGGATCGACCTGGAGTCTCTGGTCCATTCCTCGGGACAGCACAACGGTCGTCGCCCCGTGGGTTCCACGACCGCCTCCTTGGTTACCCATGACCCGACCCGCCAGAACGCGACAGCCGCCGACCGCCACACACTACGCTGAACGTCGTGATTGAGCTCGGAAGCCGGATGCGAGCGCAGCCGGCACCGGCACGTATCGTCTGGCGATCCCTGGCAGCGCCGCGAGATCCGGCTGCCCGTCAGTGGCTCGATCTTCTCGACGATGAGACTGAGCCACAGATCGTCGACAGCGTCGAACCCACACTCGTGGTGTGGTCGTCGCTGTGGCGGCATACACCAGAGGTGACGATCAGGTTCGACATCCAACCGCACGCCGCCGGATGCCAACTGCGTTGGACCCTGCTGAGCATCGGCCCGGCGCCGAGCGAGAGCCGCCTCGGCCACCTGCGATTCCGGCTCAACCTCCTCATCAATGAGCGGTTGCGCTTGTCATACGGTCAATAGACACATCGCTACCCGCACTTCTGCCCGTTCGGGGTGAGCTGGTCGGGAGCACCGACCATGTGGCCGGCCGCGTCTACGGCCCGGAACACGACGACGTCGACATCCGCGCCGCAGCGCAGGGGCTTGCCGTAAGTGATGCGTACCGACGTGTCGTCCGGGCCCAGGCCGGATTCGTGCGGGTTGAGCGGCGTACTGAAGTGGAGGGTGACCCCGACGATGGAACAGCGGATAGAACGGATCAAGGCGTGCCTCAACGGCGGCCGGACACGCGATGAGCACCCCGGTGTCCCGGTCACCCCCGCCGAGGTGGCGGTGGCGGCCGCTGCCGCGGTTGGCGCCGGAGCCGAGGCGGTACACCTGCACCCGCGGGACGGCGCCGGCACCCAGTCACTGGAAGCGAATGACGTTGCGGCGGCCACGGGCGCGGTGCGGGCGGCATGCCCCGGAATTCCGGTAGGCGTGACCACCGGTCTGTGGATCAGCGGCGGCGACCCGGACCGGCGCCTCGCCACGATCGCGCGGTGGGCTGAGTTGCCGGCCGCGGCGCGCCCGGACTTCGCGTCGGTCAACGTGGGCGAGCCGGGCTTTGCCGAACTGGTCAACGCACTCCGTCTGTCCAATGTAGAGGTAGAGGCGGGGGTATGGTCGGTCGCGGACGCGGACCGGCTCGCGACATTCGGCGACTCCGCCTGGTTCCGGATACTCGTGGAGGTCCTGGAGGTACCGGCGGAGAGCGCGGTGACCGCGGCCGACGCGCTACTCGCGCGCCTCGACGACCTTGCGGTACTGGGACCGCGGCTGCTGCACGGCGAGGACGCCACGTGCTGGCCGCTCGTGGCGCACGCCGGCCGGCTGGGCCTGCCGACCCGGATCGGGTTGGAGGACAGCCTGGTCGGGCCGGCCGGCGAACCGGCAATAGACAACGCGGACCTGGTGCGGCAGGCCCTCGCCACATGGTCCGCCGCGCGCCGCTGACGCTGCCCGAGCCCCGTTCAAACCAGGCCGGCCAGCTTGTACAGCACCAGTGATCCGGCCACCGCGACATTGAGCGAAAACCCGGTACCTACCATCGGGATCTCCACCACGGTGTCCAGCGACGGCAGTGCGTCGTCTGGAATGCCGTCGCTCTCGTCACCCAGGACCACAACCGTACGCCGCCGAGCGGCGGGCAGGTCGCCGAGGCGCACCGCGTCATCCGCCAGCTCCACACCGACGATCGCGGTATCGTCGCCCCGCTGGCACGCCAGCCATTCCACCGGCCGCGATACCCGATGTACGCACGACCGGTGGCGCAACGTGTTTCCGGTGGCGAGCGCCTCATCGATCCACGACCGGCGCGGCACCACCAGGCACCCGCCGACCGCGTCGCAGGTGCGCAGCAACGTTCCGAGGTTGACGCCGTACTTGGGCCACAGTGGTGCGGCAAGCAGATGGTTCCAACATCTGTGCGCTCGGGGGCGGCGTTGGTCGCGCAGCTCCGCCCGGGTGCGTACCCACACGCCGCTCATGCGGCGACGGGGTGCACGGCCCCCTTCCTATCACAAACAGTCATGAGATAGAGGGTACGCCCGTCGAACCGCTCGTTGCGATCTGTGCGTATCGCACGTATTATCTGTGCGATGCGCACAGAAGGTACGGGTGGCGGCCCGGCCCTGTTCAGGCTGGTGCGGTTCTGGTCACGGCGCTGGGCCACCGACGTCGCCCAGGACGCCGGGAAAGACGCCGAACAGGTCGGCCACATCCTGATACTGGAGGCCATCGACGCCGCCGGCGACGGAGGCGGTACGGCCCAGATCGCCGCCGTCGCCGGAGAACTCGGGCTGGATCGCTCCAACGCCAGCCGGATGCTCGCCGCCGCGGTCGCCGCCGGACTGGTCAGCAAGACGGTATCGGTGCAGGACGCCCGCCGTACCGAAGTCGCCATCACGCCCGCGGGCCGAAAGGTCCTGAGGGCCGCGCGCGCCTGGCAGGAACAGACCTTCGCCGAACTGGTCGCGGACTGGCCGGCGGCGGACGCCCGCCGGTTCGCGTCCTACCTCGTACGCCTGGCTAACCAACCCAAGTCAAGGGGAGAGCAATGACCATTGTGCTCAACCACACCATCGTCCCCGTGGCCGACAAGCAACGTGGCGCCAAGCTACTCGCGGACCTGCTGGATCTGCGAGTTGGTCAGCCTGCGGGACCGTTCGTGCCGGTACGCATCAACGAAGACCTGACCTTCGACTTCGACGACCGGATCGGCGCCCGTCCTGGGCACTACGCCTTCCTGGTCGACGACGGCACCTTCGACCACGCCCTGGAGCGCGCGAAGGACACCGGGCTGGAGTGGGGCTCGGCACCGCGGGTCAGCGATCGCCAAATCAACCATCTCGGCGGCGGCCGTGGCGTATACATCGTCGATCCCGACGGCATTGCCTACGAATTCTTCACCGCCGTACCGTAGTGTCAGGCACCATGACGATTCGGCTGTGTGTGTTGCTGTGGGCCCGGCCGGGCGCGACCGACGCGCTCATCGCGTACGAGGACACGGTGCTGGCCCTGCTCGGTGAGCACGATGGGCGGCTGCTCCAGCGGGCCCGTACCGCCGGCGGGAACGGCGCACCAACCGAGATCCAGCTCATCGAGTTCGGGTCGCAGGCGGGATACGACGGCTACCTGGCCGACGAACGGCGCATCGCCTTGGCCGCCCAGCGCGACGCCGCGATCGCCCGTACCGATATGTTCTCCGTCGACCTCGTCTAGCGCAGGCGCTCTGCCAACCGCTCAAGACCACCCTTGATCATCTTTCCGTACCCGTCGTCATCGAGGACGCCGGCCGCGGCCCGACCCCGCTCCAGATGCTCGCGCGCTCGTTTCCGGTCTCCCAGGCGCCGATACACATCACCGAGGTTCAGGTGTAGTGATGGGTAGAAGCCGCGTACCGAGCCGGCCACTCCCGCCTGCCGCGCCCGTTCCTCCGTAACGGAGTCCGCGGCCGTCAACGCGCGCAGGTCCCACGCCAGCTCCTCGCGCGGGTCGTCCTGCACGTCGGCGAGGTGGTGCGCCAGCGCGCACCGATGCAACGCGTCGCCCTCATCCCCGAGCTCGTCCCAGATCCGCAGGAACAGGGCGCGAGCCGCATCCCGTTCGCCCCGCTGGCTCAGGCCGATCCCCTCGCCGATGCGCCGCATGAACTCATCGGGCTGGTCCATTCCCACCTCCAGATGCTGGCGATACCGGCTTGCTCTGACGGCCGAAACCGGCGAGGATCGCGGTGATGAGCAGGTTCCGGATGCACGACGACGAGGTGATCACCGACGTCGCACTGGTACGCCGCATGCTCGCCGAGCAGTTTCCACAGTGGATGGAGCTGCCGATCGAGCCGGTCGACTCGTATGGTACCGATCACGACATCTACCGCGTCGGCTCGGACCTATCCGTACGGCTGCCCCGCGTCGCCTGGGCCACCCGACAGGCGGCTAAGGAGGCCGCGTTGCTGCCCCTGCTCGCGCCGCACCTGCCCTTGAAGATTCCGGTACAGCTGGCCGCGGGACGGCCGGTCGACGGGTACCCGTTCGAGTGGTCCGTGTACGAGTGGCTGCCCGGTACCAGCGCCGAGTATGCGCTCGACGATCTGGAGCAGGGCGCGGTCGACCTGGCCGGATTCATCTCCGCGCTGCGCCGCATCGATACCGCTGGCGCACCGCCACGCCCGCCAGGTTCCCGCGGGGGTCCCCTGATCGAGATGGACAAGGAGATCCGTGGCGCGATCGCCGAAGCCGGTGACCGCGTGGACGGCCCGGCACTGGTCCGCTCGTGGCAGGAGTCGCTGGACGCCCCGCACTGGGACGGCCCCGAGGTGTGGGTACACGGTGACCTGTTGCCGGGTAACCTGCTCGTCCACAATGGACG
>JBPYFB010000160.1:0-23649 GCA_051986465.1 Rugosimonospora sp.
GTTGGACCACGGTACCGCCACATCAGCCCGGGCCGGATTGCCAGGGCCCTCCAGACCATATCGGACTTTCGCGGCGCTTGTCATCGCTGGATTCCGGCGTTATTCGACATATCGTCAGGCCACGCTAGCAGGCATTTGTACCAACACGGTCTTCGGTTTCCTCAATTGTTCAGTACTACTTGCGGTAGCAGCCGGGCGCGGCGGCAGTGCGGCCGGGTACTCGCCCGAGCAACTGGCCACCTATGTCTGGATCAACCAGGGGCTCCTCGCGACGGTCGGCATCTGGGGTGACACCCAGCTCGCCGACCGGATCCGCAGCGGGGAGGTGGTCAGCGATCTGCTGCGGCCGGTACACCCCGTGGTCACGTACCTGGGCGTGGACGTGGGCCGGGCCGGGTTCGCGGTACTGACCCGGTTCGCGGTACCGATGATCGTCGGCGCCCTCGCATTCCACCTGCGCGCGCCCACCAACCCGGGCACGTACCCGCTGTTCCTCCTGGCCGTCCTGCTCGCCCTGTTCCTCAGCTTCGCCTGCCGGTACCTCGTCAACGCGACCGCCTACTGGTTGCTGGACTCGCGCGGCCCGCAGGTGGCCTGGAGCCTGCTCGCGACGCTGCTGGGCGGCTTGTCGTTCCCGCTGCACTTCCTGCCGTCGCCGGTGCTGATCTCGCTCTGGTTCGGCACCCCGTTCCCGTCGCTGCTGCAGGGGCCGGTGGACATCTTCGTGGAGCGCGGGTCCGTCCCGATGCGGTTGGGCATCCTCGCGGTGCAGGCCGGGTGGGTGGCGATCGCGTACCGGCTGTGCTGGGTCGTCCAGCGGGCCGCCGAACGGAAGCTGGTGGTGCAGGGTGGATGAGGCGTACGTGCGGCTGGTACGGGCGCAGGTACGCGCGCAGCTGCAGTACCGGCTCTCCTTCGCCGTCGACGTCACCAGCTCCCTGGTCTTCACCGCGCTCGACCTCGTGGTGCTGCTCGTGGTGTTCCGGGTGACCCGGTCGCTGGGCCAGTTCGGGTTCCGCGAGGCGTTTCTCATCGCATCCCTGTCGGCCCTCTCGTTCGCCCTCGCCGACCTGGCCGCCGGTAACGTCGAGCGGCTGTCGTCGTACGTCCGCACCGGCCTGCTCGACGCGCTGCTGGTACGCCCGCGGCCGGTACTGGCGCAGTTGCTCGCGACCGACTTCACGCTGCGCCGTATCGGCCAGGTGGCGCAGGGCGCCGTCATGGTCTCGGTGGCGCTCGGCCTGGCCCACGTGCGCCTCACCCCGGCCCACCTCGCGTTGCTCGTGCTCACCCCGATCTGTGGCGCCGTCTTCTTCGTGTCGCTGTTCGTGGCGGGTGCGACAGTAGCGTTCTACTGGATCGACTCGGGCGAGCTCGCGAACTCCTTCACGTACGGCGGCCGCACATTCACCTACTACCCGATGACCGTCTACAGTGGATTGTTCCGGCGGATCTTCGCGTACGGGCTCGGCTTCGCGTTCGTCGCGTACTATCCCGGGCTGCGGCTGCTGGAGCGGGTCGATCCGCTGGGCGCGCCGGACTGGCTGGGCTGGTGCACACCGGTGGTCGCGGCGCTCGCCGTGGGGCTTGCCAACCTCGCCTGGCGCGTGGGCGTCAGGCACTACCGGAGTACGGGGTCATGACGTCTACCGGCACTTCCACTGTCATCGAGACGCGCGAGTTGCGGCGCGACTTCACCGTACGCACCAAGGTCGGGCGGCTGCGGCGGGTCAGCCGTACGGTCGCCGCGGTCGACGGGATCGACCTGACCGTGCGGCGGGGCGAGATGCTCGGGTACATCGGGCCCAACGGCGCGGGCAAGTCAACCACGCTGAAGATGCTTACCGGCGTGCTGTCGCCCAGCTCAGGCAGCGTACGGGTGTGCGGGTACCGGCCGGTGCCGCAGCGCGTGCGGCTCGCGGCGCGCATCGGCGTGGTGTTCGGGCAGCGTTCGCAGCTGTGGTGGGACCTGCCGCTGCGCGACTCGTTCGACCTGCTGCGCCACATCTACCGGGTACCCGCGGGCGAGCACGCCGAAAGGCTCGCCGAGTGCGTGTCCCTGCTGGATCTCGGTGACTTCCTCGACAGTCCGGTACGCCAGCTCTCGCTAGGGCAGCGCATGCGCGGCGAGCTGACCGCTGCGCTGCTGCACGGCCCCGAGATCCTCTTTCTGGACGAGCCGACGATCGGGCTGGACGTGGTGAGCAAGCAGGCGGTACGCGGGTTCCTCGCGGATTTCGGCGCGCGCGGCGACACCACGATCGTGCTGACCACGCACGACCTCGCCGACATCGAGCGCCTCTGCCGCCGGCTGGTGGTCATCGACCACGGCCGGGTGGTGCACGACGGGAGCCTGGAGCAGCTGCACGCTCGGTACGCCTCGCGCCGGCGCGTCGTGATCGACCTCGACGAGCCGCTGGCCCAGCCGCTGGACCTGGCAGGCGCCGACCTGATCGAGACCGCGGTGGAGGGCCGGCGGCTGGTCTTCGCGCTGCGCGAGGGTACCGGCGCCGGTGAGCTCGTCGCCCGCCTGGCGTCGGTGGCGGCGCTGCGTGACTTGACCGTGGTGGAGCCGGACATCGAGGACGTGGTGGCGCGCCTGTACGCCGAGCCGGGTGGCCGGGTGGCCGGCGTCTCCTAGCAGGTCTCCTAGACCTTGTCGCCGATCTTCACCTGCGGCTTGGGTACCCGTAGCCGCCGGAAGCTGATGCTGCGCATCACGACGTAGAAGAACAGCCCGCGGGTGGCCTGCGCCTCCTTCGGGAAGCGCTCGCTGCCCAGCGCCTTGACCTTCCGTACAAGCAGGAACGTGTCGATGGCAGTGGCCGCGAACAGCACGAGGAACAGCGTGTTGGCGCCGATGCGCACCGGCTGCGGGAAGCCCTGGCTGGTACCCAACAGCACGACGAACAGCCCGACGAAGAAGAAGGTGGCGGCGTTGCGCCGGGAGTCGACCACGTCGCGGGCCAGCCGCCGCATCGGACCCCGGTCGCGCGGGAGCAGGTACGCCTCCTCGCCGGCCATCATCTTCTCCCGCGCCTCGGCCCGCTGTTCCCGCTGGCGCACCCGCGCCCGGGCCAGCGCCTCCTTGCGGTTGGCGGCCGGCGGCTCGGGGCGGCGCACCCCGGTACTCACCCGCTTCGGGGTCGCCTCGCCCTTCTTGGGCGTGTACGCCCTCGACTGCCTGACCGGCCCGGGCGCCTCCACCTCGGGGGTCTCCTCGGCTGCTTCGCTTGACGCCAGGCCGGGATCTTTGCGACGGAACAACGATGCCACGCGTGCAGGGTAACCGTCCGCGACGGCGGTGGCGAAGTCGCGGTCGCCCGTTACGCCTCGGGGCGCTCGGCCTGCGCGCCGAGGGCGGCGAGCTTCGCGTCGAAGTCCTCGTAGCCGCGGTTGATCAGGCTCACGCCGTAGACCGTCGAGGTGCCCTCGGCGGCCAGTGCGGCGATCAGGTGGCTGAACCCGCCGCGCAGGTCCGGAATGACGAGCTCGGTGGCGTGCAGCTTGCTCGGGCCGGCGATCACGGCGGAGTGCTTGAAGTCGCGCCGGCCGAACCGGCACGGGGTGCCGCCGAGGCAGTCCCGGTACACCTGGATGGTGGCACCCATCGTGTTCAGCGCGTCCGTGTAGCCAAACCGGCGCTCGTACACGGTCTCGTGCACGATGGACAGCCCGCGCGCCTGGGTCAGCGCGATCACGAGCGGCTGCTGCCAGTCGGTCATGAAGCCCGGGTGCACGTCGGTCTCCAGCGCCACCGCGTGCAGCTCGTCACCCGGGTGCCAGAACCGGATGCCGCCCTGCGGCGTGTCGTCGACCTCGAACGCGCCGCCGACCGAGGTGAACACATTGAGGAACGTCATCATATCGACCTGCCGGGCGCCCCGGACCATGATGTCGCCGCGGGTGGCCAGCGCGGCGCAGGCCCAGCTCGCGACCTCCAGGCGATCCGGTATCGGCCGGTGCGAGTACCCGCGCAGCCGTGGTACCCCCTCGATCTCGATCACCCGGTCGGTGTGCACCTGGATGATCGCGCCCATCTTCTGCAGCGCGCAGATGAGGTCGATGATCTCCGGCTCCACCGCGGCGTTGCGCAGTTCGGTGACGCCCTGCGCCCGTACCGCCGTGAGCAGTACCTGCTCGGTCGCGCCCACGCTCGGGTACGGCAGCTCGAACTTGGTGCCGTGCAACCCGCCGGGCGCCGTCAGGTGCAGCCCTTCGGGCGTCTTGTCGACGACGGCCCCGAACTGGCGCAGCGCGGCGAGGTGGAAGTCGATCGGCCGGTCGCCGATGTGGCAGCCGCCCAGGTCGGGGATGAACGCGTGGCCGAGGCGGTGCAGCAGCGGCCCGCAGAACAGGATCGGGATGCGGCTGGAACCGGCGTGCACGTTGATCTCGTCCACGTTCGCCGTATCGACGTTGGCCGGGTCGAAGACGAGCGCGCCGTCCTCCTCGCTGACCCGTACGCCGTGCAGTTCGAGCAGGCCCCGTACCACGTCGACGTCGCGGATGTTCGGTACGTCGTACAGCCGGCTCGGCGTATCGCCGAGCAGGGTGGCGACCATCGCCTTGGAGACGAAGTTCTTGGCGCCGCGTACCCGGATCTCGCCGGTCAACGGAACTCCACCGCGTACCCGCAGGACGTCCTTGGCCACGCAAAACCTCCAGCGCTGGATCGGTTCGTGCCGGGTGGATCAAACAGCCGGGGGTGACTGTACGTGACGCAGCTCAAAGCCGCATAACACGTGCCTGCCCCATGTTCGCCAGGCAGCATAACGGTAAAGAACGGGCGATGCAGCTCAGACCGTGCGTTCTGGTACGACTACCGCCAGTTACGGGAGCGCGAGCATCTGGTCGAGCGCGGCACGGGCGTACCGGGCGGTTTCCGGGTCCACCGTGATCTGGTTGGCCACCCGGCCGGCGACCAGCTCCTCCAGCGCCCACACGAGGTGCGGAAGGTCGATGCGGTTCATCGTCGAGCAGTAGCAGACGGTCCGCTCCAGGAACATGATCTGCTTGTCCGGGTGGGCGTTCGCGAGGCGGCGCACCAGGTTCAACTCGGTACCGATGGCCCACGCCGAGCCGGCCGGCGCCGCGTCGAGGGTGCGGATGATGTACTCCGTCGAGCCCACGTAGTCGGCGGCGGTGACCACCTCGTGCCGGCACTCCGGGTGCACCAGGACGTTGACGCCGGGCACCCGGGCCCGGACGTCCCGCACGCAGTCGAGGGTGAACCGGCCGTGCACCGAGCAGTGCCCGCGCCAGAGGATCATCTTCGCCGCGCGCAGCTGGTCGTCGGTCAGGCCGCCGCCCGGCTTGTGCGGGTCGTAGAGCACGCAGTCCTCAAGCGAGAGGCCCATCTCCAGGACCGCGGTGTTGCGGCCCAGGTGTTGGTCCGGGAGGAAGAGCACCTTCTCGCCCCGCCCGAAGGACCAGTCCAGCGCCCTGCGGGCGTTGGAGGAGGTGCAGACCACGCCGCCGCGGCGCCCGACGAAACCCTTGATGTCCGCCGAGGAGTTCATGTACGTGACGGGTACGGTCGCGTCCGCGACGCCCACCTCGACCAGCCGGTCCCAGCACGTCTCGACCTGCGACAGCGCCGCCATGTCCGCCATCGAGCAGCCCGCGCCCAGGTCGGGCAGGATCACCTTCTGCGCGTCGCTGGTCAGGATGTCCGCGCTCTCGGCCATGAAGTGCACGCCGCAGAAGACGATGTACTCCGCCTCCGGGCGTGCGGCCGCCTCCCGGGCGAGCTTGAAGGAGTCGCCGGTGACGTCGGCGAACTGGATCACTTCGTCGCGCTGGTAGTGGTGGCCGAGCACGAAGACCCGGGTACCCAGCGCCGCTTTGGCCGCGCGGGCCCGCTCGACCAGCCCCGGATCGCTCGGCGCGGGCAGGTCGCCCGGGCACTCCACGCCGCGCTCCGAGCCCGAGTCGCTGCCCCGGCCAAGGAGCAGCAGGGCGGTCGCGGTCGGGCTTGGCTCGGCAAAGGTCGTCACGTCGGCAATGGTCGCACAGGCTTCCGTCGGCACGGGTCAATCTGTGACGTGACGTGAGAGACTCCGGCGGATGCGCGTACTCATCTGCCCCGACAAGTTCGCCGGTACCCTCACTGCCGTCGAGGCCGCCGGCGCGATCGCGCGCGGCTGGCAGGAGGCGGCGCCGGGCGACGAGACGGACCAGCGCCCGCTCGCCGACGGCGGGCCCGGATTCATCGACGTGATCGCGGCCACCGCCGGCGGGTCCCGGGTACCGGTCGCGACCGTCGACCCGCTCGGCCGTCCCGCTGCCGGGGAGGTGCTGGTCCTCGGCTCGACCGGGTACCTGGAGAGCGCGCAGGCCTGCGGGCTGCACCTGCTGGCTTCCGGCGAGCGCGATCCCAAGGCGACCACCTCGTACGGGCTGGGCGTGCTGATGGCGGGCGCGATCGAGACGGGCGTACGGGAGCTGGTCATCGGGCTGGGTGGCTCGGGTACCAACGACGAGGGCGCGGGCATGCTGGCCGCGCTCGGCGCACCCGCGCTGGACGCGGCCGGGTACGCCCTGCCGCACGGTGGAGCGGCCCTCGTCGGTGCCGCCGCGCTCGGCGGCCGGCCCCGATTGCGGGAGGTCAGCCTGGTGGCGGCGACCGACGTGGACAACCCGCTGGTCGGCATCTACGGAGCCTCCGCCGTGTACGGGCCGCAGAAGGGCGCGACCCGCGAGGACGTGCTGCTGCTCGACCGCGCGCTGGGTACCTTCGCCGAGGTGCTCGAACGCGAACTGCCCAGCTGCCCGCCCGACCTGGCTCAGGTACCCGGGGCAGGGGCGGCCGGCGGGCTGGGCGCCGCGCTGATCGCGCTCGGCGGCCGGGTCCGCTCCGGCCTCGAGCTGGTACGCGACCTGACCCGACTCGATGCCGCGCTCGACACCGCAGACCTGGTGATCACGGGGGAGGGCTCGTTCGACGAGCAGTCGCTGCGCGGCAAGGTCGTCTCGGGGGTGGCAGCCGGCGCCCAGGAGCGGGGCCTGCCGTGCGTGGTGCTGGCCGGGCGCAGCACCGCCGGGCGGCGGGAGGCGGCCGCGGCGGGCGTGACTGAGACATACACCCTGGTGGAGCACTTCGGTAGCGTGGAGAAGGCAATGGCCTCGCCGGTCGACGGGCTGGTGGAGCTGGCCGCGCGGGTCGCCGGGCAGTGGTCCCGGCCGCGGAAGTGAGCCGCGGCACGGTTACGACTCGTGCGGTACGTGGGACCATGGGAATGTCGTCCGCACCGGCTAGCGTTGGCTTGGTCGGACTCGTACACCGTGCAGGGAGCTGGAAACCGTGACCGTTACCGAAAACGAGCAGTCTGCCAAGTCGAACACAGTCATCCTGACTGATGTCGCCGCCGTGAAGGTGAAGGCGTTGCTCGACCAGGAAGGCCGCGACGACCTGCGGCTGCGCGTGGCTGTGCAGCCGGGTGGGTGCTCGGGCCTCCGCTACCAGTTGTTCTTCGACGAGCGTGAGCTCGACGGCGACATCGTCAATGAGTTCCCGACCGATGGCGGGGCCGTCGAGGTCGTCGTCGACCGGATGAGCGCGCCCTACCTGACCGGCGCCACGATCGACTTCGCCGACCGGATCGACGCGCAGGGCTTCACCATTGACAACCCCAACGCCTCGGGCTCATGCGCCTGTGGCGACTCTTTCCACTAGCGGATCACCGCCACACTCAAGGGCCTCCGCCGGGGTGCGGGGGAGCGGGCGGACGGTAGGCTTTCCTACGCCGTAGCTCCCTCGCCCCCTGAGGTCTATATGAAGATCGCCGTTACCGGCTCCATCGCCACCGACCACCTCATGCACTTTCCGGGTCGGTTCGCCGAGCAACTCTTGCCGGATCAGTTGCACAACATCTCGCTCTCCTTCCTGGTGGACGACCTCGTGGTGCGGCGCGGCGGGATCGCGGCCAACATCGCGTTCGGGATGGGCCAGTTGGGGCTGCGCCCGGTGCTCGTCGGCGCCGTGGGTGCCGACTTCGCCGACTACCAGGCGTGGTTGGAGCGGCACAACGTCGACTGTGACTCGGTACACGTGAGCGATGTCGCGCATACCGCCCGCTTCGTGTGCACCACCGATGAGGACATGTGCCAGGTCGCCTCGTTCTACGCGGGCGCGATGGCGGAGGCCCGCAACATCGAACTGGCCCCGGTTGCCAGGCGCCTGGGCAGCCTCGACCTCGTCGTGATCAGCCCGAACGACCCGGTCGCCATGGTCCGGCACACCGAGGAGTGCCGGCAGTCGGGGTACCCGTTCGCCGCCGACCCGTCGCAGCAGTTGGCACGGATGTCCGGCGAGGAGGTCCGGCGGCTGATCGACGGCGCGAGCTACCTGCTGACCAACGAGTACGAAAAGGAGCTGCTCGAGTCGAAGACCGGGCTCTCCGACAGGCAGGTCCTCGACCAGGTCGCGGTACGCGTGACCACGCTCGGCAAGGCCGGCGTCGTGATCACCGGCCGGGACATGGATCCGGTACGGGTGCCGGTCGCCCAGGAGGTGCAGGCGTACGACCCGACCGGGGTCGGCGACGGGTTCCGGGCCGGCTTCTTCACCGCCCGCTCCTGGGGGCTCAACCTGGAGCGCAGCGCTCAGGTCGGCTCCCTACTCGCCACGCACGTACTGGAGACCGTGGGGACCCAGGAGTACCAGGTGCGCCGGGACGACTTCCTGAAGCGGCTGCGCGCCTCCTACGGCGACGTCGCCGCCGAGGACGTGGCGCCCTACCTGCCGGTCAGCTGATCCGCCGCACCTCGTACGCGTCCGGGCCGGCTTCGCCCAGGTACTCCTGGCCGCGAAGCCGGCACCAGGCCGGAATGTCGGTGGCCGCGGCCGGGTCGTCGGCCAGCACCCGGAGCACCCCGCCGAGCGGCAGCGCCGGCAGTCGCCGGGCCAGCTCAATGACGGGGCGCGGGCAGCGCTGACCCAGGCAGTCCAGAATCTGCGGCGCGTCCATCTACAGGTCCGCCGTCCCGGCTTCGGCTCGCAGTCGAGCCACTACGTGGGGTAGCACGTCGAGGAAGCGGCGCACCTCGTCCTCGGTCGTGTCCCGGTGCAGCGATACCCGCACGTTGCCGTGGGACAGGACGCCCATGGCCGCCAGTACGTGGCTCGGGCGCAGCGTGCCGGAGGTGCAGGAGGAGCCGGAGGAGACGGCGAAACCGGCCCGGTCCAGCGCGTGCAGCAGCGCCTCGCCGTCGACGTACAGGCAGGAGAACGTGACCAGGTGCGGCAGCCGGTCGACGGGATCGCCAACCACCTCCACGTCGGGTACCGTCGCCGCGACCCGTGCCCGGATGAGGTCCACGAGCCCGCGCAGCCGCAGGGCCTGCGACTCCTGCTCCGCCTGTACCGCGCGCAGCGAGGCGGCGGCCGCCACGATCTCGGGCAGGTTCAGTCCGCCCGGCGCGTCCAGGCTGCCCGGCTCGGCGCCCGGCCACGGCGCCGCCCACCGGGTGCCCTTGCGCACGACCAGGATGCCGACGCCGGGCGGACCACCCCACTTGCGGGCGCTCCCGGTCAGCACCGACCAGCCGGCCGGCACGTCGGCGTACCCGAGGGAGGCGGCCGCGTCGACGTAGAGCGGTACGCCAGCCGCCGCGCAGGCGCGTCCGAGGGCCGTCACCGGCTGCCCGGTACCCACCTCGTGGCTCGCGCTGATCAGGGCGGCGAGTGCCACGTCCGGCGCGTGTACCGCGCTCGCGAACGCGTCGATATCCACCCGGCCGAGCTGGTCCACCCCGATCGTCAGATGCCGCCCGGTACCGGCGGCGTGCAGCCCGGCCGAGTGCTCGATCGCGGAGTGCACCACGGTCGCCCGGCCGCCGGGCGAACGGGCCGCCCGGGCACCGGCGACCGCCGCGTGCGCCGCCTGAGTACCGCTGGGTTGGAATCCGACCTCGTCGGCGCGTACCCCGAGCGACTCGGCGAGTGACCCGCGCGCTGCGTCCAGGAGCTGGCGGGCCCGGCGGGCCGGCGCGTACAGCTTCGCCGGATCAGCCCAACCATCGGCCGCGGCGGCGGAACCGGCCTGCGCCGTTACCGGATGCGCGGGTGCGCCCGCGGCGGCGTCCAAGTACGCGTACCCGCCCACCGGACCCAAGTTACCCGTGGCACGGACACGCCACCCCAACAGGGCCGCACCCTTCATGGTCGAGTACTCTGCGGTCGTCGGTGGCGTCGATGCGGCGCTGCGCGGGCGCGGGCCACGGGTTGGGCCGCTGGTTCGCGGGTATGTGGCGCGGCTAGGGAGGCAGAGCAGGGTGGTCGCAAGAGGTTCTGGCGCCCGCCGGGCGGTCCGCTTCGCCGGTATTGGCGTGATCGGCGTCGCCCTGGCGGCACTGCTGTCGGGCTGCTCGGTCGACGACGCATTCCACTTCGGCTGGCCGATCAAGGGCATCAGCGAGCAGTCGAAGCAGATGTACAACCTCTGGATCGGCTCGGTCATCGCCGCCCTGATCGTCGGTGTCTTCGTCTGGGGCCTGATCTTCTGGTGCGTCATCCGGTACCGCAAGCGCGGCGAGGAGTTGCCGCCGCAGACCCGGTACAACATGCCGATGGAACTGCTCTACACCGTCCTGCCGTTCCTGGTCATCGCTGTGCTGTTCTACTACACCGCGACCGTCGAGGCGAACATCAACAAGATCCCGGCGCACCCGGACGTCACCGTCGACGTGGTCGCGTTCAAGTGGAACTGGGAGTTCGAGTACGAGGGCGTGAACACGCCCGACGGCCAGAAGGTGTCCACGATCGGCTCCAGTGACTACATCCCGGTGCTGGTCGTACCCACAAACAAGACGATCCTGTTCCATGAGCACTCGCCCGACGTCATCCACTCGTTCTGGGTACCGGACCTGCTGTTCAAGCGGGACGTGTTCCCCGGCAAAACGGCGCAGCCGAACGAGTTCGCGGTGACGATCGACAAAGAGGGCGCGTACGTGGGGCACTGCGCGGAGCTGTGCGGCACGTACCACTCGATGATGAACTTCGAGCTGCGCGCGGTGTCGTACGACGTGTACCAGAAGTTCCTCGCCGCCAAGCAGCAGGGCATGAGCACGCCGGACGCGCTACGGGCGGCAGGCCAGGACCACTGCACCCCGCCGGGCCCGAACGCCTGGGAATGCCCGCTCGCGACGACGACGACGCCCTTCAAGACCGACCGCACGGCACGTACCGCCAGCTGACGGCAGGCCGAGAGATCGAGGAAGATCATGAAGAGCGAGTGGAAGCTGTTCGGACTGGTCGCGGTGTTCCTTTTCATCGCCGCAGGGGTCTACGCCTGGTGGACCTATAGCGAGCTGGGCCACACGGACTTCATCGGCACGATCGCGCTGATCCTCTCGGCCCTCCTGTGCACCATGTGCGGCGGCTACTTCTGGTTCGTCTCGCGCCGCATCGAGCTGCGCCCTGAGGACCGGCCGGACGCGGAGATGAGCGACGGCGCAGGCGAGGTCGGCTTCTTCAGCCCGGGTAGCTACTGGCCGTTCGGGCTCGCGCTGGCCGCACTCCTCGCCGGCCTCGGCCTGGTGTACTGGCAGATCTGGCTGGTCGCGGCCGGCATGATCGCCGTATTGCTGGCAACCGGCGGACTGCTCTTCGAGTACTACACCGGCTCGCGCCGGACGGCTGAGTGACCCCCAGCGACTGCCTCTTTGAGATCTTGGCGGTTGCGGCATCGCACATGGTGCCGTAGCCGCCAAGATCTTATGTGCAGCACAGCCTAACGGGGGGCCCGAACCGTTCTTTGTGAGATCTTGGTGGTTGCGGCATCACATGTGGTGCCGTAGCTGCCAAGATCTCGAGGTCTCACCCCCCGGGGCCGCTCATAGAGGTGCGCCGATCCGGCTACAGAGCAACAAAAGGCGCCCGCCGGCTGTGCCGGGCGGGCGCCTGGTGGAGCGGTTCGGGTCAGGAGTGACGGCGGCCGGAGCCGATCTCCTCGCGGCCGGGAGCGGGGGAGACCGGAGCGTCCGGGTGCCCGTTCTGCGGCGACTCGACGGGGAAGAAGAAGCCACGGACCGTCGGGATGAGCGCGCCGACCCGGTTCATCTTCTTCGGTACGGTCCAGTCGGCGTACTCCAGCGCCCCGTGCCCGTGCTCGTCGGGCTCGGCGAGCGGCTGGTGTACCTCGTAGAACCGGCCGTCCGGTGTCCGTTTGATGATGCCGGTCTCGACGCCGTGCGCCAGTACTTCCCGATCGTGCTGCTGGAGGCCCAGGCAGATCCGGTACGCCACGTAGTAGGCCAGTGGCGGCAGGATCAGGATGCCGATCCGGCCGGCCCAGGTCATCGCGTTCAGGCTGATGTGGAGCTTGTCGGCGATCACGTCGTTGCCGCCGGAGCCGAGCAGGACCAGGTAGAACGTGACCGCCATGGCGCCAAGTCCGGTGCGGCTGGGTACGTCGCGGGGGCGCTGCAGCAGGTGGTGGTGCTTGTAGTCCTTCAGCCGCCGCGCCTCGATGAACGGATAGAACAGCGGAAGGACAGTGAGGATGCCCGGTAGCACCACGGTCGGCCAGAAGATCGCCGGGATCATGTAACTATGGCCGAACCAGTGCACCCGTAGTTCCCAGTTGGGCATGAGCCGGGTCGAACCGTCGAGGAACATGACGTACCAGTCGGGCTGGCTCGCCGCGGAGACGACCGCCGCCTTGTATGGCCCGAACAGCCAGATCGGGTTGATCTGGAAGAGCCCGCCGAGCAGCGCGATGACCGCGAACACGATCATGAAGAAGCCGCTGCTCTTGAGCGCGAAGCCCGGGAACATGCGTACCCCCACCACGTTGCGGTTGGTACGCCCGGGTCCCGGCCACTGGGTGTGCATCTGCTTGACCAGCAGGCCCATGTGCACGGTGATCAATGCCACGATGACGGCCGGGATGAGCAGGACGTGCACAATGTACAGGCGGTCGAGGATGACCGTGCCCGGGAACTCGCCACCGAACAGCGACGTGCTGACCCAGGTGCCGACGATCGGGATGGACAGGACGATCGCGCTGGCGATGCGCAGGCCGGTACCGGAGAGCGCGTCGTCGGGCAGCGAGTACCCGCAGAAGCCCTCCAGGAAGCCCATCCAGAACAGCAGCACGCCGACGATCCAGTTCAGCTCGCGTGGCCGCCGGAACGCGCCGGTGAAGAAGACCCGGAGCATGTGCACGATGATCGCGGCCATGAACAGCAGCGCCGCCCAGTGGTGCATCTGCCGGATGAACAGGCCGCCCCGCACGTCGAACGAGATGTGCAGGGACGACTCGTACGCCTTGGACATCTCGATGCCGCGCAGTGGCGCGAAGCTGCCGTTGTACGCGACGTCCTGCATCGAGGGGTCGAAGAACAGCGCCAGGAACGTACCGGTGAGCAGCAGGACGATGAACGAGTACAGCGCGATCTCGCCCAGCAGGAACGACCAGTGATCGGGGAAGACCTTGTTGAACAGCCGGCGCAACGGAGTCGCCAGTGTCAGCCGGTCGTCGATTTCGTTGGCCGTCGCGCCCGGTAGGGCGGCGAGATCAGGCCTGCGACGTTTCATGGTCTCTCCCAGAATCCGGGGCCGATCGGGACTCCGAAGCCTTCCTCACTGTTGCAGATGAGGTATCCCTCCTCGTCCACGGTAATCGGCAGCATCGGCAGTCGACGAGTGGCCGGACCGAAGATGGGGTATGCGTTGTCGAGAATGTTGAACTGCGACTGGTGGCACGGGCAGAGCAGCCGGTTGGTCTGCTGCTCGTACAGGCTGGCGGGGCAGCCGGCGTGTGTGCAGATCTTCGAGTACGCGACGTAGTCGCCCCATACCGAATTGGCGTTGCGTGCCACGTGGTGAAGGTTGTTGCGCAGCTTGTCGGCGTCCTCGGTACGCAGGTGGATCAGGAGCGTTGGCGAGTCCGCGTAATCGTTGGTGTTGCCGCGCGGGATACCCGGAAAGACGGTGATCTGACCACCCACGCTGACGTCCTCCGGGCGGACCGGCGTCAAGTCGTCGCGAACCAGGCGGACGCCCTTCTTCCACCCGGTGGTATCGAAGACGTTGGGGTGGTGCGGGCTCTTGAGGAGGCCGCCGATCAGCGGCGCCGCGGCCACCGCGCCCACCGGCGCGAGGCCCAGCAGGGCCGCCCAGCCCAGCATCGGGCGACGCTTGATGCCCAGCTCGTCGACCATGTTGAGCATGGTGGCGCCGGTGAGTTTGCGCTCGTCGTTCGGCGAGGCCCCACCGTGCCGCTCCTGAACCGCGACCTCCTCGGGCAGGATCTTCTTGCCCCAGGTGACGATGGCCAGACCGATGAAGAGCAGGGTCAGGCCGAGCGTGACGCCCAGCACCGGGGTGTACCACTTGTTGAGGTTGGCGCCTGGCTTGTAGGCGAACGGCCACAAGCTGTAGGCCAGCACGAATGCGGTCCCGGCCAGCCCGACGAACAGGAACATCAGGGCGAGTGACCGCACGACCCGCTTCTCCAGCTTGGTACCGGGTACCGGGAAGCGCGGAGCGTAGTGGAGGATCTCCACTCCGTCCCGGCGTGCCCCCTCGCGTACCAGGTCGAAGCGGTCCAGCCTCGGATCCTCCACGTCGAAGTCGACGTCGTGGCTTCCGTGTGCACTCATGACTTACCCGCAATCCACAGCGTGACGAGAACCAGGAACACCATGCCGACGAGGAAGATGGTGATGCCCTCGGGTACCGGACCGAGGCGGCCCAGGCCCCAGCCGCCCGGATCCTGATCCTGCTTCATGTTCTGGATGTACGCGATGATGTCTTCCTTCTCCTGCGGGGTCAGCTCGTTGTCCCCGAAGACCGGCATGTTCTGCGGCCCGGTGAGCATGGCCGCGTAGATCTGCCGGTCGGTGGCCTGATTCAGGCTGGGCGCGAACTTGCCCGAGGAGAGGGCGCCCCCCGCGCCGGCGAACTGGTGGCAGGAGGTGCAGTTGATCCGGAACAGCTCGCCGCCCGCCGAGATGTCGCCGTTCTGGCGCAGGTTGTCGCCTTCAGGCAGTTGTGGCCCGCCACCCAGCGCCTGGATGTACGCGCCGAGCTGCCGCGCCTGGTCGTCGCTGAACTGGGGCGGCTTGCGCTCGATCTGTGCACCCTGCTGCGTGGCGGGCATCCGGCCGGTCGTCACCTGGAACTCGACCGACGCCGAGCCGACGCCGATCAGGCTGGGGCCCTTGCCGGGCACGCCCTGCGCGTTCTGGCCGTGGCAGGAGATGCAGGTCTGGTCGAAGAGGGCCTTGCCCGCCTGGGCGGCGGCGCTCAGCGTCGGGGTGTCCTCGGCCGAGGCGTTCGGGGTGAAGGCCGCGTAGATCCCGCCGACCAGCGCGAGCGCGGCCACCATCCGCACCGTGGAGCTGACCCGGCGGTACAGCTTGCTGCGCGGCTTGCGGGACCTGGCCAGCCTGGCGAGCAGGGGGCGTCGCCGCGGCCGCCGGCCGGTCGGCTCGTCGGGAGGAGCAGCACTCATAACCTCACCTTTGTGGTCTTCTCAATCTGACGGCCGGCGGACGGAGAATGTGACATCGCCTCAGCCATTCGCGCCTATCGCAGCAGATAAATCATGCTGAACAGGGCGATCCAGACGATGTCGACAAAGTGCCAGTAGTAGGACACTACGATCGCGGCGGTCGCCTGCGCCGGGGTGAACCGGCCCATGGTGGTGCGGATCATGTAGAAGATGAACGCGATCAGGCCACCGGTCACGTGCAGCCCGTGGAACCCGGTGGTCAGGTAGAACATCGAGCCGTACCCGTCGGCACTGATCCGGATTCCCTCGTGTACCAGGCCCCGGTACTCGTTGGCCTGGCCGAGCACGAAGAGCAGACCGAGGATGAACGTCAGCGAGAACCACCGCCGCAGCGAGAACACGTCGCCGCGCTCCGCCGCGAACACGCCGAGCTGGCAGGTGACCGAGGAGGCCACGAGGACCAGCGTCACCGGGGTCGCGTAGGCGAGATTGAGGTGGTGGGTGTGCTCGTGCCAGAACTTCGGTCCGGCCGCGGCCCGGATGGAGAAGTACATCGCGAACAGGGCCGCGAAGAACATCAGTTCGCTGGAGAGCCACACGATCGTCCCGACGCTGACCATGTTGGGCCTGGTTAGGGAGTGGATCCGACTCTTCTCAATCGCTGAGGCCGCAGTCACGCGGTCATTATTGCCCCCGACGCATCTCGGCAATCGTCGGGGTCGCCCGTGTCGTTCATGAAAGGCGGGTTAGCCTCGGCTCATGCCTCCGCTGCACGCGACCGAGCTGCTGACCAAGGTCCAGCTCGACTCGGTGCTGCCGGTGGTCCTCCTGGCGGTGGCGGGCTGGTACCTGTACGGCGTCCACCGGCTGCGGGTACGCGGCGACCACTGGCCTGTCATACGTACCGTCATGTTCCTCGGCCCGGGCCTGGGCTCGATCGCGCTGGTCACGGTGACCGGGGTGGGTGCATACGACGACACCCTGCTGTCGATCCACATGATCCAGCACATGGTGCTCACGATGGTCGCGCCGATCTTCCTCGCGCTGGGCGCGCCGATCACGTTGGCCCTGCGTACGCTGCCCGTACGGCCCCGCCGCGGCCTGCTCTCGGTCCTGCACAGCCGGGCGGTACGGGTGCTCACGTTCCCGGTCGTCGCGTACGCGATCTTCGTCGCGAACCCGTTCGTGCTCTACTTCTCCGGCCTGTACCGGCTGACCCTGGCCCACGAGTCGCTGCACGAGCTGGTGCACCTGCACTTCGTGGTCACCGGGTGCCTGTTCTTCTGGCCGCTGATCGGGCTCGACCCGCTGCCCGGGCGCTGGTCGTACCCGGGCCGCGCGCTGCTCATGGTGCTGTCCACGCCGTTCCACGCGGTACTGGGCCTGACGATCATGCAGGACAGCAGCCTGATCGGTGGCGACTGGTACCCGTCGCTGCACCTGACCTGGGCCGACCCGCACGCGGACCAGGTGCTCGCCGGCGGGATCCTGTGGGCCGGCGGCGAGATCGTGAGCGTGACGATGCTCGCGGTGCTGGTGGTGCTGTGGATGCGCGACTCCGACCGGGAGGCCAGGCGCGTTGATCGGGCACTGGACCGGACGCCGGCCCGAGCGGCCGCGCCCGTCACAGGTGACGCCGACGCGCTGTGGGAGGTGCCGTGGTGGGAGGCGGGCAAGCGCTGACGGTTATCATCGAGCCGCCCACGGAATGAGGAGCCGCACCGATGACGTACACCGTCCTTCTGTACAGCGATGACCCGGCGGTACGGGACCGGATGCGGCTGGCGATCGGTACCCGGCCGGCGGCCGACCTGAGCGTCGAGTTCGTGGACGCCTCCCGGTACGACGAGTGCCTGCGCCTGACCGACACGTACGACATCGACCTGGTGGTGCTGGACGGCGAGGCGACGCCCGCGGGCGGTCTCGGCATTGCCCGCCAGCTTCGCGACGAGGTATCCGACTGCCCGCCGATCATCGTGGTGATCGCCCGTGCCGCCGACCGCTGGCTCGCCGCGTACGCCCAGGTCGACGCGACCCTGACCCACCCGCTCGACCCGGTGACGACCGGCGAGACGGTCGCCAAGTTCCTCCGGCAGCGCAGCGCCGCGTAGCCCGGTACCGGTACCCCCGTCCACTTCCCGGAGGCCGCCATGGGTGACCGCACCTGGCCGCACCTCATCGCCACCCTGCTGCGCGGGGAGGAGCTCAGCACGCCGGATACCGCCTGGGCGATGGCCGAGATCATGGCGGGCTCGGCAACGCCCGCCCAGATCAGCGCGTTCGCCGTGGCGCTGCGCGCGAAGGGCGAGACGCCGGGCGAGCTGGCCGGCCTGGTCGAGGCGATGCTCGCCAGCGCGACCCGGCTGGAGCTGCCCGAGGAGGTGCGGGCCGACGCGTTGGACGTGGTCGGCACGGGCGGCGACGGGGCGCACACCGTGAACATCTCCACCATGTCCGCGATCGTCACGGCCGGCGCCGGGGCGCGGGTGGTCAAGCACGGAAACCGGGCCGCCAGCTCCGCGTGCGGCGCCGCCGACCTGCTGGAGTACCTCGGGGTACCGCTGGATCTGCCGCCCGCCGCGGTGGCCCGCTGTATCACCGAGGCGGGCATCGGCTTCTGCTTCGCCGCCGCCTTCCACCCGGGTATGCGCCACGCCGGCCCGGTCCGGCGTGAGCTGGGCGTACCCACCTTCTTCAACCTGCTCGGCCCGCTGACCAACCCGGCCCAGCCGCGCGCCGGCATGATCGGCTGCGCGCACCCGCGGATGGCACCCGTGATGGCCGCCGTCTTCGCCGCCCGCAACGACTCGGTTCTCGTGGTACGGGGCGAGGACGGGCTGGACGAGTTCACCACCGCCGCACCCACCCGGGTGTGGGCGGTGCGGGACGGCGCCGTCACGGAGACCGTGATCGACGCCCTGGACCTCGGGGTCGCCCGGTCACACGAGGGCGACCTGCGCGGCGCGGACGCGAGCTACAACGCCGAGGTGGCGCGGCGCGTCTTCGCCGGCGAGAAGGGGCCGGTGCGCGACGCCGTCGTGCTCAACGCCGGTGCCGCGCTCGCCGCGCACGCCGGTCTCGGTCCGGACCTGGCGGCGTCGATACGCGACGGTATGGAGCGGGCCAGCGCCGCGCTGGACTCCGGTGCGGCGGCGCGGGTACTCGACGGGTGGGTCGCGCTCGCCAAGTCCCTCAAGCCGACCGGCTGACCTCGCTCAGCTCGCCGGGTCCGGTGAGCGCACCGTCAGCCAGACACCCGCGCGGGGGCGCAGCGTGACCAGGGGCAGCGGGCGCACCGGCGGGGTACCCAGCGCCGCCTCCACCCGCCAGCGTCGCAGCAGGACCGCCAGTACCAGCGTCGCCTCGGTCACCGCGAAGTCGTTGCCGATGCACTGGCGCGGCCCGCCGCCGAACGGGAAGTACGCGTACCGGTGGCGCGCCGGGTCGGCCGAAAGCCACCGCTCGGGCCGGAACCGGTGCGCCTCAGGCCACCAGCGCGGGTCCCGGTGCACGACCCACGGCGAGATCAGCAGCGTGGCCCCGGCGGGCAGCCGGTACCCGCTGACCGTCCACTCGCGAGTCAGGTGGCGCAGGATGATCCAGGCCGGCGGGTACAGGCGCATGGTCTCGTTCACGACCGCGCCGGTGTACCGCAGGCGGCGCAGGTCGGCCGGGCGTACCGGACCGTCCAGCTCGGCCAGCTCGTCCCGTACCCGCGCCTGCTCCTCCGGGTGGTTGGCCAGCAGGTGCAGCGCCCAGGCCAGTGCGTTCGCGGTCGTCTCGTGCCCGGCCAGCAGCAGGGTGAGCGCCTCGTCCCGCACCTGGCTGTCCGGCATCGGCTCGCCGGTCTCCTCATCGCGCGCGGTGAGCAGCAGGCTCAGCAGATCGGAGCCGGGCGCCCCGGCCGCCCTGCGCGTGCTGATCATCCGGTACAGCATGGCGTTCATCTCGCGCTCGGCGACGTTCCACCGCCGGGTGGACGGTACCGGCAGCCGGTCGAGTACCTTCCCCCACAACGTCGAGCTGCGCCGCAGCGTGGCCTGGTTCTCCGCGAGCGAGCGGCGGATGGTCTCCATGACGTCCGTCTCCAGCTCGACGTCGAAGACCGTGCGCGCGACGATCGCGAGCGTCAACTCGGCCATCTCGCGGTGCATGTCGCGCAGGTCGCCGTCGTGCCAGCGGGCGACCGTCGCCTCGGCCAGCTCCACGAAGCTGCGGGCGTACCCCTCGATGCGCTCCCGGTGGAACATCGGCTGGATCAGCCGGCGCTGGCGCCGGTGCAACTGCGGTCCGCTGGTCAGCAGGCCCTGCCCCAGCGCCCTGGACAGCGGCTGCACCGACGAGCTGTTCGGGTCCGCGCGCCGCCCCCACCCCTTCAGGTACTCGTGGTGGGTGCGGGTGAACGCGTCCTGGATCGCTTCGGGGTCACTGACCAGGTAGAGCGCCAGGCGCGGCACCCGGAGCCGGACGATCGGCCCGCGGTCGCGGTTGAGCTCGCGCAGCAGCGGCAGGGGATCTCTGCGCAGCGTGCGTACCAGGCGCAGGCCGTGCCCAGCCGATTCCGGTATCCGACCGGCGGCCGGCGCGGTGGCGTCGGTGCGGGAGCTCACCGTTCCAGTGTGCTCCGCGCCGACCTCAATCGGCGTCGGCGACTCCGATGGCGAACGCCTCCTCGAGGTCGTGCCGGGAGTACGCGCGGAACGCGATGTGCGTGTCGGTGTTGATGACGCCGGCGGTCTTCGAGATGTGCCCGGCGATCACCTCGGCGACCTGCTCGAACTGCCGCACCCGCACGATGGCGACCAGGTCCACCCCGCCGGCGACCGAGTACACCTCGCTGACCCCGGGCAGGTCGGCGAGGGCCTGGGCCACCTCGGGAATCGAGTCCGTGGCGCAGTCGACGAGAACGATCGCGGTAATCACGTGCTCATGCTAACGGTGCCGTCGGCTCCGTAGCGGACGGCGTCGACGAGGTGCTCACCGGCGGCGACGCACCCGTCCGGCCACACCACGCCGCGGGTGACCCGCCCGGCGACGACCGCGCCACCGCCGATCACGGATCGGGTCACCTCGCCGGTCACCAGGGCATCCGGTGCGACCAGGCTGCCGTCCCCGGCGGCGTGCAGGTTGGCCGTGAGGTAGTCGCGCGGGGTGCCGGTGTCGAGGTAGGTGCCGCGGTACTCGATGACGTCCAGCTCGCTGGCGGCCTCCGCGGGGCGCCACACCTCCCGTACCAGGTCGGTCGGGGCCGGGGTGAGCGCGGCGACCCGGTGCCAGGGCAGCAGCGAGGCGCCCGCGAAGCGGTACGCCCCGAACTCGGCCGGCTGCCCCGCCGCGGGTACCCCGAGCAGCCGGGTACGCCGCCCGTCCCACCCCGCCAGCAGGACACCCAGGTCGCCGCCGGCCAGGTAGGCGTCCGCGTTCGCGACGAGTACGCCCCGCCCGGCGAGCCAGTCGCGCAGGTGCCCGATGCCCCCGGCGGTACCGAGGGGGTGCGGGCCGCGCTCCACCGATACGTGTGCCCGCCCGCCGACCGCGTCCACCACCTGGTCGGCCAGGTACCAGGCGTTGACCGCCACCCGCCCGGTACCGGCGAACCCGAGCGCCGCGAGGCGGGCCAGGGCGAGGTCGAGCAGGGGCACGTTGCCAACCGGGCACAGCGCCTTGGGTAGCGCCTGGGTCAGCGGCCGCAGCCGCCGCCCCTCGCCAGCGGCGAGCACGACCGCCGCTACGCCGGCGGGTTCAGTCACCGTTGGCGTCCTCGACCGCGTCCCGGCCCACCTCCTGCCGGGCCAGCGGGCCGATGCCGTAGAAGCCGAGCAGCCGGGCGCTCGCCCCGGTCAGCCGCGGCAACGCGTCCAGCGGGTGCCACCGCACCTCGTACACCTCGGCGCCGTCGGCGCGTACCGCGACGTCCGCCGGTACCCGCGCCTCGAAGACCAGGTCGATCCAGCTGCCCCGGGTGTGTACGACCGCCCAGGGCTCCAGCGCCACGACGTCCTGCGGCGCGAGCCGGATACCGGTCTCCTCCCACAGTTCGCGTACGGCGCCGGTGGCTGGGTGCTCACCGCGCTTGAGCAGGCCGGCCGGGAGCGACCAGCCCCGGCCGGGCGGTTGGCGCAGCAGGAGCAGCCGGCCCGGCTCGGGGGCGTCGCGGTCGCGCACCAGGACAACCGCACCGACGATGTACTTCGAGCTGGCCAGCCGGACCAGGCGCCGCCGCCACCGCGAGGGCAGGCGGTAGAAGCCTTCGTAGAAGTACCGGCGCACGCTGGTGAGTGGTCGGCTCGTCACCGCGCCAGGTTAACGGGTACACCTCATGTCGCTGGCGGCCGGTCCACCGTCGCGATCACGGCCTCGACCACCTCGTCCGGCGTTACCCGGTGCTCGGCGACGGCGACCAGCAGCGCCTCCAGGTCGGGGTAGCCCTGCTCCTCGGCGAGCGCGGTGAGCGGCGCCTCATCGGCCAGGCTGCGATCGCGCCGGCGCAACGCCAGGCCGATCGCGGCGCGCCCGAGTTGGACCCGGTGCGCCACGGTGTCTGGCTCGCCCTCGTCCTGGAACCACAGGTTGATCTGGAGCTGGGCCTGGGCCGTCTTGACGAACCCGAGCCACTCCTGGGAGGGGCCGGTGGAGCCGGGCGACTGGCCGATGATCTCCACGACGTCACCGTCGGCGAGCGGCGATGACAGCGGGATCAGCCGGCCGTTGCGGCGCGCCCCGACCAGGCTGTGCCCGACCCCGGTGGACAGCGCGTAGGCCAGGTCGACCGGGGTGCTGCCGGAGGGGAGCTGTACCCGGCGCCCGTCGTTGGTGAATACGTGGATCTCCGCCTCGGTCAGGTCGCAGCGCAGCGCTTCCAGGAAGCTCTCCGCGTCGTCGGCCACGTCCTGCCAGTCGAGAACCCGGCGCAGCCAGAGCAACTGCTCCTCGCGCGCCTGTGGTGACAGGCGCGCGAGGTGGTCGGGGTAGCGGAAGTTCGCCACGATGCCGTACTCGGCCAGCCGGTGCATGGGCTCGGTGCGGATCAGTACCTCCAGCGGCTGATCCTCGGGACCCAGGACGGTGGTGTGCAGCGACCGGTACAGGTTGTTCTTGGGGGAGGCGATGAAGTCCTTGAACCGCCCCGGTACGGGCCGCCAGGTGGTGTGTACGGTACCGAGCGCCGCGTAGCAGTCTGTGCGCGGACCGTCCACGACGAGCACGACGCGGGGCAGGTCGTGCAGGCTGGGCCGGTTGCCGGTGGCGCTGTCCTTCCAGATCGAGTGGTAGTGGCGGGGCCGCTCGGTGACGCTCGCGCTGACCTTGGCCCGGGTCAGTTCCGGCTTGAGGGTGTCGATGACCCGCGACAGGAAGGCCGCCCGGCTCTGCTGGCTCTTCACGTGATCGTCGATGCGCTGGTACCAGTCGGGCTCCAGGGCCCACAGGACGGTGTCCTCGAGCTCGCGCTTGAGCGCCTGGATGCCGAGCCGGTCGCACAGCGGTACGAGTACCTCCTGGGTGGCCCGCGCGATGCGTACCCGGGACGCGGTCGAGCGGGCGTCGAGGGTGCGCATGTTGTGCAGCCGGTCGGCAAGCTTGATCACCAGTACCCGGACGTCCTGCCCGGCCCGTACGAGCAACTTGCGGATCGTCTCCGCCTCGGCGATGGCCCCGAAGTAGACCTTGTCGAACTTGGTCACGCCGTCGACCAGGAGCGCCACCTCGGGGCCGAACTCCTCGCTGAGCGCGCCCAGCGTGTAGCTGGTGTCCTCGACGGTATCGTGCAGCAGCGCGGCGACGAGTGTCGTGGTGTCCATGCCCAACTGGGCGAGGATCTGGGCGACGGCCAGCGGATGCGTGATGTACGCGTCGCCGCTCTTGCGCAGTTGGCCGCGGTGCATCTGCTCGGCGACGCTGTAGCCCTTGCGCACGAGCGCGACGTCGGCCTTCGGATGGATGTGGCGGTGCGCGCGCAGCAGTTCGGAGACGGGATCGGAGCTCGACGCCGGCCACGTGAGCATGGCGCGTAGCCGCTGGCCGAAGCGACCGTCCTGAGTGGCGGATTCGCGCCGGGCTGGCGGCGCGGCCACGGCTTCCGGCTGTTGGTCGGGCACGGCAGGCGTGGGCGGCGTGGCGGCCGGATCATCGAGTGGCGGCGCGGCGGGCGCGGAGCCCTTTGCCGGCTTGGTCACCCGGCCGCGAG
>JBPYFB010000161.1:0-4420 GCA_051986465.1 Rugosimonospora sp.
TCGGCGCGTGCGCCGTGCGCCATGACCGCTAACCTGTCTCAGCATCCGGGAACGTGTTGACGCGATGTCGATAATTGCGTCCCGGCGAGAACTCCGACATGCGACGGCTAAGTGCCCCCTTTTCACATATCTTGGATTAACGAAACCTTAACTCATCGTCACGCAAAGCCATTGTCCCATGTTGTCGCGCGAATTGTTGCGCCGCGTGCCGTGATGATGACCTGGTGCTACTTGTGCAGGTGATTGGATCATGGAAGCCTGACCGGCACCGGCGGCGTACGAGCATGCCCTGCGGAGACTGGGGGTTGATGGCACTTCGACGAGGCGCTCCATTATCTCTACGCATCTAAAGCGGCGCTAAAGCTGGAGATTGGGGAATTGTGCGTCTGCGCGAATTTGACAGTCAACTTGCGGATCTCATCGAGTTATACGGCGAATGTGATCGTGGAAATGCCCGGCTCGTCGTCATCGGCGGCGTCACGGCGAGCGGCAAGACGGCCTTGTTGCATTCCCTGGCCGCGTATGTGACCGAGGCGGGAGGCCGGTTCGCCGAGGCGACCGGGTCGCGCACCGAGCAGCCGCTTCCGCTCGGCATCGTGGACCAGCTCCTTTGCAACGGCGGCCTTCCGTTCGACGTCGCGCGCCCCGCGGCGGCGATCCTGGGAGACGGCCCGGCCGCGGCGGAGACGATGCCGCACGCGTCGTGGGTCAACGACCTGCGGACCATGCTGCGCGACGCCGCCGCACGGCAGCCGCTCGTCCTCGCGGTCGACGACGCGCACTACGCCGACCAGGCGTCGCTGAAGCTGCTCATCTACCTGTTCCGGCGGCTGAAATCGGCCCGCGTCATGCTGGTGATCGCCCGGGACGTCTCGCTGCAGCGCGGCCAGGTGCCCGCGGAGGCCGATCCGATCGCCGCCGTGGACTGCCGCCGGGTCCACCTGCCGCTCCTGTCCCGGGCCCGTGTCGCCGACGTCGTCGGCCAGTGGCTCGGCGCGCGAGCCGGCCGGGCCGAGCGGCTTGGCGCCACGTACCACCGGGTCAGCGGAGGAAATCCGTTTCTTCTCGACGCCCTGATCGGCGACCACGCCCCGGGCGAGAACGCGTCCGGCGTGGAGTTCGCGCCCGGGGACGCCTTCCGTGGCGCGGTCACGAGCTGCCTCCGCCGTACCGAGCCGATGATCTGCCGGGTCGCCCAGGCCGTGGCCGTCGTCGGCGAACCCGTCGCGCCGCCGCTGCTGGACGAGGCGCTCGACCTGAGCGCGGGGTCCTCCGCGCACGCCCTGACCGTGCTGGCCGCGATGGGTCTCGTGGTGGACGGGCGCTACCGCCATGAGGCGGCGCGCACCGCCGTACTCGACGACATGAGCCCCATGGCACGCGCGGCGACCCACCTGTCCGCGGCGCGTCTGTTCTTCCGCCAGGGGGCGGCGCCGTCCAGCGTGGCGGCGCACCTCCTCGCCGCGGACCAGGTCCCGGACGCCTCGATGGTCGTCGTGCTGCGGGAGGCGGCGGACCTGGCGCTGGCGCGGGGCGAGGTGCACACCGCGACCGGGTACCTCCGGCTGGTGTACCGGTCGTGCGTGGACGAGCGCCAGCGGGCGGCGGTCACCTCACTGCTCGCGTACGCCGAATGGCAGGCCGACCCGTCGATGGCGGCCCGGCGCGTACCGGACCTGCTCGACGCGGCCGGTGCGGGGCTGCTGGACCGCAGGGGCCTGGCCCGGCTGGCGCTGTACCTGCTCTGGGACGGAAACGTCGGCGACGCCCGTGTGCCTCTCGGCGCGCTCCTGCGCGAGGGCGCCGACCCTACGCCGGAGGCGCCGCTGACGGGAGGCGAGTTCATCTGGCCGTGGCTGCTGTGCCTCTACCCCGGCCTCTACCCGAGCATCGTCTCCCCGGGCGCCGTCTCCTCCGGCGCCGCCGGCGAGGCGGTCCCGGAGGCGGGGTCCGCGGCGGGCCGGACGCCGGCCTCGCTGATCCTGCGATCGGGCGACGCGGCGACACTGATGGCCACCATCCGGCGCGCGTCCTGGGACGTCCCGGCCGATCCCCGGCTGATCGCCGGGGAGTCCGGCGACTCGGCGCTGCCGCGCCTCGCGATGGCGCTGATCGGCCTGCTGCGCGTCGAGCGGTACCAGGAGGCGGCGTCGTGGTGCGCGGCGGTACTCGACCGCGGGGCCGACGGGCGGCCGCCGACCTGGCGGGCGCTGTTCTCCGGCATCCACTCGCTGATCAGCCTACGGCTGGGGAACGTCGCGGCGACCCGGGAGTACGCCGACGCCGCGCTGACGGAGATATCGCCGCGGAGCTGGGGCGTGGCGCTCGGACTGCCCGCCGGCAGCCTGCTGCTGGCCGCCACGCTGACCGGTGACCGCCGTACGGCGGCGGAGTGCCTGCGCCTGGACATCCCGGACCAGATGTACAACACGCCGTTCGCGCTGTACTACCTGCGGGCGCGCGGCCGGTACCACCTGATGAACGAGAGCTTCGAGGCCGCGCTGAGCGACTTTCAGACCTGCCGGCGGCTGGCCACCCGATGGGGCCTGGACCTGCCCTCGATCGTGCCCTGGCGTACGGACGCGGCCGAGGCGTGCCTGGGCCTCGGCCGTACGGACGCGGCCCGGGACCTGGTCGACCAGCAGCTCGCCCGCACGGGTGCCGAGCACTCCTGGGCGCGTGGTATCGCCCTGCGTGTACACGCCGCCACGGCCGACGCCGAGGGCCGCGTCGCCGCGCTGCGGGAGTCGGCCGACCTGCTGCGCCGGTCCGGCGACCGGGTCGAGCTGGCGCGCTCGTACGCCGACCTGAGCCGGGCCTACCAGGCACTCGGCGACAAGCGCCAGGCGCGCAAGCTGGCCCGCGAGGCGAGCACGCTCGCGGACCGCTGCGGCATCGCGTCCCGGTGGGTGCAGCTACCCGCGTTCGACGGCCCGCGTACGAGGAGCACCACGTGCGAGCGGCTGACCGTCCCGTCGGGCGAGCTGAGCGACGCCGAGCTGCGGGTGGCGAGGCTCGCCGCCCTCGGGTACACGAACCGGCGGATCGCCGGGGAGCTCTACATCACGACGAGTACGGTCGAACAGCACCTGACGCGCATCTACCGCAAACTCGACGTCAGCTCCCGTAACGACCTGCCGCTGCGCCTCGAACAACGGCACCCGGGCTCGCCCAAGGCCCGTACGATCACCGGCCCGCACCGGACGGTACGGGAGCCGGACACGAAGACCACCTGCCGGCGGAGCGGATCCTCGGCTCCGTCTTGACGGCGGTACCGCCGCGGTCGCGATGCCGCCGGGCCGGCGGTGGTGGCATCGCCCGCGACCCGGGGCGCCTCAGTCGTCGTCATCGTCCTAGTCGTCGGCGTCTTCGTAGGGGTCGACGAACCGCGTGCGGTACTCGCCGGTCGTGAGCCGCCGCGCTCGCCAGAACTCATGCCAGGCTGGCCTCTCATGCGCCTGGCGCTTTTCCTCCGCCAGTTCGGCGGCCACGACCTCGCCCGCGCCCCGGTCGAACAGCCCGTGCTTCGCCGCCGCGCGCTCGATCGCCGCCGTGACCAGCCGCTCCGCCTCGTCCACGCCGACGACCTGGACGCCGGAGGCGCGCGCCCGCTCGATGCGTGGGTCGGCCGATTCCCCGGCGACGATCACGAGACGTACGGTCTTGGTAGCGTTGGCGGCCACCGTGGCGCCGTGCTCGACCGCCACGTTGACGAGCTCCACCAGCGCGGCCGTGGCGGCTCTCTGGGCGGAGCCGACCGGCAGGATGCGCCGGCCCTTGAGCGGCCCGTTGCGCCGCGAGCGTTCGGCGGCGGCCGCCTCATCCAGGTCGTGGATGAGATGGGTGGCGGCCAGGCTCTTCGCCGCGCGCCGCGGCTCCCGGAGCTCGGCGGTCGTGACCGTGCCGTCCGCCTCGGCCCGCGCCGTGAGCGTGGCCGGCCATCCCTCGCTGCCGCACCTGAGCTGCCCGGCACGAGGGGCGATCAGTCCCGAGGACGGTAGGGCCGGCAGGGGAACGGGCGCGGGGCCGTACCACGAGAGCCGTTCGGGTGCCCGGCCGACGAGAGCCGCCAGTACCAGCGCGGTGGCGCGAGCGGATAGAAGTCGTTGCGGATCGGGCGTTCGGGAGAGATGAGAGTGGCGTACTCGTCAACGACCTCGCCGTCGCCGCGCATCCGGACGATCGCGATCTCGCAGACGCGGGCCCCGCGCTCCGGGCGGAGCCCGGTGGTCTCCACGTCGAGCACCGCGAAGGTCAGGCTCCTCGGATCGACACCCGTCCCGCGGGTGAGTGCGCCATAAGAGAACATTCGGCCCCCAAGTCGCATCTCGCGTCATTCGCACGAACGCGAATTCCCGTTTCCCTAAGCCATCAGACGTCTTCCGCTCTCCCAGCGGTTGGCACGGATCCGGTGTCCTGG
>JBPYFB010000162.1:0-13142 GCA_051986465.1 Rugosimonospora sp.
GCGCAGCGGGCGGGGCGAGTGCAGGTGCGGGTGGCCGCTTGCCACCCGAACGAGTTGCCGGGTCCGCGAGTCGCCGTAAACCTGGCGAGCCTGCACCGAGGACCACAGCGCGGCGAGCCGGTCGGTCACCGCTTCCCGCGGGTCGGCAGCGACGAAAACACCGTTGATGGCCCCGACCGACGTGCCGACGATCAGGTCGGGCGCGATCCCGTACCGCAGCAGGGCGCGCAACATGCCGACCTCGACGGCGCCAAGCACGCCACCACCGCCGAGGACGAACGCGACGAGTCGATCTGCCACCCCACCATGGTCACATCAATGCGGAATCCCGGCACGGCGAACGAGGGCGGCCATGAGCGGGGCGGCTATGTGGCGGCGGACTGCCGGCGCACCATGCCCGCGGCCAGCGGCGCGCCGTCCAGGTCCCCGGCGGCGATACGGGCCCTGATTGTCTTGCGTACCATGGCCGCCGCGAGCGCCGGGAAGTGTCTTGCCACCGCCATTTCGAAGCGACCGCGCCGAGTGGTGGCGACGTTTCGTAGCGGCTTTGTCGACGCAGCGCTGCGGACGATCGCGTCGATCACGCCCGCCGCCGGTTCGTACCGGGATACCCCGTCCATCGAGAGGCCGGCCCGAGCCGATGCCTCGTGGATCGGCGAAGCGACCATGCTGGGATAGACCACGGTCACCCCGATGTGCGTACCGACCTCCAGGCGCAGCGCGTCGGCATAGGCGGCGAGCGCCCGCTTGCTGACGCCGTACGCGGCCGCCAGCGGAAGCGGTAGCACCGCCATCCGGCTCGATACGAAAATCACCCGGCCCCGCGCGGCCTCCAGCGCCGGGATCGCGGCGGCGGTGGTGTGCCAGGCCGCCATGAGATTCACCTCGATCTGCTGGCGGGCGGCGGTGCCGGGGGCGTACTCGGCCGGGGCCGGGCCGCCGACACCGGCGTTGTTGACCAGAAGGTCCAAGCCACCGAGCTCCGCGACGGCTTCGGCGACCGCCGCGGCCGCGGCGTCGTTGTCCGTCAGGTCGCAGCCTTTGACGGGTACCGCACCCACCGCGCCGCCGTGCAGATCGAGCCCGATGACTCGGGCGCCTTCGGCGGTGAACCGGTCGCACAGCAGCCGGCCGAAGGTTCCGGCGGCGCCGGTGACGATGACCCGGCGTCCGGCGAGTGTGTTCATGTCGGGTCCTTCCAGATGACGCCTTGCCCGGCGGCGGCCCGGCGGGTGCCCGCGGCCAATTCCTTTGCGGCCAAGGCGACGTACGCGTCGAAGTCGATCCGCATGGCCGGCCGGCGCTCGCCCCAACGGTCGCGGGCGGCGGCCAGTTGCGCGGCACAGTCGGCCCGCTGCTCGTCCACTTTGGGCAGTGCGTAGCCGCCAGCGAGGTGGGCGGCGACCAACCGGGCCTGAGCCTCCACGACGGGCAGCGCCGCGCCCGTCGACTGCATCAGGCCGACGAACATCAGGCCGGGCGCGTCGAGGTGGAAGACCCGGCGGTAGAGCGGAAGCCGGTCGGCGCCGTCGCCGAGCAGAGCCGGATCGAGGAACGGCAGGTCTATCCGGTATCCGGTGCACCAGACGATCAGGTCCACCTTGTCCTGCCGGCCGTCGGTGAATGTCACCGCCGTCCCGTCGATGCGCGCGATGCCGGGGCGTACCCCGATCTCACCGTGGCTGATCCGGGACAGCAGCCCGTCGGAGAGCGTCGGGTGGTCCTGCAGGAAGCCGTGACTGGGATCGGGCAGGCCGTACCGGCTCGGCTTGCCGACGGCTACCTTCAGCATCGTCTCGCTGATCCGCTGCCGAGCCCGCCACGGCAACCGTTGCGCGAGCGCACCGTTGAGGGTGTCCGACGGGCGGCCCAGCAGGTGCTTGGGCACGATCCAGACGCCACGCCGCAGGGACAGCAGGGTCGACGCCGCGACGTGCGAGGCATCGACCGCGATATCCATCGCCGAGTTCCCGCCGCCGACGACCAGTACCGTCCTTCCGGCCAACTGCGCCGGATCGCGGTAGTCGTGGCTGTGCATCTGTTCGACCGACGCCTCGCCCGGATACCCGGGCACGTTCGGGGTGCTGTTGTGGCCGTTGGCGACCACGACCGCGGCGTACCGCTGCGTGGTTGTACCGCCCGGACCGCGGACCGTGACGTCCCAACTGCCGCCGGCGACGCTCGCGGAGCCGGCACCAGCCAGCGCTCGATCGCCGGCGCGGGTCACCCGCTCGACCGTGTGTCGCAGGCTGACCCGGTCGAGGAGGCCGTACTTCTCGGCGTAGTCGTGCAGGTATCCCGCGATGCGGGCGTGGTCGGGGTAGTCCGGCCAGTCCGGCGGCATCGGGTGGTCGGCGAACTCCGTGCGGGTACGGCTGGTGTTCAGGTGCAGCGTCCGGTACGCCGACGAGTGCGGCGCGCCGAGTACCCACAGGCCGCCGACCCGGTCGCCGGGGTCGAAACACCGCGCGGGTACGCCCCGATCGGCGAGCGCCTTGAGGGTGGCCAACCCGGACGGCCCGGCGCCAATCACCGCCACCTGCATGGCCGGCCTCCTTAATCCAACAGCCGTTGGATAGTGCCTCGCCGGCCGGCGGAGCGTCAACCCCGCGTCACGCCGCCCGGTACATCCGGTCCAGCCAGCGGTGCACGAACGCCCGGAACTCGACCCGCTCGTCGCCGCCCGCGGGTGCGCTCACGACGTGGGCGTGTACCGACCAGACCAGGCTGCGTACGGCGATGTGCGGGGACGGTTCGACGAGCAGGCCGAGATCGGCGGCGGCGACCAGTACCTCCTCGACCGCCCGGTACAGGGGCAGTGAGTACGCGTCGTCCAGATCGGCGTGCAGGTCAGGTTCGGACCAGCGGCGCAGCCACAGGGCGGTCGTCTCGGGTACCCGTTCGAGAAAGTCCACGAAGACGTCGAGCAGGGCGTGCAGCCGTGCGAACGCCTCCTCGGGACCGGCCCGCAGCCCTTCGTGGGCAGCCGCCACCGCACCGCTCAGGGCCTCGGTCTCGGCCGCGAAGACCCGGGCGAAGCAGGCCCGGTAGAGATCGACCTTGGTACCGGCGTGGTGGTGCACGGTCGCGACGTCGATCCCGGCCGCCGCGGCGACCTCCCGCAGGCTCACCGCGTCGTAGCCGCGCCTGGCGAACAGTGCCGTGGCCGCGTCCCTGATCGCCGCGTGCGTGTCGCGCTGCTCGGCCCGGCGGGGGCGGCCCGGCCCGCGCCTGCGCTCCATGGTCATGCCCGCAATTGTGCCCTACAATCCCACGATCGTTGGATTATCGGAGCCGCCCGTGGACCGCCTGCCTCGCCCGAGCCTCCTCGGCTTCGCCGCCGGCTCACTCGGCATGGGCATCTGGGTCACCGTGCCCGGCCTGCTCCTGCTGTTCTTCCTGACCGACGTGCTCGCGGTCAGCCCGACCGTGGCCGGCCTGGCCCTGCTGTTCCCCAAGATCCTCGACGTGCTCCTGCATCCCTGGGTCGGCCGGCTCTCCGACGCCGACCGGCGCGGCCACGGCCACCGCCGCCGGCTCATGCTCTTCGGGTGCGCGTTGCCGATCGCCTTCGCCCTGCTGTTCGCGGTACCTGGCGGCACCACCGGCTGGCCCGCCGCCGGGTGGGTGACGGTCGCGTTCGTGATCGGCAACTTCGCGTTCGCGCTCTACCAGGTGCCGTACCTGTCGACCCCGGCCGACCTCGCGATCGGCTACCACGAGCGAACCCGCCTGATGGGCTTCCGGATGGTCGTACTCACGCTCGGCATCCTGGCGAGCGGGGTACTCGCGCCGCTGATTCAGAACAGGTTCGGGTACGCCGCGATGGGCGCGACCCTCGGCGTCGCCATGCTGGCCACGATGCTCGTCGGGGTACGCGGGGTCCGGCGGCTGGGCGATGCCGCGGCGTCGCGGGAGACCGGTACCGGCCGCGCACCCGGCCTGCGCGCGTTGCTGGATGCGTTGCGGGACAACCAATACCGCTGGCTCGTCGCGAGCTACCTGATGATGTCGACCACCAGCCACCTCGTCCTCGCCGCCGTACCGTACTACGCGACCTACGAGCTGGGCCGCCCGAAGCTGACCACGGTTCTCGTCGCCGCGTTCGTCGCGCCGGCCCTGGTCGCCACTCCCCTCTGGGTACGCGTGGCGCGCCGCATCGGCAAGCAATCGGGGCTCCTCGTCGCCCAGGCCACCTTCGTCGCCGGCTGCGTGGTGCTGGCCTTTGGCCGCTCCGTCGGCATCGCCACCCTCGTCGCGGCGGTCGCCGTCCTCGGTGTCAGCTTCGCCGCCCTGCAGTTGCTGCCGTTCTCGATGGTGCCGGACGTCGTGCGCGCCGCCGACCCCACCAGGTCCGGTTCCTATCTGGGGGTCTGGACGGCGGCCGAAGCCACGGGCGGGGCGCTCGGCCCGTACCTCTACTCCGCCTGCCTCGCGATCGGTGGCTTCGTTGGCTCCACAGTGGACGAAGACGTCACCCAGTCGCCGTTCGCCCACGACATGATCCGCCTCGGCTTCGGTGTGGTACCCGGGACTCTCATGCTCGTGAGCCTGCTCCTGCAGCGGCGCTACGTCCTCGACCGCCAGGCGCGCGCGGCTTACTCGGGACCATAGGAAGGACTACAGGAGCGGCCAGTCGTCGCCCGCGGCCAGCCGGAGGCGGAGCAGCTCGGCCAGGGAGATCCGCTCACCATCCCGGGCACCCTCGCCGACCACCAGCCGGGGCTCGGCCGGCGCTACCGTCACGCCGGTCACCCGGCCGCGGACCGAGTCGGCCACGCTCAGCACGTAGAACTCCCCGTCGGTACCGACCGCGATGGTGCCGTCGGGGCGCAGGTACCAGCCGTGCAGGCCGGTCCGGTACCGGCCGCGCCCCGAGTACCCCCGGGCCACCAGCGGCGTCGCGCGCAGTCCACGCTCCCGGGCCGCCGCCGCGAAGTCCGCGATCAGCGCCCGCGCCGCCGCCGTCTCGGCCGCCAGCCGGCGCGCGGCGTCGGCGGCGTGCGCCTGGATCGCCCGGTCCCGCTGGGCGCGCCACTGCCCCGCCCGGTCGGCTGTGCCCTCACCGCTCACCCCGACCACGCTACCGACCGCTTGCGGGCCGGACGTGACCGCCGCCGGTTCAGTGGATCAAGGCCGCGCCGGGCCGGGAAGCGCTGCCCCCACGAGGTCGAGGGTGGACGATATACTAACCCCCGTAGGGGATGACGTGACGGGTTCTTGACGCGCATCGATTCCGGACTCACTCGGGCTCTTGGGCGTGGTGTGGGTGGTAGGCGTGGCCGAACGGGGGCGGGCCGCCGAGACAGTTCTGCGGCTCCTCGGGCCGGTTCAGGCGCAAATTGCCGGCCGGCCCGTTGACACGGGACCGGGCAAGCAGCGGTGTGTCTTCGCCGCTCTGCTGCTGGACGCTGGTCAGCCGGTACCGTTTGACGCCCTCATCGACCGCGTCTGGGACGCTCGACCACCCAACCGGGCCCGCGGTGTGTTAGCCACGTATGTGGCCCGGCTGCGGGTGGCCCTGCGCGCCGCGGGTTGCCCGGACGACGTGTTGAACCTGCGGACGGCGTTCGGCGGCTACCTGGCCGACTGCGATCCATTGCTGGTTGATCTGCACCAGGCACGGCACCTGGTCGCCACCGCACGCCCGCTGGCCGACCCCGCGCTCGCCGCCGATGTCCTTCAGCAGGCGGTGGAGGTCTGGCAGCCCCTCGTGCTGGCGGGGGTACCGGGCGAATGGGCCGAACGGATCCGTTACGGCCTGAGCCGGGAACGGACCAGCGTCATCGTGCAGTGGGCGCAGACGCAGGTGACGCTCGGCAACTACGACGCGGTCATCGCCCGGCTGCAGCCCATGCTGTCCGAGCAGCCCACCGCCGAGGATGTGGCCGAGCCCCTACTCGCGGCGCTGGCCGGCGCGGGGCAGGTCACGCAGGCACAAGAGTGCTACGCCCGGCTGCGCCAGGCGATCGCCGACGAGTTGGGCAGCGAACCGTCGCCGCGCCTGCGGGACCTGCACGTGCGGATCCTGCAGGGCCGCCTTCCCGCGTCGGTTTCCACACCCGCGCCAGGGGGCGGCAATCCGATCCCGGCACAGTTGCCGGCACTCACCGCGGCGTTCGTCGGCCGGGCCGAAGCGCTGGCCCGGCTCGACGCGCTGGTGGCGGAGAACAACCAGTCGACCACGGGGATACACCCGCCCGCCGTACTGATCTCCACGATCGCCGGCACCGCGGGCGTGGGCAAGACCACGCTGGCGGTGTACTGGGCGCACCGGGTGCGGGACCGCTTTCCGGACGGCCAGCTCTACGTGGACCTGCACGGCTTCGCGCCAACGGCGCCACTCTCGCCCGCGCAGGTACTGGCACGTTTCCTCGTCGCGCTCGGCGTCAGTGGCGAGCGGATTCCGGGCGAGGTCGACCAGGCGGCGGCGCTGTACCGGACGTTGCTGGCGGGCCGGCGCATGCTGATCGTGCTGGACAACGCGCGCGACACCGACCAGGTACGACCGCTCCTGCCCGGAGACGATCGCTCCCTGGTGCTGGTGACGAGCCGCAACCGGCTGGACGGGCTGGTGGCCCGGGAGGGCGCCGCGCGGATCCTGCTCGACGTGCTGCCGGCGCACGAGTCCAGACAACTGCTCCTACAGATGCTCGACGGGCAACGAACCGCCGCGGAACCGGGCGCCGTCGATGAACTGGCCGAGCTCTGCGGCCACCTGCCCCTCGCTCTGCGGATCGCGGCGGCGCGGATCGCGGGCGATCCACAAGAGACGATCGGGGCGTACCGCGACCAGTTGCGCGGCGCTGACCGTCTCGATGCCCTGGAGGTCAGCGACGACCGGCAGACGGCGGTACGCGCCGCGGTCGAGTTGTCCTACGCGGCGATGCCGGACCCGGCCCAGCGCCTGTTCCGGCTGCTGGGTTTGACCGACGGACCCGACTACGGGCTGGAGGCGATCGCGGCCCTGCTCGGTGCGCCGGCCACCCAGGCCAGCCGCCCGCTGACGTACCTCGCCTCGGCACACCTGGTCGAGCGACCGCGGCCGGGCCGATACGCCCTGCATGACCTGCTACGCCTGTGTGCGGCCGAATACGCCACGGCGGCCGAGACGCCGGAGGTCCGGGCCGCGGCGATCGGACGCTTGTACGCGTACTACGTGCAGACCGCCGACCAGGCGAGCCAGCTGCTCAAGCCGCAGACTCTCCGGCTGCCGCCCGCGGCGAGCTGGTGTCCGCCGGGCGAACCGCAGCCGGGCGCGACCCGATTCCAGAACCGGTCGGAGGCGTCCGCGTGGCTCGCCGACGAGCTGCCCAACCTGGTCGCCGCCGCGCGCGCCGCGGCGGCACTGGGCCCTCGCCCCGCCGCGTGGTCGCTGGCCGCGGTACTGCGCGGGTACTTCCAGTCCGGTGCCCTGGTGGAAGGGGAGGCAATCGCGCGAGCCGGCCTGGACGCGGCGCTCGCCGAGCGCCACCCGGTGGGCGAGGCCATCAGCCGGATCTGCATGGCCGACGTGCTGGGCGGCATGAGCCGGTACGACGAGGCATTCGACCAGTACGGCAAGGCGTTGGGGATCACTCGGGAGATCGGCTGGCGGGAAGGCGAGGCGACGGTACTCGGCAATCTCGCGCAGAAGCAGCATCTCGCCGGCCTGCTTCAGGTGGCGGTCGACAACCTGCACCGGGCCCTGACGCTGAACGAGAGCACCGGGTGGCTGCAGGGCCAGGCGGTGAACCACACCAACCTCGGTGTCGTGTACTGGGATCTCGGGCTCCTCGAGGAGGCCGGCAAGCAGTACGAGCGCGCGGCGCAGCTCTACCACCAGATCGGCTCGTACGCGGGCGAGGCCATCGCGCTGACCAATCTGGGCGAGGCCATCCACGCGCTCGGCGACCGGGCGAAGGCGTTGGAGGTGCTGAACCGGGCGCTCGCCCTGCATCGCGAGATCGGTAACCGGGTCGGCGAGGCGTACACCCTGCGTTGCGCGGCGGCGGTGTGGCGCGACCTGGGCGCCCAGGGTTCGGCGATGCGGCTGGCGAAGATGGCGCTGCAGGTGATCCGCCGGATCGGGCACCGCCGCTACGAGGCCGACACGCTCAACGTGCTGGGCAGCATCCACGAGCGGCGCGGACAGCTCTGCGACGCCATCACGTACCGGCGGGAGGCGCTTGACCTCGCGCGCGAGCTCGGTACGCCCATCCCCCAGGTCGAGGCGCTGATCGGGCTGGCCGTGGCGCACTGCCGGATGGGCGCCATTGGTGAGGCACGCCGGTACGCCGAGCAGGCGGTGGCGATTTCCCAGCGGGGCGAAACCGTCAACCTCCGCTCCCGCGCCTTGTCCGTGCTTGAGGACGTCCGCCGGTCGGCCGCGGTACCCGGCGCGTAACTCCCGCTAGCCCGCTAGCACCAATCCCCACTGACGCACGCCGCCCACGAGACGACCGGCGAAGATCCGGATCAATCAGGAATCAATCACGGTGAAATCCCGTCCCACCACGCTGTGCCGCAGTCGGAGGACGGGGGTCCGAAAGATGAGGCTACTGCTGTTAGACGGCGATCGCCGGTTCGCGCTGGCATTCGCCGCCGCCCTTCGGCGCCGCGACCACGAGGTTGAGTACTCCGCAACGGCGCTGGTCCTCAACTCCACGCGGCACTGGGATCTGATCCTGCTGGAGTTGGACCTGCCAGACGGCGACGGCTTGACGATCTGCCGCGAACTGCGCTCCCGGCCGGATACCGGGCTCGTCATCGTCACCTCCCGTTGCGCCGAATCCGACCGGGTGGCCGGCCTGCACGCGGGCGCCGACGACTACATCGTCAAGCCGTTCAGTTTTCCGGAACTGCTGGCCCGGCTGGACGCGGTACGGCGCCGGACCCGCGTCAACCCGGCCCGGGTGGTCAGCGTCGGTGCGCTCACCGTCGACCTGGACCGGTTCGAGGCGTTCGTGGACACCCAGCCACTGGAGTTGACCCGCAAGGAGTTCCAGGTGCTGGCGCTGCTCGCGGCGGAGCCGGGCGTGGTGGTACCGCGTTCCCGGCTCATCGCGGAGGTATGGCAGCGAGGCCGGCTGGGCCCGTCGCGGACGCTGGACGTACACATCGCGACGCTGCGCGCCAAGCTCGGCTTCGCCGCCCAGGTGCGGACGGTACGCGGGGTGGGGTACCGGTTGACGCCGTGTGAACCGGACGATCTCGCGGCGGACGCGTCGTGACCGGGTCTGGCGAGCCAGGCAGCTTCGCCGGACGGGTGGTCCTGGTAACCGGTGGGGGTTCGGGTATCGGGCGCGCGGCGGCGCGGGCGTTCGCCCGGCACGGTGCGCGGGTGCTCGTCGCGGGGCGGGACGGAACCAGGCTGGCCGAGACGGTACGGCACATCACCAATGACGGCGGCCTGGCCAGCGCCTGCCCGGCGGATGTCACCAGGCCCGTGGAGGTGGCCGGGCTGGTGGAGACCGCGGTCAGCCGGTACGGCGGCTTGCACGTGGCAATCAATGCAGCCGGCGTGGTGGGTCCCCGGCAACGCACCGCGGAGGTGGACGAGGCGGACTGGTCGGCGCTCGTGGCAACGAACCTGACCGGCGTCTGGCTGTGCATGAAGCACGAGATCGGGCACATGCGCGCGCACGGCGGCGGGGTCATCGTCAACGTCGCCTCCAACATGGGCACGCAGGTGCGGATGCCCGGCATGGCCGGGTACGCCGCGACCAAGGCCGCGGTGGTGGCGCTGACCAGAACGGCGGCGCGGGAGTACGTCCGCGACGGGGTGCGGATCAATGCGATCAGTCCAGGGCTGACGGATACCGCGATGACGCTGATCGACGGCGAGGACCGCGCGACCCGGGACGCCCGCCTCGCGCCGCACCTGCCACTGCGCCGGCTGGCGAGTCCGGAGGAGATCGCCGCGACGGTGCTGTGGCTGGCCGGCGACGAGGCGGCGTATGCGGTCGGTACCGACCTGATCATCGACGGAGGCATCAGTGCGTAGGGAGATGCGGGGATGACTGGGGACCTGTCGCTGGTGACCCGGTACCGGAGCCTGGCACAGGGCGGGAACGGTCCGGCGCGACCGATCGCGGGATTCCTGAGCCCGAAGTGGTACCCGGCCGCGCGCCGGGTGGACCTGCCGTGGCCGGGCCGGGCGGGCGGAGACGAGCTGGGCCACCTCGGCGCCGTCTTCCTGGGGTACGGACTGGTACGGCTGTCGCTGTACACCCAAGCCGGCCTCGCGTTCGCGGCCGGCCGGTGGCCGGCTACTGGCGAACCGGGTCGCAGCCGGTTGATCCCGACGCCGGTGCGGCCGGTACCGTCGGGCGGCGCCTCCTACCCGGCGGAGCTGTACCTGGCCACCGCCGGCTCGCCCGTCCTCGACGCCGGGCTGTACCACTACAACCCGGTGCGGCACGCGCTGGAGGCAGTGGCGGCCGGCGACGTGCGCGGGCGGATCGCGACCGCATCCGGTGACCTGATCGTCATCGCCTGCCGGCCATGGAAGAACGTCCAGAAGTACGGGGACTTCTACTACCGGCTCAGCAGCGTCGACATCGGTGCGCTGCTGAGCCAGTTCATCGTCGACGGGACTGCCACCCGGGTCCATCTCCTGCACGACGACGCAGAGGTGGCTGCGGCGCTGGGTACCGACCCACGGCTCGAAACGGCGTACGCCGTGATCGAGGTGGCCGGATCCGAGCGCGCCCCGGGGTCGACTGTGCCCGGGTCGACCGCGCTGGTGGGCGCGGGGTTGGAGATCGACCGTGCGGGGGCCGATCTGGTGCATCCGGACGCGATGGCGCTGCACCGGGCGAGCGGTACCGTCGCGGCCCGCCCAAGGCCACCCGAGCCGGCCGATGCCGTCACGGGGGCGGCCACCGGCCAGGGCGACGTCGTGGCGGGACTGCGACTGTCCCGTACAGCCGCGTTGGACCTGCGGCCGCACCTGCTGACCCGGCAGTCCGTGGACGGCTTCCAGCGCGGCGGGGTACGCGTCGAGCAACTGGCCGCGGTACTGGCTTCGGCGGCTGGGGGCGAGCCGGGCGGTACCGGCGGCGCCGGTCTGCGGGTACCCAACGACCTGCCGGCCGCATTGGCCGAACCGTTGACGCTGTACTGCGTGGTGCCCGAGGCACCCGGCGTGCCGCCCGGCGCGTACCGGTACCGGCCGGCCGACCAGATGCTCGTGCGGAGTGGCTGGCCGGACGCGGCCAGCACAGTGGTGGACGCCCACCCGCACGCCCGGCCGGCGCTGACCAACGCGGTGAGCGTCTTCGTCGTGGGCTCTTTCCAGTCGGGTGTCGAGACTCTTGGCCCGCGCTGGTATCGCGTACTCAACATGCTGGCGGGCGTTGCCGTGCAACGGCTGTACCTGGCCGCCGCCGCGGTCGGGCTGAGCGCCCGGGCCCTGCTCGGATACGACATCGCCGCGGTGGACACCCTGCTCGACCTGCCACCCGGACATACGGCGCTGGTGGAAGTGCTCATCGGCGCCGCCGCACCATCCCCGACAAACCTGTCCTTGATGCTCCTGTGACGAAGCAACGATCGGTGGTCGCGATGAACCCTAAGCCAAAGCTGAGATACGACTGTGTCTACGTGCCGTTGGAGGACGGTGTCCTGCTGCAGACCGGCACGGGCAGCGTGCGGCTGGTCGGCGCCTCGCTGTACCAACTGGTCGAGCGGATCGCCCCGCACCTGGATGGCACCAAGGACGTGGACACCCTGCTGTCCGGGCTGACCGGCGAGCGCCGGGAGGTGGTCCGCAAGCTGCTGGAGACGTTGGTGGAGCGCGGTATCGCGCACGACGTGGCCAACGAGGCGCCGCACGGGCTGGAGGACTGGGAGGTACGGCGGTACGCGCCGGAGATCGCCTTCGCCGAGCAGGCCGGCGCTTCGGCGGCGTACCGGTTCGAGCAGTTCCGGCTGTCCCGGGTGTTGCTTGTCGGTTCTGGTGAGACGTTGGCGGCGCTGATCCGGGTCGTGCTGCGCCTGGGCCTGCGGCACCCCGCGGTACTGCCCATCGCAGACACGCAGGACTACACGGGATTCCTCGCCCAGGCGCGGGAAGGCGACAAACTCCAGGACCTGACGGTACTGCCGCCGGTGGACCAGGTATCCACAGTGGACGATCTGCGGCCATGGCTGGTGGACCGGGATGTGGTGCTGCACTGCGCCGACCTGGCGGTACCGGATCAGGCGCTGGTCATCGCCCGGGCGGCCCGGGCGGCCGGAATCCCGTCCCTGCACGCGATCGGCGCGGCGGACGGGGTGTGGCTCGGTCCCACCGCCGGCGGCGCGACCGCGTGCTGGGAGTGCGCGTGGTTGCGGCACGGCGACGGGCTGCCGGAGGATGCCGGATCTGGTACCGGACAACCGGGTGCGGCGCGCCCTGGTGAACTCGACACCGCGCTGTCCGGTCCCTTGACGGGTCTGGTGGCCGGCATCCTCGCGGCCGTGCACTTCGGGGCGGCGGTGGGTGTGACACCCACACAGGAAGCTCACCTGACCCACCTCGACCCGGACACCGCGGTCACCGTGACGCACCGGTTCTTCCCGCACCCGGACTGCGTATCGTGCGGCGCGGACCGCCGAAGCGGCGGCGCGGAGACCCCGGCCACCGCTGGTGCTCCGGATGAGGCGGACGGCCGGGCCGAGGTGGAGGCGCTGGAACGGCGGGCGGCGGAGGTTGTCGACCGGCCGCTGGGGCTGGTAACCAGACTCGACGAGAGGGGGCACGACCAGTACCCGCTGCGGGTGGTCGAGGCCGAGATGGCCGGCACGCCGCGCGGCGGCCGAGTGGTGCGGGCCGTGGGGGCCAGCCGTGAAGCTGCGCGGCTGCGCGCGGTCGTCGCCGGCCTGGAGTTGGCCGCGCTGGACCGGGACCGGGCGCGTTCCGACGGCAAGCCCGATGGCGCGATCGCGGCCGGGTTGACGTGGCAGGAGGCGGTCGGCCGGGCGGCGCTGCGGGCGTTGGCCCACGCCTGCGGTGACACCGCAGCCGCCGGCGATGCGCTGCCGGCCGATGACGCCGCGCCAATCGACGATCGCGGCGACGCCGGTATGCGGCTGCTCGCCCGTGCCGCCGAGGTGCGTGGCGCATCGCTGCGCCTGGCCGTTCACGATGACGTGTTCGGGACCGCCACCGTGTACGG
>JBPYFB010000163.1:0-10265 GCA_051986465.1 Rugosimonospora sp.
CTGCGCTGGCTGCCGATCCGCCCGCCCTGGCGGCACGGGTCCGGGGTGACCCGACCCGTGACGACGCAGCCGGCCGAGGCGGGACTCGCGGTGCGCGGGTACGCCGACCGGGTCAGCGCCGGGCTGCCCGAACCGTGGCACGGCGCGGTATCGTCCGCGGCCCGCGCAGGCATGGGCGACCTGCCCAGCGCGCTGGACCGCGCGCTGGCCGGCACCGACCTCGGCGCCACCCGTACCCCCTTTTGGTGGCGCCTGGCCGCGACGGCCCAGTGGCTGCTCGCGCTGGCCGCGCTCGGCGGCCTGGTCTGGCTCGTCGCCGGCCCGCTGGCGCCCACTTTCGGCACGCACGCGCCCTGGGATCCGAAGGTCGGGCCGGTCCCGCTGGCCGCCGTGGTGACGGTGGCCGCCCTCGCCGCCGGCCTGCTGCTGCGCCTGATCCTGCTGCCACCTGGGGTCGCCGCCGCACACCTCGTGCAGGAGCAGGCCCTGCGCAGGCTGCGCGGCAGCGTCTTCGAGGTCGCCCGGCAGCAGGTGGTGGAACCGGTGAAGGGGCTGCTCGGCCGGTACGCCCGGGCACGTTCGGCACTTTCCTCGGCCGGCGACGCATTCGGGAATGACGAAACGGACGAACCGGCCAGCCGCGCAGGACATCCGTGAAGCATCGCTAGGCTCGGGGAATGGCGGAGTCAGGCCCGAGCCAGGGCGGCGGGTTGCCCGAGGCACTGCTGCGCGCCGCGCACGGCATCGGCGAGGTCGGCTCGGCATTCGACGCGGAGCTGCTGGTGTCCACTTTGCTCGGCAGCGTGTACGAAGGGCTGTCGCCCGACCGCGGCCCGACCCTGGAGGCATTCGTCGGCACGCTGCGCGAGTACCTGTCGACCAGCGAGGACCCGGAGGCTCCCCTGGTCGCCTCGGCACTCTCCGGCGAGGCGGTACGGGTGACCGGCGGGTACGCGTACGGCGACCGGTACGGGGACCAGACGAGCTACGTGGCCACGTTCGCGTACGAGGATCCGGAGCGCGGCGGCCCCGAGCACGCCGTGGTGGTACTCGCCGACCACAACCTCGGGCTGGCCAAGGACGTGCTGGTACTCGCGCCCGCGGCGGCAGTACTCGACCAGCTGCGCGACAGCCAGCGCGCCGATCCGGACGGGATGACCTGGCTCGCCGAGGTACCGCCGGCGACGGTACGCGCCGCGGCCCTCGCGTACCTGCGCGCCACCGACCTGGCCCCGGAGCTGCCGGCGAGCGAGTCGCTGCCGGCCAACCGGGCGCTCGCACTGTCCCGCCTCGCGCTACTGCCCGACAAGCTGGACGAGCCCGACGAGCCGGCGCCCGCGGTACCGGCTGACGAGGGCGGCAACATCGCGGAGGAGTTCCTGCGCTCGCCCGAGGCGAGCCTGGCGGGGTTCGCCGGGTGCAGCGGCTCGCGCGGCGAGGCGGTCGACTACTGCCTCGGCCTGATCGTCAACTTCGCCACCAGCCGCGGCGGCGACCCGCTGCGCTGGAGCCCGCGCTCGGTCACCGCGTTCCTCACCGAGTGGGTGCACCAGCGGGCGGTGCTCGACAAGGCCGACGTGGCAACCCTGCCGGGCCTACTCGGCGGGTGGATCGTCTGGGCCGGGCGCCGCCTGGACCTGCCCGACTACGCCGTACAGGAGACGTTCCGGCAGGTCAACGAGGATCGGGCCGAGTTCGTGCGGCTGTGCGCGACCGGCGAGCGGCGCAGCCCGGCGGCGGAGGCGATGGCGCGGCTCGTCGCCGAGGGCGTGGACCTCACCGACGAGGCAGCGGTCGACGCGTGGCTGCGGGCGTACAACGCCGAACACGGCTGAGCCCGAGTCAGCCTCGGTGCTGGTGGCGATGCGCCCGTACTCGATGGTGGTGATGTTTGTGGTGTTTGTGGTGATGGCACCGCCGCGGCGGCGTGATCGGGTGCGGCTTGGTCGGGTGCGGCTTGGTCGGGTGCGGCTTGGGTCGCGCGCTCGGCGCACCCACCGACGTGGCGCCGTTCTCTGCTGAGCCGCCGGTCGGTGCTGGGCTGGCGGGCGGTGTGGCGTCCGGGATCACCGCGACCCGCGCGCCCGGCCCGAGGCCCAGGAGCGGCGTGCTGCCGGGCGGACCGCCAGAGCCGTCCACGGCCGCCTGAGCGGCGCCGAGCGCGATCGCCGTCGGCACCGCGGCGAGGCCCACCAACATGGTCACGATGAGCGCGTACCTGTGCGTCGGGCCGGCCAGCCCAAGATCCGGCACGACCACTCCTTCGGTCCGACAGCGTCCCACACAGTGAACGAGGTACCGCCCACCGCGCGACTGCCGCCCCGGCGTGTCCATCCGCGACTCGCCCGGGCCGTCCCGTTTGCCCCCGCGAGTCTGATCGGCCACTCAACCGACCGGACCGCCAAATGTGGCGACCGGCACACCGTCTGCCATGCTGGACCGAAAGGCGAAGAGGTGGCCGCTCCGCTTACCCTGCGGTAGGGCTACCCCAGGCCAGCACTCCCCCGTGCACCATCCTCACCGGGAGGGGCGCGGAGACACGATCCACGAGCCTGGCAGGGCGACCCCGCTGCGAGGCCGACATGACAGGGAGAAGCGGATGGCGAAAGGTGACCCCCCGGGCACTGATGCCGAGTTCGTGCAGTTGCTCACCTCCGACGGCGACCGGATCCACCACCCGGCATACGACGTCGACTTCACCGACGACGAGTACCGCGGCCTCTACCACGACCTCGTGGTCGTACGGCGGCTGGACACCGAGGCGACCGCGCTGCAGCGCCAGGGCGAGCTGGCGATCTGGGCCAGCCTGCTCGGCCAGGAGGCGGCCCAGGTGGGCTCCGGCCGCGCGCTGCGTACCCAGGACATGGCGTTCCCGACCTACCGCGAACACGGCGTCCTGTACTGCCGCGGCATCGACCCGATCATGCCGCTGAGCCTGTTCCGCGGCGTCGACCAGGGCGCGTGGGACTCCGTCGCGACCAAGTTCAACATGTACACGATCGTCATCGGCGCACAGGCCCTGCACGCCACCGGGTACGCCATGGGCATCGCCCTGGACGGCCGGGTCGGCGGTGCGGCCAGCTCGACCGAAGGCCGCGCCCCCCACGAGGATCAGGGCGACGAGGCGGTCATCGCCTACTTCGGCGACGGCGCGAGCAGCCAGGGCGACGTGAACGAGGCCTTCGTCTGGTCGAGCGTCTTCCACGCGCCGATCGTCTTCTTCTGCCAGAACAACCAGTACGCGATCTCCGAGCCGATCGAGCGGCAGACCCGGGTACCCCTCTACCAGCGCTCCTCCGGCTTCGGCTTCCCCGGCGTCCGGGTCGACGGCAACGACGTGTTCGCCTGCTACGCGGTCACCCGCGCCGCGCTCGACCAGGCCCGGCACGGGCAGGGCCCGACGCTGATCGAGGCGTACACGTACCGGATGGGCGCGCATACCAGCTCCGACGACCCCACCCGCTACCGGATCGCGAGCGAGGTCGAGGCGTGGCAGGCCAAGGACCCGATCCTGCGGATGAGGCGCTTCCTCGCCAAGCAGGGCCTGGCCGACGACGGGTACTTCGCCGAGGTCGACGAGCAGGCCCGGACCGAGGCGCTGCACCTGCGCGAGCGGGTACTGGCCATGCCGGACCCCGAGCCGCTGAGCCTGTTCGACAACGTCTACGCGAACGGGTCGCCGGAGATCGACGCCGAGCGGGCGCAGTACGAGGAGTTCCTGGCGTCGTTCGCGGGAGGTGGCGAGTGATGGAGACCATGACGATCGGGAAGGCCCTCAACGCCGGCCTGCGCCGCGCCCTCGAAGACAACCCCAAGGTCCTCATCATGGGCGAGGACGTCGGCAAGCTGGGCGGGGTCTTCCGCATCACCGACAGCCTGCAGAAGGACTTCGGCGAGGACCGCGTCATCGACACGCCGCTGGCCGAGTCGGGCATCATCGGCACCGCGGTCGGGCTGGCCATCCGCGGGTACCGGCCGGTCTGCGAGATCCAGTTCGACGGCTTCGTGTACCCCGCGTACGACCAGATCGTCTCGCAGGTCGCCAAGTACCACTACCGGTCGCAGGGCAAGATGCGCCTGCCGATCGTGATCCGCATTCCGTTCGGCGGCGGTATCGGCGCCGTTGAGCACCACTCCGAATCGCCGGAGGCGTACTTCGCGCACACGGCCGGGCTGAAGGTGGTCGCCTGCTCGAACCCGAACGACGCGTACTGGATGATCCAGCAGGCGATCACCTCGGACGACCCGATCATCTTCCTGGAGCCGAAGCGGCGGTACTGGGAGAAGGGCCAGGTCGACCCGGCCAGCGCAGCACTCGACCTGCACAGCTCCCAGGTGCTGCGCGAAGGCAACGACGCGACGCTGGTGGCGTACGGCCCGATGGTGCGTACCGTGCTGGACGCCGCGACCGCCGCCGAGGAGGACGGGCGCAGCCTCGAGGTGATCGACCTGCGCTCGCTGTCGCCGCTCGACATGGAGCCCGTGTACGCGTCGGTGCGCAAGACCGGCCGGCTCGTCGTGGTACACGAGGCGCCCTCGAACGTGGGCATGAGTGCGGAGATCGCGAGCCGGGTCACCGAGCACTGCTTCTACTCGCTGGAAGCACCGGTGCTGCGGGTGACCGGCCCCAACATCCCGTACCCGGCCGCCCGGCTGGAGGAGGCGTACCTGCCCGATCTGGACCGCGTGCTGGACGCGGTGGATCGGAGCTTCGGATGGTGAGCGCCGATCGCGTCAAGGAGTTCCGCCTGCCCGATCTCGGCGAGGGCCTGACCGAGGGCGAGATCCTCAAGTGGCTCGTCTCGGTCGGCGACGTGATCGAGCTCAACCAGCCGATCGTGGAGGTGGAGACCGCGAAGGCGGCGGTGGAGATCCCCGCGAAGTGGGGCGGCCAGGTCCGCGAGATCTTCCACGGCGAGGGCGAGACGATCGAGGTGGGTACCCCCATCATCGCGATCGACACCGATCCGTCGTCTGGTTCGTCCACAGTGGACGCCGAAGAGCCCTCAGCCGATGGCGTCGAGAAGCCGGCCCGTACGCCGGTACTCGTCGGGTACGGGCCCAAGACCGGTACCGCGAAGCGCCGGGCCCGGGTCTCCCCGCCGCCACCCCGCATCCCGACGCATACCCCGACCCCACCGCCAGCCCCGGAGCCCACGCCCGCGCCGGTGCCAGCCGCCACCAACGGGGTGCTCGCCAAGCCGCCGGTCCGCAAGCTCGCCCGCGATCTGGGCGTGGACCTCACGGGCCTGGTGGGTAGCGGGCCGCAGGGCTCGATCACCCGCGACGACGTGCAGGCGGCGGTCACGACCCCGGTCGCGGCTCCGGTCACGTTCGCGGCGCCCGGACAGCGGGGCGAACAGCGCATCCCGGTCAAGGGGGTACGTAAGCTCACCGCCGAGAACATGGTGGCGAGCGCGTTCACCGCGCCGCACGTCACCGAGTTCCTGACCGTCGACGCGACCCGGTCGGTACGCGCGCTCGATCGGCTCAAGGAGCTTCCCGAGTGGCGCGACGTACGCGTCTCCCCGCTGCTCCTGGTCGCCAAGGCGGTCCTGCTCGCGATCGGCCGGTACCCGATGGTCAACTCCAGCTGGGCCGGATCCGAGATCGTGGTCAAGGAGTACGTCAACCTCGGCATCGCCGCCGCGACCGACCGGGGGCTGGTCGTACCGAACATCAAGGACGCGCACCGGCTGCCGCTGCGGGAACTGGCCGACCGGCTGACCGAACTGGTACAGACCGCGAAGGCGGGCCGGACGGCGCCAGCGGACATGGCCGGCGGTACCTTCACGATCACGAACGTGGGCGTGTTCGGGGTGGATACCGGTACCCCGATCCTGCCGCCGGGCGAATCCGCGATCCTCGCGCTCGGCACGATCCGCGAGGCGCCGTGGGTACACAAGGGGAAGATCAAGGTACGCCACGTGACCACGCTCGGCCTCTCGTTCGACCATCGGATCATCGACGGCGAGCTGGGCTCGAAGTTCCTTCGCGACGTGGGCGCGTTCCTCACCGATCCGGAGGCCGCCCTGCTGGCCTGGGTGTGAACCAGGGAGGACCCGATCTCACGGGATCGGGTCCTCTGCACGCGGGATATTCGCAATCCGGGTACGGTTGGGCACTGCTGGATCGCGAACCAACCAGGAGGCTCAGATGACGTCCGACGGCCCGTACCAGCCCGGCTGGCAGCCCGGGGAGGACGCCGGAGAGACCCAAGCGCCGCCGCAGCAGCCCCAGCACCCGCAGCCGCCGCAGCCGCCCCCGGGCTGGGCACCGCCCACGACCGGCCGCGCGTCGGTACCGGGAGCGCCGGGGTCGCCCGCCGCCCCCAGTACCTATGGCCGCCCGGCCGCGTCCGAAGAATTCAACGCCTTCGGCAACCCCACGACGCCGGGCGGCGGGTACGGCAGCAGCCCCAGCGGGCCCGGATCGCCAGCGTCCCCAGGCAGCACCTACGGAAGCCCCGCCACCCCCGGCGGGTACGGCAGCCCGGCCGCCTACGGAAGCCCGGCCGCCGCGGGCGCGTTTGGCAGCGCTGCCGCCCCAGGCAGTGCCACCGCCTCAGGCGGCGCCTCCGTCCCAGGCGGCCCCTTCGACAGCCCGGCCGCGCCGGCCGCGCAGGGCTCGTTCGGCAGCCCGGCCGCCCCCGGCTCGTATGGCAGCCCGGCCGCCCCGGGCTCGTACGGCAGCCCGGGCGCCCCGGGCTCATACGGCAGCCCAGCCTCCCCGGGCTCATACGGCAGCCCGGGCGCCTTCGGCAACCAGGACCAGCCCGGCGGCTTCGGCAGCCCGGGCGGCCCAGGCGCCTTCGGCGGCCCCGAAGGCCCGGGCGGCCAACCGTCCGGCCCGTTCGGCGCCGGCGGCCCTGGCGTCTACGGTGGCGCGCCCGCGCCGGCCCCCGCCAAGCGCCCGCGCGGGCTGATCATCGGTCTCGTGGTCGGCGCCGTCGTCGTGGTGGTTCTCGTCGCCGTCGGCATCACGCTCGCGCTGTCGACCGGCAACAACAGCTATCCGGTGGGTTCGTGCGTGAAGCAGTCCGGCGATTCGGCGACGAAGACCTCCTGCTCGTCCGCTGGCGCCTTCAAGATCGTCGCGAAGGTGGACAAGCAGAGCGCCTGCCCCGACGCCAACCAGCCGTTCGTGGTGCTGCACCGCCCCGGTACGCCCAACCAGGTGCTCTGCCTCACGCCAGCGCACTGACCGTCGCCTGCGGCCAGCCGGTCGCGTCGAGGAACTCCTCGATCGCGACGACCATGCGCCGCAGTACCGCGATCGAGTCGGTGAGCGGGCCGGGCACGTACATGCCGTGGTCGGCGCCGGCGACCTCGAGGACGTACGGCGTGAGTTCGTGCGCGAGCGAGCCGTTCCACATCGTGTCCCCGGTACCGCCGACAAGCACGAACGGGGCGGTGGCCGCGCGCAGTGCCGCGGCCACCCAGGGCTGGGAGAGCAGGGGTGTGAGCCAGACGGCGGGCAGTCCCCGCTCGGCCGCGAGCGCCGCGGCGTTGCTGCCCAGGGACTTGCCGATCAGCAGTGGCGCGGTCGCGGCGGCGTCGAGTACCGGCGACAGCTCGGCGCGTACCCAGTCCACGATCGTCGGGGTATCGGGGCGTGGCGGCTGTTCGGTCCAGGAGTGGCGGTGTACGGTCGCCCCGCGCCGGGCGGCGACCTCGCTCGCGTACATCAGCATTCCGGCGCCCGGTCCGAACATCAGGCCGGGAATCACCACAGTGTCGGGCACGCGTCGACCCTATGCGAGGCGCGTTACGACAGGGCTTCCCATGGCTGACGTACCCTCCTGTTCATGATCGAACGCGTGAGAGTCGCAGTCGTCGGCGTTGGCAACAACACGTCAGCGTTGGTGCAGGGTATTGCCTTCTACCGCCAAACAGGCAGCCTGGCAGGCATCCACCGGCCGATGATCGACGGGATCGGGGTGGCCGACATCGACGTCGTCGCGGCCTTCGCCACCTCCCCGGAGAAGATCGGCAAGGACTTGACCGAGGCAATCTTCTTGCCGCCCAACAACTTCCCGCAACTGCGCTGCGATCTTCCCAGGGCGAATGTCTCGGTAGCGAACGGTCTTGTCGATGCGAGTGGGGTGGATCGGGTGGCCGCGGCGCTGGCCGGCGCGGAGGTGCTGCTCTACTCGGCACCGAGCGGCCGGCCGGAGACGGCCCGGGCCTACGCCGAGGCCGCCGCTAAGGCCGGCGTCGCCTTCATCAACACCACGTCGGACCCGATCGCCCGCGATCCAATGTGGACTGACCGGTTCGCGGCAGCCGGCCTGCCGCTGCTCGGTGACGACTTGGCCAGCCAGTTCGGCACCTCGGTGGTGCACGACGCGCTGCTGCGGTTGCTTGCGGACCGAGGTCTCACCTTGGTCAGTTCTTACCAGGTCAACCTGGGCGGTACCGAAGACTTCCGCAACCTGGTCGAAAACCCCAATACCAAGAAGCAGTCCAAGCTCAACGCCCTGTCGGCAACCGACAAGGTTCAGGTGGCTCCGCTCGGGTACCTGTCGCATCTGAAATCCCAGAAGGTGGCGCACCTTAACCTTGAGGCGCAGGGATGGGGCGAGACCGAGGTGAGCCTCGACCTGAAACTGAAGGTGCACGATCCGAGTGGCGCCGCGGGAGTCAACATTGACCTCATTCGGATCGCGGCGAGCGCGCTGCGAAACGGCCGTGGTGGTTATCCTGCCGAGGCAACGCCCCTACTCAAATCTCCACCGGGAACGGCGATCTGACAGTGGATGGGAACGACTGACGACATGACATCGCTTTCCGCACCGACCCCAAGGGTACGGGCGCCGGAGCTGACCGGCCGGGCCTGGCTGAACACGGGCGGCCGGCGGGTGTCCATAAAGGACTTGCGTGGCAAGATCGTCTTGCTCGACTTCTGGACGTTCTGCTGCGTCAACTGCCTGCACGTACTGGACGAGCTGCGGCCGCTGGAGGAGAAGTACCGCGACGTGCTGGTCACGATCGGCGTGCACTCGCCCAAGTTCGAGCACGAGAAGCAGCCGGAGGCGGTGGCCGCCGCGGTCGAGCGGTACGGGGTCGGCCATCCCGTACTCGACGACCCGGAACTGTCCACATGGGACCAGTACGCGGCCCGGGCCTGGCCCACGCTCGCGGTGGTCGACCCGGAGGGGTACGTGGTGGCGACCATGGCGGGCGAGGGGCACGCCGCCGCGCTCGCCGCGCTCGTCGAGGAACTGATCGCGCGGCACGAGGCGAAGGGCACGCTGCACCGCGGCGAGGGGCCGTACGTGCCGCCGCCGGCCGTCGAGTCGGTACTGCGCTTCCCCGGCAAGGCTGTGGCGGTGGCCGAGGGCTTTCTCGTATCGTCCTCCGCGCAGCACCAGATCGTCGCGCTGGCACCGGACGCGGAGACGGTACTGCGGCGCGTCGGCTCGGGCGAGCGGGGACGCGAGGACGGTCCGGCGCACCTGGCCAGCTTCGCCGAGCCGCAGGGACTGTGCCCGCTACCCGCGCACGTCGCGGAGATCGCCGGGTACGACCTGGTGGTCGCGGACACCGCCAACCACCTGCTGCGCGGGGTACGCCTGAGCGACGGCTACGTCAGCACGATCGCCGGTACCGGCCGGCAGTGGCGCACCGCACCCGATGCGCACGCGCACGACGCGCTCGCCGTGGACCTCTCCTCGCCCTGGGACGTCGCCTGGTACCAGGACCGGGTGATCGTCGCGATGGCGGGGATACACCAGCTCTGGTGGTTCGATCCGATCAAGCGCACGACCGGGGTCTACGCGGGTACCACCGTCGAGGCGCTGCGCGACGGGCCACTCGACGAGGTCTGGATGGCGCAGCCGTCGGGCCTGTCGGTCGCCGGCGACCGGCTGTGGATCGCGGACAGCGAATCGTCGGCGGTGCGGTACGTCGAGGACGGGCGGATGCACACCGCGATCGGTCAGGGGCTGTTCGACTTCGGTCTGATGGACGGCCCGGCCGAGCAGGCGCGGCTGCAGCACCCGCTGGGCCTGCGCGCGATGCCGGACGGCTCGGTACTGATCGCCGACACGTACAACGGCGCGATCCGGCGGCTCGCGGACGGGGTGGTCAGCACGGTGGCGACCGGGCTGGCGGAGCCGAGCGACGTGCTGCCCGGACCGGACGGCTCGGTGCTCGTGGTGGAGTCCGGTGCGCACCGGCTGACCGCGCTGCCGGCGACCGCGCTCTCCGCGACCGCGCTCTCCGCGACCGTGTCGGGGGCCGCCAAGGGGAGCCGGATGCGTA